>CANJHI010000154.1 GCA_947474005.1 Alphaproteobacteria bacterium | reverse complement strand
CTACAGGAGAACCGCCCGCTGATCGGCTTCCCTTCCGTGCCCTTCTGGTTTTCGCGCCTGTCGATTGTCCTTCCCGAGTGGCTGCGCCGGCGCATGACGCAAGACACACGGTTTTACGTTGGCTGAGGACCCGGAGCACAACCCGATGCCGGTTGAACCCGACGCAGCGTTGTCCCGCCAGAACCAGGGATGGCTTTCCGGTCCGGAAAATCGTGCGCTTGCCTGGCTGGCCCCACGCGTTCCCGCCTGGGTGACCCCGGATCAGCTGACATGGCTGGGCTTTGGCGGCGCGGTCGTGGCCTTCATCGGCTACCTCCTGGCACCGGGTCAGGCCGCCTGGCTTTGGGTAGTGAACGCAGGGCTGATCCTGAACTGGCTGGGCGATTCACTGGACGGCAAGGTAGCGCGCCTGCAGGGGATCGAGCGGCCGCGCTACGGGTTCTTCTTCGACCAGTCGATCGACGTCGCCGGACAGTTTCTCTTCGCCCTGGGGCTCGGCTTGTCTGGCTATGTCAGGCTCGACATCGCGGCCCTCGGACTCGCCGCCTATCTGATGATGACGGTGCAATCGCTCCTGCGCGCCGAAGTCACCCGGGTCTTTCACCTTGCCACCGGCGGCATGGGCCTGACCGAGGTACGCTGCCTGTTCCTGGTGGCGAACGCGGTCTTCTACTTCATCCCGCCCAGGCCGTTCGAAATGGCCGGCATCACGGTGACATACGCCGACTTCTTCGGTGTGGTGTGGATCGTCGTGAACGTCGGACTGTACGTTCTCACGATGATCGCCGAACTGAAGAAGCTGGCGGTCGATGAGCCACGCCGCCGCAAATAGCGACGGCGACCGGTCAGAGCGGCTCGCCGCCGCGCGACATGGCGACGATGCCGGTGCGGCCGACATCGACCAGTCCCAGCGTCTCCATGAGGCCGACGAAGGTCTGGACCTTGTCGGAACTGCCGGTGACTTCGAAGACGAAGGAGTCGGCCTTGGCGTCGATCACCTTGGCGCGGAAGACATCAGCCAGCCGCAGCGCCTCGACTCGCTTGTCGCCGGTGCTCCTGACCTTGACCAGCGCCAGCTCACGCTCGATGTGGGGGCCTTCGACCGTGAGGTCGCGCACGCGGTAGACGGGGACCAGACGGGCGAGCTGTGCCTTGATCTGCTCGATGATCATCGGCGTGCCCTTGGTCACGATGGTGATACGCGACAGGCTCTGCTTCGCATCGGTCTCGGCGACGGTCAGGCTTTCGATGTTGTAGCCGCGACCGGAGAACAGTCCGACCACGCGCGCCAGGATACCTGGTTCGTTGGCGACCAGGACGGAGATCGTATGGGCGACCACGGGCGTATCCTTGCTCATACCAGCGCCATGCCTTCGTCCGACAGCTTGCCGGCCTTGTCGTCCGGCCCCAGCAGCATCTCGTTGTGCGCGGCGCCCGAGGGGATCATCGGGAAGCAGTTCTCCTTCTGATCGACGACGACGTCGACGATGACGGGATGCGGCAGCGCGATCATCTCCTTGATCGTGTCGTCGAGCTTGGAGGGCTCGTGGCAGCGCAGGCCCTTGGCGCCGAACGCCTCGGCGAGCTTCACGAAATCGGGCAGCGATTCCATGTAGCTCTCGGAATAGCGGCTGCCGTGCAGCAACTCCTGCCACTGCCGGACCATGCCCATGTACTGGTTGTTCAGGATGAAGATCTTCACCGGCAGGCGGTACTGCGCCACCGTCGAGAGCTCCTGGATGTTCATCAGGATCGAGGCCTCGCCCGCCACGTCGATCACCAGCGCGTCAGGGTGCGCGATCTGCACGCCGACGGCGGCCGGGAAGCCGTAGCCCATGGTGCCGAGGCCGCCCGACGTCATCCAGCGGTTGGGTTGCTCGAACTTCAGGAACTGCGCCGCCCACATCTGGTGCTGGCCTACTTCGGTGGTGATGTAGTGATCCCGGTTCTTGATGTGGTGATAGAGCCGCTCGAGCGCGAACTGCGGCTTGATCGTCTGCTTGTCCGATTTGTAGGCGAGGCAGTCGCGGGCGCGCCAGGTCTCAATCTGCGCCCACCACGCCTTCAGCGCCTTCTGGTCGACCTTGGGCTGCTTGGCCTTCCAGCCCTTGATCAGCTCTTCCAGCACCAGGGTCGCGTCGCCCACGACAGCGAGGTCGACGCGCACGTTCTTGTTGATCGACGACGGGTCGATATCGACATGGATCTTCTTCGAGCCCGGCGAGAACATGGTGAGGTTGCCGGTGATGCGGTCGTCGAAGCGGGCTCCGATGTTGATCATCACGTCGCAGCCGTGCATCGCCAAATTGGCCTCGTAAGTGCCGTGCATGCCCAGCATACCGAGGAACTGCTTGTCCGACGCGGGGAAGGACCCCAGCCCCATCAGCGTGTTGGTGATCGGATAGCCCGTGAGATGCACGAGTTGCGTCAGCAGCTTCGACGCCTTCGGTCCCGAATTGATCACGCCACCGCCGGCGTAGAACACCGGACGCTTGGCATGAATGATCATCTCGAGCGCCTGCGCGATCTTCTTGGGATCGGGCTTGGTTTGCGGGCGATAGCTCTTGTGCTCGAATGCCACCTTGGGCGGGGCCGTGTAGTCGTGCTTGTTCATCAGCACGTCCTTGGGCAGGTCGATGACGACCGGCCCGGGCCGGCCCGAGCGTGCGACATAGAAGGCCTCGTGGACGGTGCGCGCCAGCGCGTCGACCGCCTTCACGAGATAATTGTGCTTGGTGCAGGGCCGCGTGATGCCGGTGGTGTCGGCTTCCTGGAAGGCGTCGTTGCCGATCAGATGGGTTGGCACCTGGCCCGTCAGGCAGACGATCGGGATCGAATCCATGAGGGCGTCGGTGAGGCCGGTGACGGCATTGGTGGCGCCCGGGCCCGATGTCACCAGCACGACGCCCACTTTGCCGGTCGAGCGGGCATAGCCTTCCGCTGCGTGCACGGCGGCCTGCTCGTGGCGGACCAGGATGTGGCGCAGCCGGTTCTGCTTGAAGAGCGAATCGTAGATCGGAAGGACCGCGCCGCCGGGATAGCCGAAGACGACCTCGACATCCTCGTCGATCAGGGCTTTCACCAACAGATCGGCGCCGGTCGTGGCGGACTCCTCGGGCTTCATCACGCGCTCTCCTCTGACAAATGCGCCGCAAAACGGGGTTTTGCGGCGGCGCGGAACATAGAGGTGGCCTTCTGGAGGGTCAACCCCAAAACGAATGAAACGTAAAGTTTCAGACCTCCATTTTGTCCAAATATTGCGCGACGGTGTCTAGAGATTGGGCGGACTGGGGTTCGACCACAAGATTTGGTGTAAGTTGGTGCCGGAACCACGTCATCTGGCGTTTGGCATATTGGCGGGTGTGATCGATGGCGATCTGCCGAGCTTTCTCGAGGGGAAGCTCGCCTCGGAAGTGGTGGAAGAGCTCGGGCGCACCGTGCGCCTTCAGGCCCGGCCAGCCCAAGTCGGGTGAGCCGTCGAACACCGCCCGCACCTCGGCCAGCACGCCCTGGTCGAGCATCGCGTCGAAGCGCTGTTCGATGCGGCGCCGCAGCCAGAGGCGTTCGGGGGCCAGCAGGAGGGTGGCAAAGCGCCAGGGTGCCGGCGTGCCGGCATCGCTCTGCCAGTCGCTGAGCGGCCGACCGGTACCCGCCACCACCTCCCAGGCGCGGATATGGCGCTGGCGGTCGCCGGGCTTCAGCCGCCCGACGATCGCGGCGTCCCGCTCGGCGAGGCGAGCCCGGAAAGAGTCGGCGCCCATGGCCTGCCAATCCATGTTGGCCTGTTCGCGAACCGCGGGTGGCACATCGGGAATGGCGGAAATGCCCTGCATCAGCGTACGCAAATAGAGGCCCGACCCGCCGCACAGGATCGGCGTTCGGCCTTCCGCCAGGCAGCACGCGATCTCGGATGAAGCGAGCGTCCGCCAGCGCGCCGCCGACAGCGTCTCGCTGAGCGGCATCACGCCGTAGAGTGCATGCGGCACACGCGCACGCTCCTGGGCGCTGGGCTGGGCCGTCAGAATGGGAAAGGCGTCGTAGGTCTGCATGGCATCGGCGTTGATCACCGTGCCCATCCCTTTGCCTTGGCCTTTGCCCCGTAAACGTTCCGCCAGCGCCAGCGCCAGCGCCGACTTGCCGCTCGCGGTCGGTCCGGCGACGACGATGACGCGCCCCTCAGTCATGGCGGGCGAAAAGACACTGCTTGGCCGCTGATTGCAAATCGGCCATTAGAACCGGACCGTGAATAACGTTTTTGTCCTCATCGCCAATCCCGCCCGTCCCATTCTCGATGCCGCCGCCGTGCAGCTCGCGAGTGAACAACTGCAGGCCGCAGGTGCAACCGTCGGTCCCGTCGACTGGCTGGCCCCCGGTGTCGCCTGCGACCTGCCCTTCGATGGGCCGGCTGACGGGCCAGCCGACGGGCCGCCACCAACCGTGAGCCTGCCCGGCATCGACGCCGTGGCGCTTTCCCCTGAGGGCCGGCGCAAACGGCTGCTGGTGGCCGACATGGAATCGACCATCATCGAGAACGAGATGCTGGACGAGCTGGCCGAATTCCTTGGCCTGCGCGAGCACATCGCCGGCATCACCGCGCGCGCCATGAACGGCGAGATCGATTTCACCGGCGCGCTGATCGAGCGGGTCGGACTGCTGAAGGGCCTGCCGGTGGCCCGGCTCGACGAAGCCGCCGAGCGCATCCGCACCATGGCCGGCGCCGCCACCCTGATCGCCACCATGCACAAGTTCGGCGGCTACTGCGCCCTGGTCTCGGGCGGCTTCACCTATTTCACCCGCATGGTGCACGAACGCCTGGGGTTCGATTTCGATGCAGCCAACACGCTCGATCACGACGGCCGCACGCTGGCCGGCACGGTCCAGCGGCCGATCCTGGGCAAGGAAGCCAAGCTCGCCACGCTGGAGCGGCTGTGCGCCCAGCGAGGCCTCGAGATGGCCCAGTCGCTCTGCGTCGGCGATGGCGCCAACGACCTGCCGATGCTGCAGGCGGCGGGCCTTGGAGTCGCCTTCCGGGCCAAGCCCATGGTCGCGGCCCAGGTCGCGGCCCGCATCGACCACGGCGATCTCACCGCCCTGCTCTACCTCCAGGGCTATCGCCGGCGCGACTTCGCCGAAAGGAAAGACCCATGAGGACAAGTCCATGACCGACGCCGTCCAGATCGTGCTCACCCGGCGCCCCTCGGGCGACGTCACCGCCGACTGCTTTCGCGAGGAGTCCGTCACCCTGCCCGCGCTCGCCGACGGCCAGGTGCTGATCCGTTCCCGCTTCCTCTCGCTCGACCCGTACATGCGCCCGCGCATGACCGAGCTGCGCTCTTACACGCCGCCCTTCGAACTCGGCCAGCCGCTGACCGGCGGCTCGGTGGGCGAGGTCGTCGAGTCGAAGAACCCGCGCTACGCCAAGGGCGACACGGTCATCGGTATGCTGAACTGGGCGAGCCACACCCTCCATGACGGCAAGGGCCTGCGCAAGATCGACCCTGCCGTGGCGCCGCTCCAGGCCCATCTGGGTGTGCTCGGTATGCCGAGCTTCACCGCCTGGTATGGGGTGACGCACATCTGCAAACCCAAGGTCGGTGAGACGGCCTTCGTCTCGGCCGCGACCGGCGCCGTCGGCCAGGTGGCAGGACAGCTCGCCAAGCTTGCTGGCGCCCGCGTCGTTGGCTGTGCCGGCGACGACGAGAAATGCCAGTGGGCGGTGCGCGAGGCGGGCTACGACGCTTGCTTCAACCACAAGACCGAACGCGACTACGGCGCAGTGCTGGACAAGCTCTGTCCGCAGGGCATCGATTCGGATTTCGAGAATGTCGGCGGCAAGATCTTCCACGCCGTATTTGCACGCCTGAACAATTTCGGCCGTCTGGCCTTCTGCGGCGCCATCTCCGAGTACCAGGACGCCGAGCCGATGGCCGGTCCGTCCAAGATGTTCACCATCGTGCAGCGCCGCCTCACCATCCAGGGTTTCATCGTCTCCGACCACGCAGCCCTCATGGGCGAGTTCGCAGCCGAAGTCGGTGGCCTTCTGAAGGCGGGCAAGCTCAAGAGCCGCGAGACCGTGATCGACGGACTCGGCAAAGCCCCGCAGGCCTTCATGGGCCTGCTCAAGGGCGAGAACTTCGGGAAGCTGGTGGTGAAGGTCGGGTAACCCCGACCTTCAAGTCACTTGGTGAGACGGAGCGCAGCGAAGCGCGGATCGCCCTGGCGCTCGACGAACAGCAGCACCGACTTCTTTTTCTGCTGCTGCAGTTTGGTCACGATGTCGGTGACCTCCTGCGGCGTGGTCACCGGCTTCTGGTCGACTTCGAGGATGACGTCGCCGGGCTGGAGCTGTTTCTCAGCGGCCGGGCTGTTGGGCGCCACCTTGGTGACGACCACGCCCTTCAGTTGGTCGGATAGGCCATATTTTTCGCGCAGCTGATCGCTCGGCTTCTGCAGGGTGAGGCCGAGCTGCTCGATGGTAGAGGTCACCGGCTGGTCGGGTTCGGCCGGCTTCTTGGGCGCGCCCTGGGCCGCGGCGTTCTGCTTGTCCGCCTCTTCCTGCTCGCCAATGCGGAGCTTCAGCGGCACTTCCTTGCCGCCGCGCCAGACGACGACGTCGACGGTGCTGCCGACCCGGGCGTTGGCGACCAACCGCGGAAAGCGGCGCAGGTCGAGCACGTCCTGGTTCGCAAAATTCAGGATGATGTCGTTGCGCTTCAACCCGGCCTTGGCCGCCGGCCCGTCGGCCGCGACATTGGCCACCAGCACGCCCCGCGCGCGGTCGAGGCTGAAGCTGTCGGCGATGTCGTCGGTGACGCTCTGGTAACTAACACCGATCCAGCCGCGCTTGACCCGGCCGAACTCACGAAGCTGGTCGGCAACCTGCTTGACGAGATTGGAGGGGATCGAGAAGGCGAGGCCGGCGTTGGTGCCCGACGGCGAATAGATGGCGGTGTTGACGCCGATCACCTCGCCGTCGGCGTTGAACAGCGGGCCGCCCGAGTTGCCCTTGTTGATGGCGGCGTCGGTCTGCAGGTAATCGTCGAGCGAGTCGTTCAGCGAGCGACCGCGCGCCGAGATGATGCCGGCGGTCACCGAATGGCCGAGGCCGAACGGATTGCCGATTGCGATCACCCAGTCGCCCACCCGTTCCTTGTCGGAATCGCCCCACTTGATGGCCGGAAGCGGCTTCTTATTGGGCGGCTCGACCTTGAGCAGCGCCACATCGATGCGGCTGTCAGAGCCGATCAGCTTGGCCTTGAGCTGGGTGTCATCGCGCAGGATGACGGTGATGTCCTCCGCGCCTTGGATCACATGGTTGTTGGTGACGATGTAGCCTTCACCGTCGATGATGAAGCCGGAGCCGAGCGAGGTGCCGCGGCGTTTCTGCTCCTCACCCCCACGCTTGTCGAAGAACTCCTTGAACAGCTCCTCGAACGGCGAGCCGGGCGGCAGCTGCGGCATGTCGCGCAATCGCGGACCCTGCTGGGGCACGTTCTGGGTGGTGGTGATGTTGACCACGGTCGGCATCAATTTGTCGACCAGCTCGGCGAAGCTCTGTGGCGCGTCGCGCGCCCACACTGGCTGGGCAAGCGCCAGGCCGAGAGCCGTCACAGCCGCAAGCGCGGCACCCTTCGCAAGACCTTGAAAATCCGACAGAATCACGTCCGGCCTCCAGCGGCGCTCAGGGCCATACGATGGGAACGGCCGGCGCCGCGCATTCGAGTCCTCCCTACATGAGGGTCGATTGTGGCGCAATTGAAGAGGCCGTGATGTTGCCGATTATTACAGTGTTCTAGCGCTGCGGCACAAAAAGAACCGGCGGCGTTGCATGACTGCAACAGCCGCCGGTCGGTACGATTTTTGCCACCTCTCCGAGGCGCTACTTCTTGGGCGACGGCAACCCGGCCGGGTCGTTGAAGTAGCGGAAGAAGTCGGTGTCGGGGCTCAGGATCATGGTCGAACCGCCAGCACCGAAGGCCTGCTTGTAGGCCTCCATGCGGCGGTAGAAGCCGTAGAAATCCTTGTCCTGGTTGAACGCATCGGCATAGATCTTGGTCGCCTCGGCGTCGGCCCCGCCCATGGTGACTTGGGCTTTCAGGCCGGCGTCCGCCTTGAAGACCGCGACTTCGCGGTCGGCCGTGGCGGTGATGCGGGCCTTTTCCTCGTCGCCCTCGGCGCGGAGCTGGCCGGCCTCGCGTTCGCGGTCGGTCTTCATGCGGTTGAAGACCGACTGGGAGTTGGCCTGCGGCAGGTCGGCTCGCTTGATACGAACGTCGACAACCTCGACGCCCAGTTCCTTGGTCTTGGCATTTACCCGCTTGGTGATGTCGTCCATCAGGTTGGCGCGCTGGTCCGTCAGCACCGCATGCAGCGGCACCGAGCTCAGTACGCCCCGGATCTCCGAGTTGATCAGCGAGTCGAGCAGGCCACGCAGGGCCGGCTCGCCGCCCGGGACGGTCGTGGCGAACGTCTTGGCCGCCACGATCTTGAAGCGGGCATAGGCATCGACCACCAGGCGCTTCTGGTCGCCGGCGATGATCTCGAACTCCTCGGCTTCGTAGTCGAGCAGGCGGCTGTCGATCCGCTGAATGTCCTGGATCAGGGGGATCTTGGCGTAGAGCCCCGGCGCGGTCTTGGGCTCGCCGACGATGGCACCGAACTGGCGGACCAGGACCTGCTTGGTCGGATCGACGGTGTAGAGGGTTTGCGTGACCAGGAAGGCGGTGACCGCCAGGAGGACTACGATAATGATCGAACGGTTGCTCATCGCGTGGCTCCCTGCGGCGCGGCGCCCTGGGCGGGCTGGGTCTGGCGGGCAGGCTGGGTCACGCCCTGCGGCTGGTTCGATCGCAGTTCCGGCAGCGGCAGGTAGGGCAGCACGCCGCCCGCCCCCGTGCTGTTCTTGTCGACCAGCACCTTGTTCACGTTGCGCAGCACCTCTTCCATCGTGTCGAGGTAGAGGCGCTCCGTGGTGATGTCCTTAGCCTTGGCGTATTGCTCGTAGACTTGGGTGAAGCGCTGCGCGTCACCGCTGGCACGGGCCACGATCTGGGCCTTGTAGGCTTCCGACCGCTGGATGATCGATTCGGCCTCGCCCTTGGCCCGGGGCAGTACCTGGTTGCGGTACGTGTTGGCCTCGTTGATGCTCTTTTCCTTGTCGGCGCGCGCCGCCTGGACGTCGCGGAAGGCCGCGATGACTTCCTGCGGCGGGTCGACTCGCAGCAGCTGAATCTGGGAGATGCGGACGCCGAGCCCGTATTCGTCGAGCATGCGCTGCAGCAGGTCTTTGGTGTCCTGCTCGATGCGGCTGCGGCCCTCTGTCTGGGCATATTGCAGGTTCGACTTGCCGATGATTTCGCGCATTGCGGCTTCGGCACCATCGCGGACGTTCTGCTCGGGATTGCGCACGTCGAAGGCGTACTTGAACACGTCCTTGATCTGCCACAGTACGGCGTATTCGATGTCGACGATGTTCTCGTCGCCGGTCAGCATCAGATTTTCGGTCGAGGTCGGACGCGGTCCGCGGCTGTAGGGTGTCGCCGGCGCTTGGCTGCCGCGGGCACCCAGCACGACGCGGCGCTGATTCTGGACGTCGACCACCACCACGTTGCCGATCGGAGCGGGCAGATTGTAGTGCAGTCCGGGCTCGACGGGCTTGCCGTAGGGCTTGCCGAAGACGAGCTGGATCGCCTGCTGGTTGGGCTGGACCCGGAAGAAGCCGGTGGCCAGCCAGATCACCAGGGCCGCCAGCACGATCAGCACAACGCCCTTGTAGGAACCGAAGCCGCCGGGGATGAGGTTCTTCAGCCGCTCCTGGCCCCTGCGGATGACGTCTTCCATATCAGGTGGGCGACGTCCTCCGAACGGACCGCCACCGCCACCGCGATTACCGCCGCCACCCCAAGGGCCACCGCCCCCGCCGCTGCCGCCGCCATTGTTGCCGCCGCCGCTGCCGCCACCACCGCCCCAAGGGCCGCCGCTGTTGTTATTCCACGCCATTATTCACCTCAGGGCCGCTCGGAGATCGCCTCGACGGATTGCCGCTTTTGATTTCATGCCGGGCTGCATATATGTGACCACGGCAACATCTTCAATCAAGCGGCGATATTTGCCGGGTAGCGGAAGCGAGCGATCATGGCCGAAGTGACGGAATCAGCCATCCGCAAGGTTCTTGAGACGGTCATCGACCCCGCCAGCGGTGCCGGCGTGCCGGCTTCCGGTCTTCTGGGTGGGATCGCCATCCGGGGCGGCCACGTCGCCATCACCCTCAACGTCGACCCAGCCCGCGGCACCGCCTTGGAGCCCCTGCGGCAAGCCTGCGAGCAGGCCGTCCGTGCCATGCCGGGCGTGCTGTCGGCCACCGCCGTCATGACGGCCGAGCGGGCCGCCCCCCCGCCACCAGCCCCTCCTCAGAGGCAGGGGGCGGGCCATGGTCACGGCCATAGCCACGGGCCGGCGGCAAAAACGACCGGTGGCGGCGGCCGCATCGACGTTCCCGGTGTGAAGCACATCATCGCCGTCGCCTCGGGCAAGGGCGGCGTCGGCAAGTCGACCACCGCAGTCAACCTGGCCTTGGGCCTCGCCGCCAATGGCATTGCCACCGGCCTGCTCGACGCCGACATCTACGGCCCGTCGATGCCGCGGATGCTGGGTGTGACCGAGAAACCCGAATCGCTCGACGGCAAGCTGCTGAAGCCCATCGAGCGCTATGGCCTGCGCACCATGTCGATCGGCTACATCGTCAACGAGGATACGCCGATGATCTGGCGCGGCCCGATGGTGTCGAGCGCGCTCGAGCAGATGCTGCGTGACGTGCAGTGGGGTGAACTCGATGTGCTGGTGGTCGACATGCCGCCGGGCACGGGCGACGCCCAGCTGACGCTGGCTCAGCGCGTGGCGCTCGCCTGTGCGGTCATCGTATCGACGCCGCAGGACATCGCGCTGGTCGACGCACGCAAGGGCCTCAACATGTTCCGCAAGGTGGCGGTCCCGGTGCTCGGCATCGTCGAGAACATGAGCTATTTCCTCTGCCCCAAATGCGGCGAACGGTCGGAGATCTTCGGCCACGGTGGCGCGCGCGAAGAGGCCGAGAAGCTGGGCGTGCCGTTCCTGGGCGAGGTGCCGCTGCATCTCGACATCCGCACGACGTCCGACAGCGGCCGCCCGATCGTGATCGACCAGCCCGACAGCCCGCATACGCAGGTCTACAAGAACATCGCCGGCCGGGTCTGGAAACAGCTCTCGGCCAACCAGCGCGGCGCCCGCAAGGCGCCGACCATCGTCGTACGTTAGCTGAAGGGCGCTAGCCGCGCTTCTTACGCGGGCGGGCGCGCTTCTTCGGCTCCCACTTTCCGATCATGCCGTGCACGCCGATCATCGAGCCCGCGACCAGCTCGAGGGCGAGGAAGCGACGTTCCTCGGCCCAGCCGGGGAGCTGGATGTTGAGCGCGAGATCGCGGCGGAAGCCAAACTGATTATAATATTCGGGGTCGCCGACCAGGATGATCCGGCTGTGGCCCTGCATCCTGGACTGCGCCATGGCGTGCCACATCAGCGCCTTGCCATAACCCAGCCCACGCAACTCGGGCGAAATCGCGAGCGGTCCCAGCAGGATCGCGGGCCACTGCCCATTGATCAGGATTGGCCAGTTGCGGATCGATGCCACCATGCGGTCCTTCTGGTCGATGGCGACGAAGCACAGTTCGTGGATCGGCGGCACGTCCTCGCGCAGGCGATAGACGGTCTTCTGCTGGCGATCCGGGCCGAACGCCGCCTCGTTCATCGCCTCGACCGCGGCAGCATCGCGCGGCCGTTCGCGCAGCAGGCGCAGGCGGCCGGGATCGCGGATCGCAACTCCGGCATGGAAAATGCGGGCAGCCTCGGTCATCAGGCCTGACCGAGAGCCGCCATCAGTTCGCGCCATTCGCGGGCGCTCATGCCGCTCGACTTCTGATCGACTTTCTCGCCCGCCAGCAGGCGCTTGACGATGGCGAGGCCGGTCTTCGACAGGTGCGCGCCGCCCATGCGGTATTCCATGAAGGCGTCGTGGCTGATCGGGCACCAGCGCTTCAGCGTATCGATCATGACGTCGGCATAGACACGAATCTCGTACTGGGCGTGGGCGTCGGCGCGCAGCGACAGGAAATGCATGAGATTGTGGAGGTTCGTCTTCCAATACCACTGAGTATAGAAGGCGAGCGACAGATTCATGCGCGCGAGTTCACGCGCCAGGCCGGAGCGCTCGGGATCGAGCGGCTCGCCGGCCTCGCCCTCGTTCAGCATCTCCATGTAGTGCTCGTAGACCAGTTCGGAATCCTTCTTGAGGATGTCGAAGACGCGCTCGGCTTCCTTGCCGGCCAGCACCGCGTCGCGGCCCTGCCGGTTGGCCTTGCTTTGGGCGGCGAGATGCTCGGCCCTGGGAATGTAGAATTCGTTGTCGAGGATCGAATAGCGCGCCGAATATTCGTTCACATTCGCGGTGCGGTGGCGGATCCACTGGCGCGCCACGAAGATCGGCAGCTTCACATGGTATTTGATTTCGCACATCTCGAACGGCGTCGTGTGACGGTGCCGGATGAGATAATTGATCAGGCCGCGATCCTCACTGATCTTCTTGGTGCCGCGGCCATAGGACACGCGCGCAGCCTGCACGACCGCGGCATCGTCGCCCATGTAGTCGACGACCCGGACGAAGCCGTGATCGAGCACCGGCAGCGCCTGGTAAAGAATCTCCTCCAGCGCCGGCGCGACCGGCCGAAGGGTCGACTGGGCGCCGGCACGTGCCTGGTCGATTTCAGCCTGCTGGTCGGTGGAGAGGGGCATCTTCATTCGTCCTTTGTTGGCCGCGGACTCTATGGGCGGCGCGCAGAGCCTTCCATGGGGAAATCAACCGGAGGAATCTCCAGGCGCCCTAGAATGCCTTCAATTTGCCCCGCAGAGCGCCTATATAGGGCTCGTCGGGAAACCGACTATGGCGATAAACGCCGCGTGACATAAGCGTTTCGGACCCGGGGGCGGTACCCGGCGCCTCCACCATTCCCTCCAGACCCCGATCTCAGTGAGTGACGGGCGCGGAGACCATGGGGGCGAAACAGGATCGACGAGCGTGGTAAAGGCGCGGTTTTTGCCCGGTATGGTTCCGCCGCAACGGACCACACACAAGTGCTAACGATAACACCGTTACACTCGCTGCTGCCGCCTAAACAGCGGACGTAAGCGCGGTTCGGGGGGCACCGGGCAACAGAAGCCCCCCACTTTCATTTCACCGCAATGCCCGCTATTGGCATCGTTGACTCTCACACCACGCGGGCCGATGGTTCGCACAGATTTTCCGACAGGCCATGAACGATCGCTTTCACTACGACGCTCTCGTCGACGATGCGCTGCGCAGCGTCGTGCGCCGCGTGCTGACTCAGGT
>CANJHI010000153.1 GCA_947474005.1 Alphaproteobacteria bacterium | reverse complement strand
TACCCGGCCTGCGGCAACGTCCTCGTAGAGCTTTTTGCGGTGACCTCTTAGCTCCTCCGGACCGTACTTGCTCCCACGAGGATGATTCGGATTGTAATGGCCTGCCGCTGCATGACAGTCGAAGCAAAGAGGAATAGCGTTTTCTCGGCTGTCGTCTCCTCCGTCTTCCGGCTGTACGATGTGGTGCACCTCAATGTGCACCCCTTTGAACGTCCGGCAGACGCAGCAGCGTCTCGCACAACGAAGAAACGCTTCTTTGCGAATGGCCGGTGAGAAGCCCATGTCTGAGGCGCCCTTCCTAGCTTGTCGTCACTCCCACTCAATCGTGCCCGGCGGCTTGCTGGTGATGTCGTAGGTCACCCGGTTGATCCCGCGGCACTCGTTGATGATACGGGCAGCAACGCGGCCCAGGAACGCGTGCTCGAACGGGTAGTAATCGGCGGTCATGCCGTCGGTCGAGGTGACGGCGCGGAGCGCGCAGGCCTGGTCGTAGGTGCGGCCGTCGCCCATCACGCCCACGGTGCGCACCGGCAGCAGCACGGCGAAGGCCTGCCAGATCTCGTCGTAGAGGCCCGATTTGCGGATCTCGTCGAGATAGACGGCATCGACCTCGCGCAGGAGGTCGAGCTTTTCCCTGGTGATGTCGCCGGGGATGCGGATGGCGAGGCCGGGGCCGGGGAACGGATGGCGGTTCACCAGGTCGGCCGGCAGGCCCAGTTCGCGGCCGAGCGCCCTCACCTCGTCCTTGAACAGTTCCCGGAGCGGCTCGACCAGCTTCATCTTCATGCGCGCGGGCAGTCCGCCGACATTGTGATGGCTCTTGATGGTCACCGAGGGGCCGCCGGTGAAGGAGACCGATTCGATCACGTCGGGATAGAGCGTGCCCTGGGCCAGGAACTCGGCGCCGCCGATCTTCTTGGCCTCGGCATCGAACACGTCGATGAACAGCGCGCCGATGGTCTTGCGCTTGGTCTCCGGGTCGGTGACGCCGGCCAGCGCCTTCAGGAACTGGTCCGAGGCGTCGGCGTGGATCAGCGGGATGTTGTAGCTGTCGCGGAACAGGCGGACGACCTGCTCGCCCTCGTCCTTGCGCAAGAGGCCGTGGTCGACGAACACGCACTGGAGCTGGTCGCCGATCGCCTCGTGCAGCAGCACCGCCACGACCGAGGAATCGACGCCGCCGGAGAGGCCGCAGATCACGCGGCCCTTGCCGACCTGGGCGCGGATCTGGGCGATGGCGCGCTCGCGGAAGGCGGCCATGGTCCAGTCGCCCGTGGCGCCCGCGATCTTCAGCGCGAAGTTGCGCAGGAGCTTGGCGCCGTCGGGCGTGTGCATGACCTCGGGATGGAACTGCACGCCGTAGTAGCCGCGCTTCTCGTCGGAGATGGCGGCGAAGGGCGCGTTGTCGCTGGCGGCGATGACGCTGAAGCCGGGCGGCAGCTTGGTCACCCGGTCGCCGTGGCTCATCCAGACCTGCTTCTTGTCGCCCGGTGCCCAGACGCCGTCGAACAGGGCTGACTGGCCCTTGACCTCGACCTCGGCGCGGCCGAACTCGCGGTGGTGGCCACTTTCCACGGTGCCGCCCAGCTCCTTGGCCATGGTCTGCTCGCCGTAGCAGATGCCCAGGACGGGCACTTTGGCGGTGAAGATCGCGGGGTGGGCCGAGGGCGCCTGGCCCTCGATCACTGAGGCAGGGCCGCCGGAGAGGATGATCCCCTTGGGGTCGAAAGCCTTGATCTTGGCGTCGTCGACCGACTGGAAGGGGTGGATTTCACAGTACACCCCGGCTTCGCGCAGGCGCCGGGCAATGAGCTGGGTGACTTGGGAACCGAAATCGACGATCAGCAAACGGTCGGTCATGGGGGGATATAAACAGCGCGGCTGTGGGCAGCAACCCCCTCCGCCCCTTCGGGGCACCTCCCCCGAGACGGGGGAGGAGAAAATTCAGACTCCTCCCCCGTCTCGGGGGAGGTGGCGGCGTCTTACGCCGACGGAGGGGGTCTTAGTCCTCCGCCGCCAGCCGCCGCCGCATCAGCGGCACGGCCAGGCTGCGCCAGGCGTAGGCCACCTCATCGACATCGACGCCGGACAGGGTGTCGACCCGCTCGCCCACCCGCTCGCCGCCCAGGCCCTCGTAGAAGAAGCGGGTGGGATTGGCGGCCAGCATCCACAGCACCGCGGTGTCGCAGCGGTCGGCCTTCAGCTGGCGGAAGAGCGCATCGAGCAGGCGCCGGCCGAGGCCGAGGTTCTGGAAATCGGGTTCTACGTAGAGCGTGTAGACCTCGCCGACGCGGACCTCGCGGCCGTCGAGCCCCTCGGGCAGATCGCGGGCTGGGCCGCAGCTGCCGAACCCCACCACGCCCATGTCCTGGTCGTCGGCCACGAACACACCGCGCGCCTCGCCGGGGTCGGCCAGCACGCGCGACCACCAGGCCGACTGGCGGACGTCCGACATGCCCACCAGCATGGCGTCGGGCAGGATACCGGCATAGGCCGACTGCCAGGTTTCGACATGGACCCGGCCGATCGCCGCGGCGTCGTCCCGTTTGGCGCGGCGGATGCGGATCATACCGGCGCCTCTTCTTCTTTTACGACCTCCGCCTTTTCCTTTTCGGGCGCCGGCTTGCGCAGGAGCGTGGCGGCGAAGAAGCCGTCGGTGCCGTGGCGCAGCGGCGACAGGCGGAGATAGGGGCTGGCGGACAGCTCGGCCGGCGGCTCGCTCGCCAGCACGTCGCGCCATAGATCGACGGCGGGTACCACCTCAAAATCGGGATGGCGTTCGAGGAAGGCCGCGATCTGGTGCTCGTTCTCGGCCGGCAGCACCGAGCAGGTGGCATAGATGAGACCGCCGTCCGGCTTCACCAGCCGCGCCGCCGCATCGAGGATCTCCGCCTGCTTGGGCACCAGCTCGGCCAGGTCCTGCGGCTTCAGCGTCCAGCGCCCGTCGGGATTGCGCCGCCAGGTGCCCGTGCCGGTGCAGGGCGCGTCGACCAGCACGCGGTCGAAGGCCTTGGCGTGGCGTTTTAGCCATTTGCGATTGTCGTCAACGCCCTCCTTGGTCTTGAGGGCGCGGCGCTCGACATTGTGGGCGCCGGCGCGGCGCAGGCGCTGGGCGGAACGGTCGAGGCGCGATTCGTAGACGTCCATGGCCACGACGCGGCCCTTGTTGTTCATGCCCGCGGCCATGGCCAGCGTCTTGCCGCCGGCGCCGGCGCAGTAGTCGGCGACCTGCATGCCGGGCTTTGCATCGACCAGCGCCGCCACAAGCTGCGAGCCCTCGTCCTGGATTTCGACCAGGCCGTTCTGGAAGGCCTCGCCCGACACCACCGAGAGCCGCCGTTTCAGGCGCAGGCCGTAGGGGGCGTAGCGCATGGGCTCGGTGTCGATGCCTTCGCGGGCGAGGGCTGCCTGCGCCTGCTCGATTGTCGCCTTGAGCTGGTTGACGCGCAGATCGACCGGCGGCGGCACTTCGAGAGCGGCGATCTCGCGGCCCCAGCTTTCGCCGTAGGCCTCGATCAGATGCGGTGCGACCCATTCCTGCACGTTGAGGCGGACCCAGTCGGGCTGGTCCGGGTGCGGCAGCGAGTGACCCTCCATCTGGCGCAGCGCGCGGATCTCGGCCTCGTCGAGCGGCTGCGGGCGATAGCGGCCGCCGTCGAACATCGCCGCGGCCTGCGCCAGCGTGTTGCTGTCGACCAGGATCAGGTCGGCGGCCACGACGGCGCGCGCGGAGCGGTCCGGATGGCGCGTGCGCTCCAGCCACCAGGTGAGCTGGCCGTAGCGGCGCAGCAGGCTCCAGACGCGCTCGGACACGGCGCGGCGATCGCCGCCGCCGATGAAGCGGCGGCTGCGGAAATAGGCATTGGCGACCAGGTCGGCCGGCCGCTCGGAACGGCTGACGATCTCGTCGAGGAGTTCTATGGTGGCTGCTACCCGCGCGCCCGGCGTCACGTCGATCTCCCTTTCAAAGCATGCCGCTACGATGAATATGCCCGACGCGCAACGGCCTCCCCTTGGTCCGCGCATTCTACTGGTCCTGGCAGCCGTCCTGGTGAGCCTTGGCGTGCTCGAACTGGGCCTGCGAACCTGGTTCTGGGGCTATCTGTTCACCTGGCCGAACTTCGTGCTCGAAGCGCGCACCGTTCTCGCCCAGAGCGATTCGGGCCGCTACGTCCACGACGACCGGTTGGGCTACGTGCCGCGCGCCGGCCACAGCTCGCCGGGAACCGCCATCGAGGTGGACGGCCGGCGCGCCACGGGAGCACCACCCGTGACGGCCGGCGCGCCGATCCTGGCGGTAGGCGATTCCTTCACCTTCGGCGCCGAGGTCGACGACCGCGAGACGTGGCCAGCGCAACTCCAGCAGCTCGCCGGGCGGCGCGTGATCAACGCCGGTGTGAGCGGCTACGGCTTCGACCAGATCGTGCTGCGCGCCGAGGCCCTGGCGCCGCTCTACAAGCCCGAGGCGATCGTGGTTGCCTTCATCGCCGACGACATCCGCCGGACCGAGATGCGGCGCCTGTGGAGCGCCGACAAGCCGTACTTCGACATCGACGGGGACCAGCCGGTGCTCCGCAACGTGCCGGTGCCACCGCGCGCCGATCCGCAGACCACGCTCACCTTCTGGCAGCGCACGCTGGGCTATTCCCTGCTGTTCGACTTCATCCTGCGCCGCCTCGACCTGCTGCACGACTGGTTCGGCGACCACGTCCGCGTCCATCCCCCGGGCACCGGCGAGCGCATCGCCTGTCTCCTGACCAGGCGCCTCGCCGATCTTCAGCGCTCGAGCGGCGCCCGCGTGCTGATGGTGGCCGAATACGATCCCGTCGTGTGGGACGATCCGGCGTTTGCCGCGAAGCAGCGCGCCATGACCGGCGCCTTGCTCGCCTGCGCGCAGAAGCAGGGGCTTGCCACGCTCGACAGCTACAACGCCATGGCCGCCAGCGCCAAGCCGCGCCAGCTCTACGTCCTGTGGCACATGAACGAGGCCGGCAACGCCCTGATCGCCCTCCTCGTCGCCGGGGCCCTCGGTCTCAAGGCCGAGTGAGATGCTGGGGCGGCTGGCCCTCGTCGTCGGTTCGGTGCTGCTCACGCTTGGCGTCCTCGAATTGGGCTGCCGCCTGTGGCGCGGCCCGGAAGCCCTGCTCGACTGGTCCAACATCGTGCTGGAGGACCGCCGGGCGACACGGACGGCCGGCGCCGGCCGCCTGAAATACGACGCCGAACTCGGGTTCGTGCCTGCACAGGGCTATCGACCGACGCCGGCGCCGGCAGGCCTCGCGCTGGCCGAGCCGCCGATCCTGATCGTGGGCGATTCCTATGCCCATGGCGACGAGGTGAGCGACGCGGAGACCTGGGCTGCGTTGCTGCAGGCCCTCGCCCATCGCCGTACGGTCAATGCTGGGGTCAGCGGCTATGGGCTCGACCAGATCGTCTTGCGCGCCGAGCGGGCGGCCCGCGACATCAAACCCGCCGCCATCGTGCTCGTCTTCATCGCCGAAGACCTGCGACGCAGCGAGATGAAGCGCGTCTGGGGGGCCGAAAAGCCCTACTTCGAGCCGAGCGGCGGAGCGCCTGTGCTACGCAACGTGCCGGTGCCCCAGCCACCCGCCCCGGAGGCGACCCTCAGCCTCGCACAGCACCTGTTCGGCTGGTCGGTGCTGGTCGACACCGTGCTCAAGCACAAGGGCTGGCAGTACGAGTGGGCGATCGATCATGAGCGGGTCCTGCCGCGGGGCGAAGGCGAAAAACTCGCCTGCCCCCTGCTCGAACGACTGTCGCGCCTCGGCGTGCCGACGCTGGTCGTCGCCTCCTACGATCCGTATGTCTGGATGGAGGCCGGCTATGCAAGCGAGCAGCGCCGCCTGTCGGCCCTGGTGCTGGACTGCGCCCGATCAGCAGGCTTCGGCACGCTCGATCTGTTCGAGACCATCGACCAGGCCGTCTCGAAGCTGGGCTACGCGGCAATCTTCCGCTCGTCGCATCCCGGCCCGACCGGCCACCGGATCGCGGCGGAAGAGATCGCTGCCGCCCTCGCCCGGTTTCACATCCCGCCTTCGCGGTAGTTCGGCGCCTCGCGCATGATCTCGACGTCGTGCACATGGCTTTCGCGCAGGCCGGCGCCGGTAATACGCAGGAACTGGCAGTTCTTCTGCATCTCGGCGATCGTGGCATTGCCCGTATAACCCATCGCCGCGCGCAGGCCGCCGACCAGCTGATGGATGATGTTGCCGACCGGTCCCTTGTACGGCACGCGGCCCTCGATGCCTTCAGGCACCAGCTTCAGCGTGCTCTGCACCTCGGCCTGGAAATAGCGGTCGGCCGAGCCGCGGGCCATGGCGCCGATCGAGCCCATGCCGCGGTACGATTTGTAGGAACGGCCCTGGTAGAGCAGCACTTCGCCGGGCGCTTCGTCGGTGCCGGCCAGCAACGAGCCGATCATGGCGCAATCGGCGCCGGCAGCGATGGCCTTGGCGAGGTCGCCTGAATATTTGATGCCGCCGTCGCCGATCGCTGGCACACCGGCGGCGTGGCACGCCTCGACGGCCTCCATGATCGCCGTGAGCTGAGGCACGCCCACGCCCGCGACCATGCGGGTGGTGCAGATCGAGCCCGGGCCGATGCCGATCTTCACCGCATCGGCGCCGGCGTCGATCAGGGCCTGGGCGCCCTCGCGCGTGGCGACGTTGCCGGCCATGACCTGGGTGTAGTTGCTGAGCTTCTTCACGCGCGTGACGGCATCGAGTACGCCGCGCGAGTGGCCGTGCGAGGTGTCGACCACGATCACGTCGACATCGGCATCGATCAGGAGCTGGGCGCGCCGCAGGCCATCTTCGCCCACGCCAGTGGCCGCGGCGGTGCGCAGCCGGCCCTTCTCGTCCTTGCTGGCGCCAGGGAACTTGTTGGCCTTCTCGATGTCCTTGACCGTGATCAGGCCGATGCAACGGTAGTTCTCGTCGACCACGATCAGCTTCTCGATCCGGCGCTGATGCAGCAGGCGCTTCGCCTCCTCCGGGCTCACGCCCTCACGCACCGTGACCAGCCGCTCCTTGGTCATGAGCGCACTTACGGGCGTCGCATTCTCCGTCGCAAAGCGGACGTCGCGGTTGGTGAGAATACCGGCGAGCTTGCCGCTGCCGCGCTCGACGACCGGGATGCCCGAGATCTGGTGCGCCGTCATGAGGCCGAGCGCGTCGGCCAGCGTCTGGTCGGGATGGATGGTGACGGGATTGATCACCATGCCGCTTTCGAATTTCTTGACCTTGCGGACCTCGTTGGCCTGCGTCTCGGGATCGAAATTCTTGTGGATGACGCCGATGCCACCCGCCTGGGCCATGGCGATCGCCATGGGCGCCTCGGTCACGGTATCCATGGCCGCCGACATCAGCGGAATGCCGAGCTCGATGGTGCGCGTGAGGCGGGTGCGGGTCGCGGTCTGGTAGGGCAGAACGGATGAAGCGGCAGGCTTCAGGAGCACGTCATCGAACGTAAGCGCTTCCTGTATCTGCATGCCAACCTCCAAACCGAGGGTGAAAAAAAGGCGGCCGCCTTAACTCATGAGCGTGGGGCCGCCGGGTTGGCGATCCGTTATACACACCGGCGCGCTCAAGCCAAGGACGAACGGCGGGCTGGCCTTGTGCAAAGGCCTTTAAGCCCGCCGATAAAATCCCGTTTCCCGATTTCAACGGCGGACTGACGCAAGATTGCGTGGGCGGTCGCGCAATAGAAATAGAAGTTCAGCTGGGCGAAAAGCACCTTCGTCGCGATCGCAGGCTGAAATATCAAATTTGCATAAACCCACTTCGTTGTGGCATCGATTCCCTTCATTCCATGCGGGCTTGAGTTCGAAGCGGGCCAATGACGTCACGACCCACAAAACCGCAGGCCGAAAGAATAGTAGGCGGCCTCAAGAATACCCTGTTGCTGTTCGGCGCAGTGATTGCCTGCCTTCTCCTTCTGGAGGCCGTGTTCCGTCAGTTCATCGACGACGGTCAGTTGTATGAACTCGAGATGTGGAAATACGCCCGCGATATGAAGATTCGCGACGCGCGGCCGGAATTCGGCCACCGCCATCGTCCCAGTCGCGAGGCCGAGCTCATGGGCGTGAAGGTACGAACCAATACCAACGGTTTCCGAGGACCGGAGATCGGCGAAAGGGCAGCCTCCGGCGTGGTTCGTATCGCCTTCGTCGGAGACTCGGTGACGCTTGGCTGGGGCGTGGCTGAACAGGAAACCTTCACCCGGCAGGTCGTCGACGCGCTGGTCCGCCAAGGCCGAAAGGTCGAGGGCTTCAATCTCGGCATCGGAAATTACAACACCACGCAGGAACTCGCCTTGTTCCTCGAGGCCGGTGCGCGGTTGCGCCCCGACATCATCGTTCTCTCCTACTTCATCAATGACGCCGAACCGATGCCCACCTATCCGGTGGAAAACCTGCTCAACATGAATTCGGCGGCCTGGATCGTGTTCTCGTACCGGTTCGATTCGCTCCTCCGTCAGTTCGGCGAACTCCCGGATTGGAAGAAGTACTACCGCGATCTTTACGGCTCAGACGCGTCGAGCTGGCAAAAATCGCAGGAAGCCATCAAGCGGTTCGCCGGTGTCGCCCGGCAGCTGGATGCGGCCCTGATCGTGTTCAACATCCCGGAATTGCGCGAGCTGAAGCCCTACCCCTTCGCCGAGGTGACGGCCAAGGTCCGAGCGGTCGTCGAAGGCGAAGGCGTGACCTTTGTCGATCTCCTGCCTTCGGTCGAAAATCTCGAACCGTCGAGCCTCTGGGTGACGGTGCCCGATCCCCATCCCAACGGCATGGCCAATACAGCCTTTGCCCGCCGCATGACCGAAGAAATCCTGCCCCTGGTCGATCAGGTGTGCAGCAAGCAAGCGCAAGGATGCTGACGCACCTCGCAACGCCTATATGACGAGTTCGGCATCCCCCTGGTCACGCAGGCTTGCCACGAAAGCCGGTCCCGACGACATACATTTCCGCCGAATCGGCGCGACTGGCCTCCGGCTTCACATGGCGGACCTTGGCGAAATCCTTCTTCAGGCGATCGAGCAGCGCGCGCTCGGTACCTCCGCGCAACACCTTGGCGACGAAAGTGCCGCCCGGCTTCAGGACCTGGCGGGCAAAGTCGTGGGCGGCCTCGGCCAGTCCCATGATGCGCAAGTGATCGGTCTGGGGATCGCCGGTCGCCGATGCCGCCATATCGCTCAGCACGACATCGGCCGGCCCGGCCAGCAGCTGCGTGAGAACATCGGGGGCATCGTCGTCATAAAAATCCTTGGCCAGCACCGTGGCCCCGGCGACGGGCTCGACCGGTGTCACGTCGATGCCGATGACGATCCCGCCGGCGCGCCCGGGCTTCGTCCGTTCGACGGCGACCTGCGTCCACCCCCCGGGCGCGGCGCCGAGATCGACGACCCGCACGCCGGGCTTCAGAAAGTGGAACTGATCGTCGATCTGCAGCAGTTTGAAGGCGGCACGTGAACGGTAGCCGCGCTTCTTGGCTTCCGCGACATAGGGATCGTTGAGCTGTCGCTGCAGCCAGCGTTGCGACGAAACCGTGCGACCGCGCGCCGTCTTCACACGAACGGTGGCGCGACGCCCGGTCGGCAGGCTTCCGCCGCCCTTCACATCACGTGCCATGGAGTCAGCTGCCCTTGCGGCAGAGCGGATCGGCGTCGCGGTCGGCCTGGCGCATCAAGTCCATCAACACTCCCTCGCGCAGTCCCCGGTCCGCGACACGTACCATCGGCGCCGGCCATTGCCGGCAGACCGCCTCGAGGATCGCCCCGCCCGCCAGGGCGAGGTCGGCGCGGTCGTCGCCGATGCACGGCAGGTGCGTGAGTTCAGCCACCGACAGGTTCGAAAGCTTGTCGCAGATTCGCAGGATCGAGTCGCGGCCAATGCGCGAGCCGTCGACCAGGGTGCGATTGTAGCGCTTGAGGCCGAGATTGTGGGCACTCACCGTCGTCACTGTTCCCGATGCGCCGACCATCTGGACTTCGCCGCGCGCAAGGGCCGAACCGATACCGTACCGGGCGCAGAACGGCCGCAGATCGGCCTGGATACGCTCGACCATGTCGTCATAGCAGGCGCGAGTCACTGCCTGTTCGCGCGGCTGACTGCCGACGCAGGACTCGGTCAGGGTCACGACGCCCCACGGCACCGAGGTCATGCCGATCAATTCCGTCGCCACGCAACCCACGCGACCCTCGCGACGGGCGATGCGGATCCAGCTCACTTCCGTCGAGCCGCCACCGATATCGATCAGCAGGCCGTAGGGGATCTCCGGATCGAGCAGATCCTCGCAGCTCGCCAGCGCAAGCCGCGCCTCCTCGGACGGCGGAATGACATCGAAGCGAAGCCCGGTGCGCTGCTCGACCATCGCCAGGAAATCGCCGCCGTTGCAGGCGCGGCGGCAGGCCTCCGTGGCGATGTGGCGGGCACGGGTCACGCGATTGCGCCCGATCTTGGCCGCGCAAACGTCGAGCGCGCTCAAGGTGCGCTCGATCGCGTCTCCGCACAGCACGCCGCTCAGCGCCACCCCTTCGCCCAGCCTCACCGGCCGGGAATAGGCATCGATCACCTCGAATCCGTCGATCGACGCCCGGGCCACCAGAAGCCGGCAATTGTTCGTGCCGAGATCGATGGCAGCAAAGGTGTGTGCGAAACGACCGCTGTGCCAGCCCCCCTTTGGCGTGGATTCCCCGGCCATTTTCAACTCTTTCTTTGGCCCGATGGTAACCGAGGCCGGGGTCCGAGGCGAGGCCCGCTTGCCAAGTCGGCCTGGCGTCGTTAAATCCAGCCACTGGCCCGATTGGGGGATAGTTTAACGGTAGAACAATCGGCTCTGACCCGGTTAGTCTTGGTTCGAATCCAGGTCCCCCAGCCAACCCGCTCTTTTTGCTGAAATGTCCGTGCTTCCAGCCTCACGGCTGGCCGCAGCGGCAGTGGTTTCCGCCAACAAATCAAACGGTTGGCGGAAAGTGGCGACCACCTCGCCGTCCTCCCACGAGCAGTTCGATAGTACGAAGTTGAGCAAGCGGCGCTTTTGGCGCGGCTCCTGCTGCTCAAATAGCCGTTGGGCGTTGCGCGCGAGTTCGAGAATCTGCACGCCCTCGTCCATATAAGACTGCTCGGCGACTTCGTGCCGGTCGATCTCAGCCTGCAGGCGGCTTTGCTCCTCCCGCCATTCGCCAGCGAACTTGTCGTAGAAGTCGCCCCCAATCCTTCCATCGAGCTTGTCGATGTACATGGCGCTGACTCGGTCCCCCAGCCGCTTATGTTCGGACCGGAGCCGCTCGATGGCTTCCTGATGCTCCCGGCGCTGATCGGCATGGCTTGCTTGAAGCGCCTCCCGTACCCAAGCCAGCACCTCATCGTCGAAGCGCAGCCGACCTAGCAATTCGGTAAATTGGGCCTCCAGCGCCTCCTCTCGCACATACTTGCGGCGGCAGGAGGCTGGGTTGCCCCGACATTTATCGGCATAGCCGGTACAGTGGTAATAGACGTACCGCTGCTTCTTGATCTCGCCGACCACCGAGCAGCCGCATTGGCCGCAAGCGATCAGACCCGAGAAGGCGAAGTCGTGCGTCATGCGGCGATGCTTCTTGGTGAAGCGGCCATCCATCACGCCCTGCACCCGATCCCACAGATCGACCGAAACCAGCGGCTCGTGACGGCCGTGGATCATCTTGCCGTTCCACTCGTACCAGCCGGTGTAGAGGCGCGTGCGGAGGATCGTGTGAATGGTGCTGACCGGCACCTTTGCGCCGGTCCTGCGATAGACGAGGCCAGCGGCCCGCGCCATGCGTGCCACCTCCTTCAAAGAATACTGGCCGGTCGCGTACCACTCGAACAGCTTGGCAACGATAGGGGCGGCAGCGGGATCAGCGGCGATGATCTTCTTGCCGTCCGGGCCGGTAATGTTGCGGTAACCAAGCGGCGTCTTGGTCGGCCAGATGCCCTGCTCGGCCTTCTCCTGCATCCCCTTGCGGGCTTCCTCCGACAGGTTGTCGATGTAGTTCTTGGCCATCAGCACCTTGATGCCGTGCATGAACTTTTCCGACGACCGCGACTCCCGCGACAACACCACGCCTTCCTTGGGAAAATGGACCTCGGCATCCAATTCATCCACCGTCACCCAGTCCTTGAGGTTGCGATAGAGCCGGTCGGTCTTCTCCACGAGCATCACGCGCACCGCCGGATGCGCCTTCAAATAGGTGACCATCTCGCCGAACGCGGTCCGGCCAGTCTGCTTTGCGGTCTCCACGTCCACATATTCCTGCGCGACCGTGAAGCCCTGCGCGCGCGCGTATTCCTTAAGGAGCTTTAGCTGAGCCGGGATCGAGTAACCCTCCTTCTCCTGCTCTTTTGAGGAGACTCGAGCGTAGATTACCGCCTGCTTGCAGGTAGGGTTGGAGAGTATGTGCCTCAAGGGTTTTGCCATGTTGTTTAGTGTAAAGTGTACAATGGTCCTCTGCAAGCGGCGGATGTAGCATCATCCCTCTCCCGTTCAGCCCGGATCAAGCCGGGAACACCCAGTATCCAGCCCTCAACCTGCGCTACAGCGCGTTCAGGCGGGGTCAAATCGGGCTTCAGCAGCGTCCCAAGGCTGCCATCCCGGTCGGCGCAGGTGAGCCAAGCGGCGATGCTATAGGCGTCGTGCTGGTCCGGCGTGCGGCCCTCGGCCGCAAAGCTGCGGCTCCACAGCGCCGGGTAGACCTCGGCGAGGGCCGAACGCCCCCCCGGGATAGTCCAACCGTCGAACGGCCAGAAATGGACGCGGCTCCCGAGGTGCTGCCGGATAAAGCGTAGCCACGGAATGCCAGCATGAGTGGATTTGGCGACCGATCCCTGCACGTCAAAATGAAAGACGGATTTTGCGCGGCCAGCGCGTTCTTCGGTCAGCCGCCGCCAGCGGGCATTGCCCATGCGCGCGCCGCCGTTGCCGACCGCCCCATCACGGACGAAATCGACATAGGTATGATCTTGGTCTGTCGGCCAATGACGCTGGAAGTCGTCCAGAAAGGCAGACCAATCCGGCGGTAGGCGATGGGACTCGAAGTAGCGCAGCGGAAACGAGAAGCCGTGGTCAATACCGACCAGTGTCGGCGTATCCTCGGCCAGCCGCTCCACCAGCCAGTGGGCGATGCCGCGCCGCGTCCAGTATTTGCGCGGGCTGGGTGGCGGCGGCACCTCGGCAGGCGACGCATCGCCTTCAGCCATATAGATGCGCAGGCCCTTCAGGCTGGCGGTGGGTGTTTCCGCGCCCGAGTAGTCGATGCCGATGGTGCGGACAAAGGCGGGCATGGCGTCGCTATCCCATCTCGATGTTCAGCAAGACACCGCCCGGCACCGGCTCGTTGGGCGGCGGCGACATTCCGTTGAATTCCATCTCCGCCAAGATCATCAGGATCGCATTCTCGATATGGGTGAGGGCCTCTTCGCGGGTTTCGCCGCCGATAACGGCACCGTGGTGACGCAATGCCGGACAAACGGCCCGCCATTCGTTGCCTTGCCGATCAACGGTCACATGATAG
>CANJHI010000152.1 GCA_947474005.1 Alphaproteobacteria bacterium | reverse complement strand
TGCGCTACAGCGAGCGCGACCGGCTCGCCATCCACTATCACCAGTCCTACCAGGTACGCCGCTTCTCGCGGACCAGGCCGTCCTTCCTGATGGAATCGGCCGGCAGCGCCTATCCCGTCGTGCATCTCTTCGACGAACCGCAGTTCAACACCCAGGATGGCTATATCGGCTTCATGCTGGATTTCTTCCGCCGGCTGAAGTCCGAGCGGCGGCTGGTCTTCATCTGCCTGCATCCCACGGCGTCGCTGCATCTCGAGCTCATGCGCGAGATCTGCGAGCGCTACTTCTTCGTCGGCGGAGGGCAGGTCCGGCCCTTCGCCGACTTCGACGGAATCGTGGCCGATTCCGATGTCCGGGCTTACCTGGGGGCTCTCGCCCCCTAGGCTGCCGGTCCCGGGCTGCCTTTCCCGCGCCGCGGGCTACTTCGCCATCTTCGCGCCGGTGGCGACGTTGAGCACGGAGCCGTCCTCCAGGCTGATGCGATAGATCTCGCGCAGCACGTTGCCGGAGAAGCCCAGCTCGACGATCGACACCGTCTTGAAGGCGGTCGGGATGCCGTCGGGCAGGATCTGGTTGAACTCGACCGCCGTCTGGTTGAAGGCCGCCTGGATTTCCGGCGTGAACTTGGCCATCGAATAGACCAGCGTGTTGTGCGGGTTGTGCGGGCGCAGTTCCTTGCCGTCCTTCACGCTGTTGAGGCCGCTCACGCCCACGGTCTGGACCAGCTCCTTGGCGGCATCACTCATGACCGCGTAGACCGGTCCGGTGACGCGCGGCAGCGGACCGTCGCGCAGCGGCGTCAGGGCCGCGGTGGCGACGGTGTTGAACGCCATCATGGTCTCGAAGCTGGCGCCTTCCTTCACGATGCCGAGGTCGAGCCACCAGGGATGGCCGGCGCCCTTGGCAGCTTCGGTCGTGTAGAAGGTCTTCAGCGTCACGTTCAGCACCGGCGGCAGCTTGGGCAGCGCCTTCAGCATCTTCTCGGGCGTCGTCGGGTCGGGATTGTGGATGTGCAGGACGGTGACATGCGGAATGTTGAAGCGCAGCGTCTCGTCAATGAGCTTGGCGTTCAGCAGTTTTTCGCGCAGCAGCCCGCCGATGGTGAGGGCCAGCAGGTCGTTTACCTCCTTCGGCAGGGTGTAGACCAGCCCGAAGGTGCGCTTGTGCTCGCGGAAGGCGGGCGAGGTGAGCGCGCTGTTGTCGACCGCGCCCTGGCTGGCGGCCGGTTGGATATTGAGCAGCACCGTGGCGGAAAGCGCGATCGCCGCCAGGCAATTGGTCATTTTGATTTTCATGAAGTCCCCCTCGCGAAACAGATTTCCGACGAAACACCTTTGCAAACGACGTGCCCATTGTAAGGAAAATGTAAGGAAAATAAAAACTTGCAGATTCAGCAGATTCTGTGGTATATTTCTGATATATTACCACGACGTGCGTAATGCGCAGGCCGCCCGGTTCACTTGCCCGGAGCGGCCTTTTTCGTGGGCCGGTGGCGTCACGGGCCATAGGACGATGCCATTTTCACGGGACTCCGCCTCCATGGGGAGAGAACACGATGAACAGGGTTTCGGCCGCGTTACCGCCGTCGTTCATGATGTTCGCAGCGGCACAGGTCCGCGATTCGGGGCTGTTCCCGAAACGCCTCGGCGCTGTGCCGCGGGAGACGATCAAGATGTTGAAACGGCCGGACAATTACGAAGGAGCGGCACACGCTGCGGCACAGCTGGCGCCGTTTTGCGGCACATTCCGTGTGCCGCTGCTGCCTCTTTAGAAGAGGCAGTCCGCGCGCGCGGCCGGCGGGATGGGATCGATCGGGATATCGAGGCGGCAGTGATAGTCGAACGCCGTCCTGAGCGGTGCTGCAATGCGAGCCCGGGCCTGGATGGGCAGGACGAAGCGGCCGCCGCGGCGGTCGATCTGCTGGCGGCCGTAGCCGATGTTGGTGCCGTCGGCGAAGTAGGCGTCGAAGAACGAGTGTCCCGCCGACGAGGTGAACTCCACGACCAGGATGGCGCCGTCCAGGCACTCGAAGCGCGGGCCGGTGCGCAGCGTGCCGGTTTCCGTGGTCTTTCCCGCGGGGCCGGAGATCGTCCAGTTCGAAGTGGCGCCTGCCTTAGAAGTTTCCGCCTTCAGGACACCGCAGGCGAGCGTGCTTGGCGTCGGGGCGGTCGTGGTCTTGGCGCTCGGAGTCGGGCTGCTTTTGGTCTGGCCATACGCCGGCCCGGCAAGGAGCGCAGCCAGCAGCAGCAGGCCGGCGCGTCTCATTTGGGCAGCGCGTCCAGCGCCTTCTTGGCGTCGGCGTCGTTCTGGGCGGCGGCCTGTTGCAGCCAGCTCTTCGCCTTGGCGGGATCGGCGGTGAGGCCGGCGCCGCCCTTGGCCAGCAGGAGGCCGAGCTTGCGCTGCGCCTCGGCCACGCCGGCCAGGGCCGCGCGCTCATACCAGTCGGCGGCGCGGGCGCCCTCGGGCGTAAAGCCGCCGCGCGGGGGTTGGGTCAGCGGATCGTAGAAGGCGCCTGTTTCGAGCTGGGCCGCCGGGTTGCCGGCTTCGGCGGCCTGCCGGAACAGCAGGAAGGCCGATGCCGTGTCGCCCGCCTTCAGCGCCTCGCGGCCTTTGGCCAGGATCGCGTCGGGCGTGGGCTTGGTGGCGAGATAGTCGGCGACCGTGTCGCGCACGGACTTCTTCGGCGGCTCCGCCGTGCGGGTCACAGGCGTGGGCGTCTTCGCGGTGGGAAGCGGCGCGGTCGCCACGACGTCCTGCGGGTGCAGCTTGAAGTAATAATAGTAACCGTAGCCGGCGCCGCCCGCGATCAGGAGCAGGATCAGGACGAGGGCCCAGTTGGGAAAGCCCGACCGCTTCGGCACGGGCGCCGGCTCGCGCGCGGCGCGCAATTCGGGGGCGGGCTTGGGCGGCTCGAAGGGCGGCGGCAGCGGCTCCGGTTCGGGCTCCTCGACCGGCGCCGCCTGCTGCTGCATTCGCTTCAGCCGCACCGTGTCGTCGTAGGTGCCACTCGAGCCTGCGGCACCGGAGGTCAGCATCGTCGGCCAGGCGACCACGGTCGTGCCGACCACGCCGATGTCGGGTTCCTTCACGCGCAGCCGGATGGTGGCGATGCCGGCCAGCTGGTCGCAGATCTCCGGGCCGAGATGGAACTCCAGGATATCGCCCTTGCGCCCGACCTCTGCCGGAATGAGCCAGGCCTCGGTGCGCCGCCAGCCGTCGTCGGCGAGATGGATGTCCGGTCCCTGCTGGCGCTGGATCGAGAGTGCCAGGCCTTCGGGCGCGGCGTCGAGTTCGCTCACGCGCAGGATGGCATGACCCGGCTCGGGAAGGGCAACAACGGAGGCGCGGACCGGCATGAAGCCGCTCAGGCGGGCACGGCGCGCAGGATGGCGCCCAGCCGGTCGTTCTGCTCTGGCGTGATCTCGCGGCCGCCCTCGTAGCCCACGTTGTCCATGGCAAGCTGCAGGAAGGCGCGCATCCAGTCCTTGCAGTAGTCGGCGTAGATCGGCGCCGGATCCTCGCTCAGCCGCGGAATGCCGTCGACCGTCATGGTCGGATTCTCGAACACGCGGCGGGTCGGCGCATTGGGCGGCAGGCCCGGGCGCTGCTCGAGCGGCAGGCGGTCGAAGCCCAGCGCGCTGATATAGCCGTTCAGCGCCGAGGCGGCCGTGCGCACCTGGCGCTCGGCGATCTCCTCCCACTTGGCGTTGGCGGCATTCTCCAGCGCGCGGACTTCACCCGAGAGCTGGTCGATCACCTTCAGGCGATGCGCGCCCACGACCAGCTCGTCGATCAGCCAGCCGAGATGCTGGCGGTCGACGCCGAAGTGCGACAGCGCCTTCTCGTCGGCGCCGACGCGGCGCATGTTTTCGAGCCAGTATTCGGCGGCCTCGCGGGCGAAGCGCTCGGCGCGGTCTTCCAGCACGCCGGACGGCGGCGGCGCGCTGTGGCTGGCATCGTCGCCGAAGACGTCGGCGAAGATGGCGCCCAGGTCGACGGCGGCGCCGGTCGACTGCGCCACGGCGCCGCCACCCTTGCCATTCGTCTTGCCGTTGGCACCGGCCTGCTCGTCGGAGGGCCGGGCGGTGGCGATGCGGAAATAGATGTCGCGCAACGCGGTGTCGGCGATCTGCAGCGCGCCCACCAGCTCGCCGAAAAGCTGCTGCTGGATGCAGGTCGCGAGGCCGCGCAGCACGGTGTGCACGAGGTCGCGCTTCTTGGCGCGGGCGTCGCCGTCGGAGGCGCTGTGGAAGCCGGCGAGGCGGTCGACGAGGCGGCGGACCTGGATGTCGAGCTGGCCGCGCACCTGGGCGCGCTTGATCGCCGGGTCGCAGACCGGGGTCAGGCTCTTCACCAGATAGGCCACGCCGCCGTCGTTGGCGCGGAACGCCTCGTCCCAGGCGCGGGCGGGATCGGCGAAATGACGCCTGACCTCGGGGTTCTCGACGAAGTGCTTGCGCAACTCGACCGCGCGCAGGGCAAAGTCCTGGGCGATACCGGCCTCGCGGCCGTCGTCGTAGTCCATCAGCCGCTCGTCGATGACGGTCGGATTGCGCAGCCAGAAACTGTTGTCGAAGGGCTTGCCGTTCCAGTTGGCCGGCCACTCGCCGCGGAAATTATTGACCAGCGAATTGTTGAGCCGGGCGCTCCACCTGAGGCGGCGCGACTCCTCGGTCTCGCCGGCCTTCTGCTCGAACTCGCGGTCCATCTTGGTCAAGACCAGGAACAGCGCGTTCTTCTGCTTGGCGCGGTCGGCCGGCGTGGCGCCGATGGTCTGGTCGATCCACGCCGTCATCATGTCGGAGAGGTCGCGGACCTCCTGGTTGCCGTCGGGGATGCAGAGCAGGATGGCCGAGAGCTCGCGCTCGGCGGAGTAGCGCTGGAACAGATAAGCGACCTTGCCGCGCAGCAGCAGCTCGCGCAGCGGGTTGGCGCCCTCGGCCACGCCCTTGGTCTTGGCGACGTCGTCGAGGTTGGCGAGTTTTAGCCGCGAGCGCGCGCCGGGAAAGTCGAGCAGATCGGTGTGGTCGAAGAAGTCCCACGGCTTCTCGTCGATGGCGACGTTGAGTTCGGCGGTGAGCGCGCAGACCAGCGAGCGCGGCAGGCGGGCGTCGGGCGAGGTCCGGCCGTCGGCCTGCTTGGGCCGCACCAGCAGCGGGTCATCGGAATCGGCACCCAGCCGGTCGAGCGTCAGGACGTCGACGATGCTCTTCTCGCGCGGGATCAGCGCGTCCATGCCGAGCAGCGCTTCGGGTGCGTGGGCGAGTTTCTGCAGGCCGTCGTAGAGCGTGAGGTAGAGATCGGTGAAAGGCTGGAAGTCGTACCACAGCACCGACCACAGCCGGGCGCGATCGTGGCCCGACAGGCGCGGCGCCAGATCGATCGCCTCGCGCCAGTAGTCGGTGCGCAGCTCGGCCGTGACGCCGGCGAAGAAGGTGTCGAAATATTCGATGAGATCGAGCACGTCGTCGGAGTCGAGGTCGCCCACCGGCGTCGGCTGCGCCTTGGCGCGAAGCTCGGCCAGGCGCTTGCGGATGGCGGCGCCGTCCGGTCCCTCGAACTCGGCCTTCTGGTGATCGAAGTCGAGCAGGAACGAATTGCCCAGGATCTTCACGATGTCGGTCTGCGTCAGCAGCCGCACGCGCACCGGGAAGTCGGACGCGCCGTCGCTGAGGCCGAGGCCGAAGCGGGTCACCAGGCCGGTCGACTCGCGATTACCTGGCGGGTTGATCTCGCGCAGGAAGTCGTAGGTCTTGTCGGCGAAGCGCGCCTGCAGTGGCCGGCCGTCGCGGCTGGCCAGGATCGAGACCAGGTAGGATTTGCCGGCCTGACTGGGGCCAAACACGCCGACGCACATGCGCCGGCGGGCGGCGCGCGCCAGCTTGCGGCTCTGGTTGCGGACCTTCTGCAGCTCGCTGATCAGCGACGGCGCCTGCTGCGCCACGGTCGGCGATTGCGCCGCGGCCGTCTTCAGCCAGGTCACGCCTTCGCCCGCGGCGACGGCCAGCGACTCGCAGTCCTGGGCCAGCTTGAGATCGACGGTGTCCATTTCCCTAACCGGTCTTCAGCATGCCCGTGTCGAGCCAGTAGCCCTCACGGCGCGGGAGTGTTTGTAGTCGGAGCGTCAGGCGATCGAGCGCCACCGCGCGACCGTCGCGATTGGTGATCTGGCGCAGGCGGAAGCGCTCGACGTCGCCCGAATCCTTGTCCTTGGGTTTTACCCGGGCGAGCGCGATGTTGAACGGCGTCTCGCGGGCGTGGCGTTCGGCATACTCCGGCTTGGCGAATTCGAGCGCATAAAGCCGCGCCGCCGGCCAGCGTGCGAGGTCGAGCTGGCGGGCACCCAGCCACATGGGCCCGCGGAACTCGAAGCCGATTTCCGGCAGTTCATAGTCGCGATTGTCGAGATCGACGTCGCGATAGACCAGGTCTTCCTTCTGCAGTCGTCCGCCGCCGTCGAGCTTGCCGATGAACTTGGCGATGCTCTTGGATTTCAGCAGGTCGGAGCGGAACGAGAAGTCGGGGAGCTGCGACTGGGCGAGTGCGGCGATCATGGCGCCCACCGCCACGGTGGTCTTGGGATCTTCGACCCGGAGGCGCGCATCGCGGAACGGATACCAGGCGCCGACGCGGTACTCGTGCAGCGAGATCACCCGCTCCGGCGGCAGCGGCAGCAGTTCCATCACCAGCGAGCGGATGCCGGGCAAACGTGACGGCCGGCCGGAGAGCAGCAGGATGTCGCAATCGTAGGCGTGCACGATCTCGGCAAGCGGTGCCAGCACGCGCGCCATCTCGGCCCGCACGGTCTTGTCGAGGTTGGGAAGGTCGACCGGGAAGATGACAGCCTTGAGGTCGAAATCCTTGGCGCCGCGCTTGCGCGCCGCGTCGTTGACGAAGGTCACGACCTCGGCCGACGGCTTGGCGCCTTCCGGGAAGAACGATTCGTAGGATCGGGGTTCGGCCGCAACGACGCCCGAGGTCGGGTCGTAGGTTTCGGCCGCGCGCAGGAACTCCAGCGCCACCGGATGGGCGATCTGCAGCGCGAACTGCTGGCGCAGATTACGGTGGATCACGTCTTCGCCGCCGCGATCGCCGCCCACCAGCTCAGCCATGAGGTCGGCGGGATTGGCGATGCCTGACGCGCGCAGCGCCGCCTCGATCGGCGGCAGCACGTGGCCCTGCACGACGCGCAGCAGGATGTCGTCGCCCGCCACGTTGAAGCCCTCGCGGAACTTCTGCTCCGGCAGCAGCGTCACCGAGGTGCCGGCGCCTTCGAGGCGGTAGGAATTGATGATGAGGTCGGTCGTGCCGCCGCCAACATCGATACTGGCGATGCTGAGGACATCCTCGGCCGGCCGGCCGCGCGGCTTGCGAGCGAGCTGGAAGAAGCGCCGTGCGTCGCCGCCGAAATTGCGCGCGACCTCGGTGTAGAGATAGACGAGCTGGGTGCAGCTCGCCTCGTCCCAGTCGGTCAGCACACGCGGCGCCGGCGCTGCAGGATCGTCGAGCTTCCAGCCCATCATCATCCAGACGAGGTCGCGCGCGGCTTCGGCGCGCTTGCGGAAGATCAGGCGTTCGGCGAGCGGCATGCCGGTCGGCAGGGTGAGCACGATGCGGCGCAGGCGGCGCGGCGTCTCGGCATGGGCGCGACGGCCGCGCTGCTGCGGCGAGTTCATCAGGGTGAGGGCCTGCAGCAGGACCTCGGACAGAACGAAGGTCATCACCGACGAGCGCGAATAGAGTGGCTCGAACACCGGCAGGTGGTCGGCCGAATCGGCGTCGGCATCGACCAGGTGCAGCGGTTCGCCCTTCTGGTTGACCAGTTGCGCCATCGGGCCGGCCGCGGCCGGCATTGCCGTCTGGTCCTGGGCGTAGGCGACATTGAAGCGCCATTCGCGGGTCTGCGGCTCCTCGTCCCACAGATAGCGCTTGGGACTCGACATGCCGGTATTGCCTTCGGTGCCGCGGCGGCGGGCGGCGAGGCGCGTCGCCTCGGGGCCAACCCGCGTCATGGTCGGCCAGACGAAGGCGTCGGCGCGGCCACCCAGGCGCGACAGGTGGTTCTTGCCGAACCAGGCCTGGGCAAACTCGACGCGCGATTCGAACGGCTTGGTGTGCACGCTCTCGGGATGCGAGAGGTCACGCAGCGCGAGTTCGTAGGAATCGTTCAGATTGACGCCGAGGTCTCCCGACGCCTCGATCAGGAGACCGCAGGTGCGAGAGTTGCCGACATCGAGCACGAGGTCGACCTCGATCGCGCCGCGGCCCGGCCGCTCGGCGTCGCCGACCAGCTTGATCGGCGGGAAATGCGCCGCGGCGGCCAGCAAGCCGAGAAAGGCGAGGTAGCGCGCGGTCGCTTCCTGCGGCTTCTGCTTGATGTCGGCCTCGACCTCTTCGAGCGTCGCGCGCGGATGCAGTTCGCGGAACAGCTCCTCCAGCCACTGGCTCATCCAGCTCTGGCGCAGCAGCCAGTGGTTGGCGCGCTGGTTGGGGGCGAGGGCGAACAGCGCGCCCGAGGTCACGTCCTTGGGCGAGGGGGCGAGATAGGCCCGGCCCTCGGCTTCGGCGATCAGGCCGGTGTCGAAAGCGAGAACGGCGCGGTAGCGGTTGCCCTGCTCGTCGCGATAGCCCGCGCCGTAACGGGCTTCGAGATCGACCACGCGCACGCGCGCCCAGTCGGCCGGACCTTCGCGGAACTGGCTGTTGGGCCGCACCTGCAGGAACGGGACGGGGACCCATTTGTCGAGAAAGGGCGCGAGCGCGTCCTTGGCCGTCACCACGAGATTGGGTTCGGCGGCGCGGCGGCGCCCGGCCTCGATCACCTCGTACTGGCCGCGGCCCTCGTCGAAATCGAGCTGCACCAGGTCGTCGACTTCCTTGCTAGCCGCTGCGTCATGGAAGCCCCATTCGCGCACCTTGAGGCGCACGGGGTCGAAACCGAAATCGAGAAACTGAATACCGGACCGGGCAATCAGGGTCGTCGGGCTGGGGTAGCTCGGGAGGCGGGCAAGGTCGCTCATGTCATGCTTTTTCGGCTGTGGGTCCAGTGTAGGGACTCAGCGGCCGATCTGCACCTGATAGCTGCGCTGGTCGCCGGGCTGGCTGCCCTTGCACTGGGCCACGCCAGCCGCATCGACTTCGCAATTGACGGTGTTGCGGGCGTAGGTCTTGCCGTCGCTGCACTTGGGATTGGCCTTCTCCTCGATCACCAGTTTGCCGTTGTCCCAGCGCGCCTCGGCTGGGGCTTCGCAGGCAGCGCCGTTCTTCTGAACGAAGCTCACCTTGCCTTTGCCCTTGTCGTCCAGCGTGTAACTCGGGCGCAGGTCCTTCTCACCGCTCGCCGTGGCCAATCCCGTGCGCGAGCGCCAGTCGCCCTTCAGGAAAGCGAGATCCTGCTTCTGCTTGGCCTCCGGCGGTACGACCATCGGTTTGGGCTCGTCCTTCTTGGGATCGTTCTTCGGGTCGTTCTGTGCGCCGGCGTTCTTTTCGTTGGTCTTGTCGTCTGGACCTTTCGCGCCGCTCTTGTTGTCGGCCTTGTCCGTAACATTAACGCCCGGAACCGGCGTCGGTTCCGGCGCCGCGCCGCGCTCGATCGGCGCGCCGGGGACGGCTCCCACGATCACGCCGCCGGGACCGATGATACCGGCGGCGCAATCGCCGCCGCGCCGCGAGAGTTCGTCGGTCAGTCTTGCCAGCTCGAGGCGCAGGTTCTCGTTGTCCTGCTGAAGCGTGTCGGCACGCGTCTGCTGCAACTCCAGTGGGCGGCGAACGGCCAGGTTGAGGGCACGTTCGCGGGCTTCGGCTTCGAGATAGGGTTCCAAGTGCGGCAGATAGGGCCGCACCAGCCAGGCGAGCATCGCCAGCATCAACAGAAGGAGAAGCGCCAGCAGCAGCCACTGCCACCAGCTTGTCCGGGGGACGGCGACAGCGAGGGCAGGCGCCGAGGCCATGATGGCTTCCGGCCGTGCGGCGGCGGGCATCGGCACAGGCGGGCGGGCGAGGAAGGCGCCGGGCAGGCTCGCGTCCGCGGTGAAGCCCCAGAAGGTCATCACCGGCTTGCCGTCGACGACGTAGAGCGTTTCCTCGCCGGGCGCGGTCAGCGCATGGCGCAGCAGGCGCGCGAAGTTTCGCTCGGCACTCGAGCGCTCCGGCGCTTCCATAGTGTCCGCCATTCGGGCGAGATCGCTGTGCAGCCGTTGCACCTTCTCGAGCACTTGCGCCCGTTCGGCCTCGCCGATGTCGCCAAGGCGGCGGCTCTCGCCATCGAAGGGCGCATACCAGTCGATGCGACGTCCCGTGGGGTCGACTTCGGGGATCGCCAGCAGATCGGCGTGCTCGCGCGACAGCCGGGCGGCGATCGCGGCACGCAACTGGCCGGCGGCACGCCAAACGGGATCACCCGCCAGTCCCAGCGCGCGGTAGCGCTGGAGCGGTTCACTTATGAGAAGCGGACCTGCGGCCATTTCTGTTCCTCAGCGCGGGCACGTCATGGCGTAGTTCCAGCGCGTGCCCATCTGCTCACCTGTTACGACGACATCGACCGAATAATCCCCGGCGACCGGCTTCCAGTCGAAGCCGAACCCGCCGCGGCCACTGCGCGGTCCGCCGGTGCCGTTGAGTACCTGGCCGCGATAGATGACCTTAATGTCGTCGGGCCTAACATACAGATTGTAGTTGATCGCGACAAAACCGGGCTTGTCGCCCAGATAGTGTTTGTTGCGCGTAATGCCCTCGCCACCGGAATCGCCCGCCCAGTTGCAGGGCAATTGGCCGGGTGGCGGCCGGCTGACGGGCGGTGCTGCTGGCGCTGCCGGCGGTGGTGTGGGCGGCGGCGCAGGCTTGGCGGCAACCTGCGGCGGCGGCGGGGCAGGCGGCGGCTTGGGCAGTTCAATCGGCTTGCATTGATCCAGCTTGGTCTTGAGGTCGGCCTGGAGCGCCGCGAATTCGGCCTTGAGGCGTTTGTCATCGTCCTGCGCTTCGTCGAGCGACGCCTTCAGCAGCGGTGTCGGATCGGGTGGCGCCTCAGGCGCAGGCGGCGCCGGCGTTTCGAACGTCGCGACATTCAGTGTCGGATCGACCGGGATGCAGGCGCGCAGCAGCCACGAGGCGATCAGCAGCAGCAACAGGAGAAGAAGGCCGAACAGCAACGCGCTCAGCCAGCGCGACCAGCCGACGCGTGCCGGCAGGGCGACCATGGGGGCGCTGGCGAAGGTGGCGACCGGCCGTGCCGCCTGAAGCGCGGGCGGCGAGGCCAAGGTCTGCAGGCTCTGGACAGCGTCGGCCTCGTAGCCCCAGGCGACGATGACCGGCTGGCCATCGACGATATAGATGAAGTCGTCGGAAGGGCGGGTTGTCGCAAGTTCGAGCGAGCGGCCGATCAGCCGTGCCTCCTCGCTCGCGCCGGTCGTTTGCAGTTGCGCGCCGAGCGCGCGGATGGCGGCGAGATGGGTCTCGACCGTCTGCAATGCCTGGGCACGTTCGCCGTCGCCCAGCTCGACAAGACGACGCACGTCGCCGGCGCGCGCGGCGTACCAGTCGATGCCGTCGTCCGATTCGCGCATCTGGGGGTCGGCCAGCAGATCGGCCGGACCATCGCCCAGGCGGCGGCGGATCACGGACAGCAGTTGGCCAGCCACGGCGTGTAGCGGATCGCCTCGCACACCGAGCGGGCGGACGCCCAGGCGCGTGGTCAGGATCAGGTTGGGGCGTTCGCCCATTCGATGCCGCTGTTGTTGTCCTACGGCAGCATATCAGGCGTCGATTCCGGCGGGTTTATGTCCGCGGCGAGATGTTTCCGCCCGGACTCAGGAAGGCCATGGCCCCGGCCGCCTCCAATCGCACGATGGGCGTGGCGAAAACGGCCGACAGGCGCTCCGGATCGAGGGTTTGCCGGGTGGGCCCCAGCGCTGTCATCCGGCCATCCTCGATGATGGCGACCCGGTCGGCGTAGCGTGCCGCCATATTGAGGTCGTGCAGGACGGCCAGGACACCCAGGCCCCGGTCGGTCCGGCGGCGCGCGCTGGCCAGGGCGGCATGCTGGTGGGCGAGGTCGAGGCCGGTGATCGGCTCGTCGAGCAGCAGGAAAGGCAGGCGTTGCGGGTCGGCGTCGCACTGCGCCAGGACTCGGGCGAGCTGGACCCGCTGGCGTTCGCCACCGGACAGGACGGCATAGGGCCGGTCGGCGAAGGCCAACGCCTCGGTCTCGGCCAGGGCTTGTTCGGCAAGAGTGCCGATCTCGCGATCGGACAAACGGCCGCGATGAGCGAGCATGCCCAGTTCGGCGATCTGGCGGCCGGTGAAGTCGAAGGCCACCGTTGAATGCTGGGGCAACACGGCCCGCCGATGCGCGAGCTCTACCTTCTTCCAGTGCGCGAGTGGCCGGCCGGCAAGCAGGACCTGGCCGGCAGCAAGAACCCGGTCGCCGGAAAGGGCTCCCAGCAGCGTGCTCTTGCCGGCGCCGTTGGGACCGATGATGGCAAGGAACTCGCCCGGGATGACGTCGAGCGAGATGTCTTGCACCAGGACCTTGTCGCGGACCCGAACCTCGACCCCGATGGCTTGCAGGGAGCTCACATGCCCCCCCGCGCCGCCCGGCCGGCGAGAAGCCAGAGGAAGAACGGCCCGCCGACCAACGCCGTCAGGATGCCGATCGGCAGTTCGGCCGGTGTCACCATGGTGCGGGCAAGCGCGTCGGCCAGCACCAGGAAGGCGCCGCCGAACAGGGCGGCGGCCGGCAGCAGGGTGCGGTGGGCGGGGCCCAGCAGTAGACGCACGATGTGCGGTGCGATCAGGCCGACGAAGCCCACGATGCCCGAGATCGCCACGCTCGCCCCGACCGCGAGGGCCACTTGCGCCACCAGGCGGCGCTTCAGCCGCTCGACGTCGACGCCGACGTGGCCGGCCTCACGTTCGCCCAGGGCCAGGGCGTCGAGCAGATGCGCGACGGGCAGCAGCGTCGGAATGCTGATGACCAGCACGACAAGGGCGGGCGCGATGGCCGCCCACGTCACGGCGCCGAAGCCGCCCATCGTCCAGAAGATCAGGGTGCGCAACTGCTGCTCGTCGGCCACGAACACCAGCATGCCGATGCCGGCCGAAGCAACGGCATTGATGGCGATGCCCGCCAGCAGAAGCGTGCCGACCAAGGTGACACCTTCGCGCGCGGCGATGCGATAGACGACGACTGTCGCCGCGAGGCCGCCGAGGAACGCCGCTGCCGGCAGGCACCAGGGCCGCAGTCCCGGCGGCACGATATGGAACACCTTCTCGCCCAGAACGATCACTGACACCGCCGCCAGTGCAGCACCACTCGAGACGCCGAGCAGGCCGGGGTCGGCAAGCGGATTGCGGAACAGGCTCTGCATCGCAGCCCCTCCGGCGGCGAGGGCTGCTCCGACGGCAAAGGCTGCGATCACGCGCGGCGCGCGGATGGCGTAGAGCACCGCGGCCGTCGTGTCGTCGAGGGGGGCCGTCGACAATCCGACGGCCGACAGGAGTTGGTCGAAACTGACCGGGAACGCGCCGATACAGAGCGCGCTAAGGACAGCCTCAACGATTAACGAATCGCATTCGGTGTGTGGTCGATGCGTCTTTGTGACTCGGGCATGACGGATTCCGAGTAGCCGCTGACGGCGGTATGCAGTGCGTATGATAGACAGGCAAGCGATCGGGCGACGGTGGGATGC
>CANJHI010000151.1 GCA_947474005.1 Alphaproteobacteria bacterium | reverse complement strand
GGTGTTCATGGCGGCCTCCGGGCGAAAGCCCAGAAGACTGCCAGAATTGGCAATCGCCATTCAAATCGACACCACCCTTCAGCACCCGGAAACCCGCGCCTGGAGGGGGTTTTTGCGATTCGGCCCTCAATTTAACCGGACAGCAGTGACGTCCATGCAATCTCCATTGCCCAGCATCAGGCGGCCGGCAATCCGCGCCGCAAAGCCGGCCGAAGCATGGCCATCCGCTTACGCGACGCTGACAGGGCAGGGTTTTTTTGCCCCACCGACCGTCAGGCGGGCGTAATCGGCGGGAGCTAGGGTACGACTCGTTTCTTGGGGACAGCAGAGCTCATGGCCAAGCCAATCAATACCTCGCTGATCGCGCGCCTGCGGCGGAATCGTCTGTGGGTCGCCAGCGGTGGCATCGTGGCTGTCGCGGCAGCCGTCGTCGGATTGTGGACGGTCGAGAGCGGCCCAGGCCACGCGGTTGCACGCCCCGACAAGGTCGCAGCCGATACCGACGGCGCCTTCCGGCCAAGCGAGACGCAATGGGCCAGCCTGAGGCTCGCGCCGGTGCGCCAAGTGTCGTTCCGCGACGAGCGTGCAACCGACGGCAAGATCGCGACCAACGAGGACACGACGACGCCTGTGTTCTCGCCCTACTCCGGTCGCGTCAGCCGGCTGATCGCCAAGCCCGGCGACTTCGTCGACGCCGGCGCGCCGCTGTTCGCGATCGAGGCCAGCGAATACGTCCAGGGCCAGAACGACCTGGTCACTGCCGTGGCCGGCGTGGAGAAGGCGGTATCGCGTCTCACGCTTGCCCAGACCATCGAGAAGCGGCAGCGCGATCTGCTCGCCGTCCGCGGCGGCTCGGTCAAGGATCTGGAGCAGGCGCAATCCGACCTGATCGCCGCCCAGGGCGACCTGCGTTCCGGCGAGATCGCCCTGGCCGCCGTGCGGAACCGGCTGCGTATCCTCGGCCGCTCGGACGCCGAGATCGAGAAGCTGGAGAAGGCCGACCGGATCGGCGCCGAAACCATCGTTGCCGCGCCGATCGCCGGGACGGTGATCCAGCGCAAGGTCGGCCTCGGCCAGTACATCAACGTCGGCGCGAGCGACCCCATCTACACGGTCGGCGACCTCGCCACGGTGTGGCTGATCGCCAATGTCCGCGAGTCCGATGCGCCGAAGATGAAGGTCGGCGCTGCCGCCGAGGTTTCGGTGCTGGCCTATCCCGGCCGCATCTTCAATGCGCGCCTGGACTACGTCGCCCCGGCGCTCGATGCCAACACGCGCCGCCTGCCGGTCCGCGCCCGGATCGACAATCCGGGCCGGGAATTCCTGCCGGAGATGTTCGCGAGCTTCCGCATCGTCACCGGCGAGGGCCGGACGGCACCGGCGGTGCCGCTCGAAGCCATCGTCTATGAAGGCGCCAACGCCCGGGTATGGGTCGCCCAGCCCGACAAGAAGACGGTGACCTCGCGGCAGATCGAGGTCGGCATGACGACCAACGGCGTCGTTGAAGTCCGCAAAGGCCTCTCGGTCGGCGAGACGGTGGTTTCGAGCGGCACCTTGTTCATCGATCGCGCCGCACAACGCGACTGAGCGCGGCGCCCGAGACCGAAGCGGCGCCATCCATAAGGCAGTACCAGTATCATGCACGCGATCGTCGCCGCCGCCCTCAGGCAGCGCATCCTGGTGATCATCCTCGGCGGCACTTTGATGGCCGCCGGGCTGTTCGCCTATCAGACGCTCAACATCGAGGCCTATCCCGACCCGGTTCCGCCGCTGGTCGATATCATTACCCAGAATCCCGGCCAGTCGTCGGAGGAGATCGAGCGCTACATCACTGTGCCGATCGAGATCCAGATGGCGGGACTGCCTTACGTCCAGGCGATTCGCACGATCTCGCTGTTCGGGCTTTCCGACGTGAAGGTCCAGTTCACCTACGACGTGACCTACGAGCGGGCGTCGCAGCTCGTGATCAACCGGCTGACCCAGCTCGGCCCGCTGCCCAACGGCGTGCAGCCCGTGCTCTCGCCGACCAGCCCGATCGGCGAGATCTTCCGCTACCGCGTGGCCGGCCCGCCGGGCTACACGGTGAACGACCTCAAGACGATCCAGGACTGGGTCCTGCAGCGCCGCTTCAAGTCGGTGCCCGGCGTGATCGACGTCACCGGCTGGGGCGGCAAGACCAAGACCTACGACATCACCGTCGATCTCGACCGGTTGCTGGCCTACGGTCTCACGCTCAAGCAGGTGCTGGAAGGCCTCACCAACGCCAACATCAACGTCGGCGCCAACACCGTGAACATCGGGTCGCAATCGGCGATCGTGCGCAGCGTCGGCCAGATCAAGTCGCTGGACGACATCCGCAGCACCATGCTCACCGCCCGAGACGGCGCACCGGTGCTGGTGTCCGACGTCGCCACGGTGACGATCGGCAACCAGCCGCGGCTCGGCATCGCCGGACAGAACGACGACGACGACATCGTCCAGGGCATCGTGCTGATGCGGCGCGGTGCCGAAACCCTGCCGACGCTCACCGGCGTACTGGCCGAGGTCGAGAAGATCAACACGTCCGGAGTCCTTCCGCCCGGCGTTCTCATCGAGCGCATCTACGACCGCAGCGCCCTGGTCGACATCACCACCCACACCGTGCTGCACAACATGGTGGTGGGCGTCTGCCTGATCTTCCTGATCCAGTGGCTGTTTCTGGGCAATCTGCGCAGCGCGCTGATCGTGTCGGCGACCATTCCCTTCGCCCTGCTGTTAGCCGTGGTCATCCTGGTGCTGAGCGGCGAGTCGGCCAACCTCCTGTCGATGGGCGCCATCGACTTCGGCATCATCGTCGATGCCACCGTCATCATGGTCGAGAACATCTACCGCCATCTCGCCGAACACAGCGCCGGCCACGCGCCGCCAGTATCGGCGCTGGCCACGCCGCGCGGCCTCACCGGCAAGCTCGCCACGATCTACCAGGCCTCGGGCGAGGTCACGCAGGCGATCTTCTTCTCGGCCACCATCATCATCGCCGGTTTCCTGCCGCTGTTCACCCTGTCGGGCGTCGAGGGCCACATCTTCGGGCCGATGGCCAAGACCTACGCCTACGCCTTGTCGGGGGGCCTGCTCGCCACCTTCACCGTCTCGCCGGCGCTCGCGGCCCTGTTGCTGCCGGAGAAGGTGTCGGAGACCGAGACCATCATCGTGCGCTCGCTGCGCCGCTTCTACGAGAAAGTCCGGGACTTCGTGCTCGCCCGTCGCCGCGCCACCCTTGCCGCCGCCGCCGGCATCGCCGCCCTCGCCGCCGGTGCCGGCAGCTCGATCGGGCTGGAATTCCTGCCCAAGCTCGAGGAAGGCAACATGTGGATCCGCGCCGTGATGCCGGCGTCGATCTCGCTCGAGGCTGGCAACGACTACGCCAATCGCATGCGCAAGCTGATCAAGAACTTCCCCGAGGCGGAGACCGTCATCTCGCAGCAGGGCCGGCCCGACGACGGCACCGATTCGACCGGGTTCTTCAATGCCGAGTTCTTCGTGCCGCTGAGGCCTTTCGACAGATGGCGCAAGGGCGTCGACAAGGAGGGCCTCATCGCCGAGATCAACGACGCCCTGCAGAAGGGATTTCCCGGGGTCGAATTCACCTTCTCGCAGTACATCCAGGACAACGTTCAGGAGGCGGCGTCGGGCGTGAAGGGCGAGAACTCCGTCAAGGTCTCGGGCCCCGACCTGGAAACCCTGGCCAAGGTGGCCAACGACATCAAGACCGCGATCGCGGCGGTCCCAGGCGTTGCCGATCTCGCGGTCTCGGCCTCGCTCGGCCAGCCCACCATCCGCATCGACATCGACCGCAACCGCGCTGCGCGCTACGGGCTGGCACCGGGCGAGATCAACGCCACGGTGCAGGCCGCGATCGGCGGCCAGGCCGCCGGCGACGTCTATGAAAACGGCAGCGACCGGCATTTTCCGATGGTCGTCCGGCTGGCGCCTCGCTACCGCGAAAACCTGGAAGCGATCAGCCGCATTCCGATCGGCGTGCAGGGCGCCAACGGCGTCACCCAGGTCCCCCTGACCGAAGTCGCCACCGTGCAACTGGTCTCGGGTGCCTACTACATCTACCGGGAACAACAGCAGCGCTATGTCCCGGTCAAGTTCAGCGTGCGCGGCCGCGATCTCGGCGGCGCCGTCCTGGAGGCCCAGAAGCGCGTAGCCGAGAACGTGAAGATTCCGAGCGGCTATCGCGTCGAATGGGTCGGCGAGTTCAGCAACCTCAAGAACGCGCTGCAGCGCCTGGCGCTCGCCGTGCCGATCGCCATCGCGCTGATCGGCCTGCTGCTCTACATGAGCTTCGGCTCGCTACGCGACACCCTGCTGGCCGGCAGCGCCATACCGATGGCCCTGGTCGGCGGCATATTCGGCCTGTGGCTGGCCGACATGTCCTTCAGCATCTCGGCCGCGATAGGCTTCGTCGCCCTGTTCGGCATCGCCGCCATGAACGGCATCATGGTGCTGTCCTGCTACAATCGCCTGATCGATGCCGGCCGCGAGCGCGAGGCGGCTCTCAGCGAGACCTGCGCGGTGCAGATGCGGCCGGTGCTGATGACCTGCGCCGCCGCCTGCGTCGGCCTCCTGCCCGCCGCCTTCTCGACCGCCATCGGCAGCCAGGTCCAGCGCCCGCTCGCCATCGTCGTGGTCGGCGGCACACTCCTGGCACCCTGTCTCTTCCTTACCGTGCTGCCGGCGGCGATCGGTATGTTCTCGCGCCGCACGCTCCAGGTGCCGGCCCCACAGTCCACGGTCATCGAGGCCCACTGATGCAAGCGTCTTGCCGCCCTGCCCTCTCGGTTCTTGTCCTCGCGGCCAGTCTAGGTGCCGGCCTCGGTGCCTGCACGGTCGGACCCGACTTCCAGAAGCCCGGCGCCCCCAAGACCGACGCCTACCTACCCCAGCAGCAGCAGACGAGCGAGCTGGTCGACGCCAAGATCCCCGGCGGCGAGGCGCAGCAGATCGTGCAGAGCCTCGACATTCCCGGTCAGTGGTGGGGCGTCTTCCAGTCGCCTCAGCTCAGCAACCTGATCCAGGGGGCGCTCCGCGCCAACCCCGACATCCACGCCGCCGCGGCGTCGCTCAAGGTCGCCCAGCTGAACGCCCGCGCCCAGCGGGCCACGCTCTTCCCGACCATCGGGTTGGCGCTCGGCGCCTCGCAGAACCAGGTGGCACCCATCCTGCAATCGCCGCTGACCAACCAGAACTCGATCTTCGGCCTGTTCACGGCCGGCCTCACGCTGACCTATGCGCTCGACATCTGGGGCGGCAACCGGCGTCAGATCGAATCGCTCGACGCGCTGGCCGAGGCCCAGTGCTTCCAACTCGAGGGCGCCTATCTGTCGCTCGCCTCCAACGTCGTGGCCGCCGCGATCCTGGAAGCCTCGCTGCGCGCCCAGGTCGAGGCCACCCGCCGCATCATCGCCGCCCAGCGCGAGACGCTTGCGATCCTGCAGCGCGTATCAGGTCTCGGCGGCATCCCCGGCGCCGACGTCGCCACGCAGCAGGCCGCACTGGCGCAAGCCGAGACCACCCTGCCGCCGCTCGAGAAGGCCTTGGCCCAGCAGCGCAACCTGCTCGCCAACCTGACAGGGCGGTACACCAGCGATACGGTCGCCGAACACTTCACGCTGTCGGATCTCAAGCTGCCGGCCGAGTTGCCGCTCAGCCTGCCGTCCAGGATGGTCGAGCAGCGACCCGACGTGCGCGCAGCCGAAGCCAACCTGCATTCCGCCGGGGCCCTGATCGGCGTCGCCACCGCCAACCAGCTGCCGCAGATCACCCTCGCCGTCGGCTTCGGCACGACCGGGTTCGCGACCGACTCGTTGTTCGGACCGAGCCAGACCAGCACCAACGCCGGCGCAAGCCTGTTGCAGACCATCCTCGACGGCGGCGCGCTGGCGACCAAGAAGCAGGCAGCCGTTGCAGGCTTCGAGCAGGCCGAGGCACAGTACCGCTCGAGCGTGCTCAACGCCTTCCGCAACGTCGCCGACACGCTGAATTCCCTGGAATACGACGCGATCACCCTCAAGGCGGCGGTCGAGGCCGAGCGCGCTTCCGCGGCCAGCCTCAACATCGCCCGTCGCCGCCTCGAGCTCGGCGACACGACCTATGTCTTCGTGCTGATCGCCGAGCTCACCTACCAGCAGACGCAGATCACCCGCATCCAGGCGCAGGCCGCGCGCCTCACCAACACGGCGGCGTTGTTCCAGGCGCTGGGCGGCGGCTGGTGGAACCGCGATAAGATCGAGGCGACGTCCGAGGCCGACCGGTTGCGCTGCCGGCCGCCGGCGCCGCGACCGGCCGTCGCCGCGCTCCCGCGATGACCTTCTCGGTCCCTGCGCCGGCCGCGAACCGGGCCCGGGGCCTGCCCGTCCTGCTGGCCAGTCTCGCGGCGTCGACGGTCGTCGGATACTGCGACATCATCACCGGCGAGCTCAGGCTCACCACCTTCTACCTGGCGATCGTCTTCGGCACGACATGGCTGACCGGCCGCACGTTCGGTTTCCTGGTGGCGCTCGTGGATCTGGTCTGGGTGATCTGGGCGAATCCACCCCGTAGCCTGATCGATCTGCACGGTCTCTATTACCTGATCGAGAATCTCGGCACGGCGGCGATCTTCTTCGCCTGCGTCGTACTCGCCGACCGGCTACGCGCCAACATCGACCGGGAGCGCCTCCAGAACACGAATCTTTCACGCTATCTACCATCCGAGATCGCCGATCTGCTGGCCCGCGAGGGGTTGAAAGTCATGCGCCCCCAGCGCCTGAACGCCGCGATCCTGTTCATGGACATCCGCGACTTCACCGCATCGGTACAGACGATGGCGCCCGACGACCTGTTCTCGTTCCTGCAGGAGTACCGCACCCTGATCTCGCACATCATCGAGGAGGAAGGCGGCATCATCGACAAATTCATCGGCGACGGCGTCCTCGCCGTCTTCGGCACCGTGCGGCCGTCCCCGACCGATGCCGTGGCAGCCGTCCGTTGCGCGCGATGGCTGGTCACCGTGATCGACGCCTGGAACGTCGAGCGTGACCGCAACGGCAAGCCCAAGGTGAAAGTGGGCATCGGGATCCACTACGGCGAGATCGTGGTCGGCGCCATCGGCGACGAACACCGGCTGGAGTACACGGTCCTCGGCCATGCCGTGAACGTCGCGTCACGGATCGAACGCCTGACGAAGAAGTATGCCCTGCCCCTGCTGGTCTCCGACGAGACTCTGGCCGTCGCGGCCGAAAGCGGCACCTCGTTCGCCAACTGGCATCGCATCGTCGACGAGGAAGTCCCCGGCGTGTCCGGCGCGTTGCATCTGGCCTATCCCGGCACAGCAGCCGACTCCACTTCAGACACAGTGCACTTGCATTAGTGGTGCACTCGCTAACTGTATGTTAGCTGACGCGAAGGCCAGCGCGCGCCGGATCGCGGCGCATTTTCTCAAGGATCATGATGCAATCGATCGTCGGTGCGGCCCTCCAGCAGCGCATCCTTGTCCTGATATTGAGCGCGGTGCTGATCGCCGGCGGCCTGTTCGCCTACAAGCAGCTCAACATCGAGGCCTATCCCGATCCGGTACCGCCGCTGGTCGACATCGTGACCCAGAATCCGGGACAGTCGTCCGAGGAGATCGAGCGCTACATCTCCATCCCGATCGAAGTGCAGATGGCGGGGCTTCCTTACGTCTCTTCGATTCGCAGCATCTCACTGGTCGGCCTCAGCTATGTGAAGGTCCAGTTCACCTACGACCTCACCTACCGTGAAGCATCCCAGCTCGTGACCAACCGGCTGTCGCAGCTAGGCCCACTGCCCAACGCTGCCCAGCCCATCATCTCGCCGACCAGCCCGATCGGCGAGATTTTCCGCTACCGCGTGATAGGCCCTGCCGGTTTCACCGTCATGGACCTGAAAACCATCCAGGACTGGATCCTGCTGCGCCGGCTCAAGGCGGTACCCGGCGTGATTGACGTCACGACCTGGGGCGGCAAAAGCAAGACCTTCGACATCACCGTCGATCTCGACAAGCTCCTGGCCTACGGCCTGACGCTGAAGCAGGTGCTCGACGCGCTGAACGGCGCTAACAACAACGTCGGCGCCAACACCGTGAATCTCGGGCCGCAGTCGGCGGTGATCCGCAGCGTCGGCCAGATCCGCTCGATGGAGGACATCGGCCACACCATGATCGCCGCCCGCGATGGCACGCCGGTGCTGGTGTCCGATGTCGCCGCCATCACCGTCGGTCATGAGCCGCGGCTGGGGGTCGCCGGCCAGGACGACGACGACGACATCGTCCAGGGCATTGTGCTGATGCGCCGCGGCGCCGAGACCCTGCCGACACTGCGCGGCGTCGAGGCCGAGGTCGAGCGCATCAACAAGTCGGATCTGCTGCCGCCCGGCGTACGTATCGAGCGCATCTACGACCGCAGCGTGCTGGTCGATGTCACGACCAGCACGGTGCTGCACAACATGGTGATGGGCGTCTGCCTGGTGTTCCTGATCCAGTGGCTGTTCCTGGGCGACCTGCGCAGCGCGCTGATCGTGTCGGCGACCATTCCCTTCGCCCTGCTGTTCGCCGTGGTCATCCTGGTGATGAGCGGCGAGTCGGCCAACCTCCTGTCGATGGGCGCCATCGACTTCGGCATCATCGTCGATGCCACCGTCATCATGGTCGAGAACATCTACCGCCATCTCGCCGAACGCAGCGCCGGCCACGCGCCGCCGCCATCCTCGCTCGCCACCCCACGCGGCCTCACCGGCAAGCTCGCCACGATCTACCAGGCCTCGGGCGAGGTGACGCAAGCGATCTTCTTCTCCGCCACCATCATCATCGTGGGTTTCTTTCCGCTGTTCACCCTGTCGGGCGTCGAGGGCCATATCTTCGGACCGATGGCCAAGACCTACGCCTACGCCTTGGCCGGTGGCCTGCTCGCCACCTTCACCGTCTCGCCCGCGCTCTCCGCCATCCTGCTGCCGGAGAAGGTGTCGGAGACCGAGACCGTCGTCGTACGCGCACTCAGGCGCTTCTACCGGCGCGTGATCGCGGGCGTGCTCGTGCGGCGCGGCCTGACTCTGGCCGCCGGCGCCCTCCTGATGGTGATCGCGGGCGTGGCGGCAAGCACAGTCGGTCTCGAATTTCTGCCCAAGCTCGAGGAAGGCAACATCTGGCTGCGCGCGGCGCTGCCCCCATCCGTGTCGCTCGACGAGGGCAACGCCTACGCCAACCGCATGCGCCGGCTGGTCAAAAGCTTCCCCGAGGTCGAGACCGTGATCACCCAGCACGGCCGGCCCGACGACGGCACCGATCCCGACGGCTTCTCCAACGTCGAATTCTTCGTGCCGCTGAAGTCGGCCGATAAGTGGCGCAAGGGCCTGGAGAAGCCCGAACTGATCGCCGAAATGAGCGATGCGCTGCGCAAGGGCTTTCCCGGCGTCACCTTCGCTTTCTCGCAGTATATCCAGGACAACGTCCAGGAGGCCGCATCCGGCATCGACTCCGAGAATGCCATCAAGCTCACCGGGCCCGACCTCGCCACTCTGCGCAAGGTCGCCATCGAGATCCGCGGCGTCCTGGAACAGGTCCGCGGCATCAAGGACATCCAGGTGCCGCCACTGCTCGGCCAGCCGACCATCAAGATCGACATCGACCGCCAGCGCGCCGCCCGCTACGGCCTGTCGCCCGGCGACATCAACGCCACCATCCAGGCCGCCGTCGGCGGCCAGACGGCGGGTGAGCTCTACGAGCCCGGCAGCGACCGCCACTTCCCGCTACTCGTCCGCCTCGCGCCCAAATACCGCGAGAACATGGAGGCCCTGCGCCGCATCGCCATCGGCACGCCCGGCCCGAACGGCGGCGTCGTCCAGGTGCCCTTGAGCGAGGTCGCCACCGTCGCCCTGTCGAGCGGCGCCTTCTACATCTACCGCGAGCAGCAGGAGCGCTACATTCCGGTGAAGTTCAGCGTGCGCGAGCGCGATCTCGGCGGCGCCGTCCTCGAAGCCCAGCAAAAGGTCGCCGAGCTGGTGAAACTGCCACCCGGCTACCGGCTTGCGTGGGCCGGCGACTTCGTCAACTTCGAAAGCGCCATCGCCCGCCTCTCGATCGCCGTACCGATCGCCATCGGCCTCATCCTTCTGCTGCTTTATGTGAGCTTCGGCTCGCTGATCGACACGCTGATCGCCGGCAGCGCCATCCCCATGGCACTGGTCGGCGGCATCCTGGGCCTGTGGCTCTGCGACATGTCGTTCAGCATCTCGGCCGCGATAGGCTTCGTTGCCCTGTTTGGCATCGCCGCCATGAACGGCATCATGGTGCTGGGCTGCTTCAACCGGCTGGTGACCGGCGGCCTCGAACGCGAGGCGGCGCTGCGCCAGACCTGCGAGCTACAGATGCGGCCCGTGCTGATGACCTGCACCGCGGCCTGCGTCGGCCTGCTGCCGGCCGGCTTCTCGACCGCCATCGGCAGCCAGGTCCAGCGCCCGCTCGCCATCGTCGTCGTGGGCGGCCTGCTCCTGGCGCCGGCGCTGTTCCTGACCGTGCTTCCGGCCGCCATCGGCGCCTTCTCGCGCCGCCGCGCCACGGAGTCAGTTGCCGAACCCGACGCGGCGGTCGCGCACTAGTTCCCGTAACGCTTCTGTAACGCGGGCAGTAGAATGTCGCCCGCAATGAAGATGCCGATCGGATTTCGCGAGCTGGGGGCGGGCCTGCTCGCCACACTGTTCGCCATGTCGCCGGCCCGGGCCGGCGACACCGGTGGTGCATTCTACGTGGGCGGTCACGCGGGCTACTTCTTCGGCAACGGCACGGCGACGCTGGCCGATCCGTCCGGCCCGGGCAGCGCCTCGGCGGGCGGCAGCTCGCCCTTCGGCAATTTCATGGGCGGCGTGCAGGCGGGCTACGAATTCCTGTTCCCGTCGCGGGTCATGCTGGGCATCGAGGCGGATTTCTCCTTCGCCAACTACTCCGACCTGGCGCAGACGCTCTCCTACCGCGCGACACCCAGCAACGCCGCCAACGAGCAGCTCGAATATCTAGCCTCCCTGCGTGGCCGTGCCGGCTACGCCTTCGGCGGCTTCACGCCCTTCGTCACGGGCGGCATCGCCTGGGCGAGCACGCGCTACTCCAACACCAACCTCACCACGGCCAATGAGGACGCCACCCCCAGCAACATCCGCCTGGGCTATGTGCTGGGCGCCGGCCTCGATTACAGGCTCGACCAGCGCTGGTCGGCGCGCGCCGAGTATCTCTACACGGCGTTACCGCTCACCGGCTTCACCTTCGCCACGGGCGGCCGTTACGATTCGCAGTACGACCTCAACCGCGTGCGCCTTGGCCTGAATTACCGCTTCGGCCAGTCGGATGACGGCAAGAACATCACGGACGGTAGCGGCCCGGCGGGCGACCGCGGACCCGGCACCTGGGAGATCCACGGCCAGTCGACCTTCATCTATCAAGGCTACGGCGCCATCCCGGCGGCCTACACCGGCCCCAACAGCCTGCCCGCGGGCGGTCAGGCGCGCGAAACCTGGACGGTCTCGGCCTTCCTCGGTGTCCGCCTATGGCAGGGCGGCGAGCTCTATTTCAATCCAGAGCTGCTGCAGGGCTTCGGCGTCGGCAACACGACGGGCGCCGGCGCCTACCCCAACGGCGAGGCGCAGAAGTCGAACTTCCCCTACCCGCGCTACAACACCTCGCGGCTGTTCCTGCGCCAGGAGATCGGCCTCGGCGGCGAGCGCGAGAAGGTCGAGAGCGAGTACGGCCAGCTCGCGGGCGAGAAGGACGTCTCGCGCGTCACGCTCCAGATCGGCAAGTACTCGGTAAAGGATCTGTTCGACGGCAACAGCTACGCCGAGGATCCGCGCGTCGACTTTCTCAATTGGGCGATGTGGGCCTCGGCCGCCTTCGACTATCCCGCCGACCGACTCGGGCTCACCTGGGGCCTGACCGCCGAAATCAATCAAAAGAGCTGGGCGGCACGCGCCGGCTACTTCCTGGTCGGCAACGAGCCCAACGCCAACACCTTCGACCTCGCACTGCTGTCCCGCGGCGGCTACGTCGGCGAACTGGAACTGCGCTACAGCCCCTATGAACGGCCTGGCATCGCCCGCTTCGGCACCTGGCTCACCACCACCTACTCCGGCTCCTACAGCGAGGCGGTGTCACTGGCGGCCCTCACACCGGGCCTCAACGCCAACGACACCATCGCCCAGACCAGGCAGACCCGCACCAAGTACGGCTTCTACGTCAACCTAGAGCAGGCGCTCACCGACTCGATCGGCGCCTTCAGCCGGCTCAGCTGGAACAACGGCCAGAACGAGATCAGCGCCTTCACCGACGTCGACCTCAGCGTCTCGCTCGGCCTCTCGATCAAGGGCACCTGGTGGAACCGTCCGGACGACCGCGTCGGCATCGCCGCTGCGATGACCTCGATCTCGACCAATCACGCGAGCTACCTCGCCAACGGCGGCCTCGGCGTCCTGGTCGGTGACGGGGCGTTGAGCTACGCCGCCGAGAACGTGGTCGAGGCCTATTACGCCTTCCAGGTCGCCAAAGGCCTCGTCGCCACCGCCGACTACCAGTTCCTCAACAACCCCGGCTACAACACCGTCCGCGGCCCGGTCCATTTCTTCAGCGGCCGGCTGAGGGCGAGTTTCTAGCTCCGCGTCAAAACACCTTCGACACGCCCAGCAGGAATCGGCCCTGGCAGTTCGTCGTGTTGCCGCAGCCGGCGATGTCGATACTGGTGTCGGTATAGGCCACGGTGATGTCGAGGCCGTAGGCGCTGACGACGAAGCCGAGCTGCCAGAACCAGTAGTCGCTGCTGGGAATGCCGTAGCGCAGATAGCGCTCGGCCGACTGGTTGCCGACGCTGCCGTAGACCTTCAACGCGATATCGTCGTTCACATGCAGGAAGTTGAGCGGCACCGACAAGAGCGCGCGCTCGCTCCACGATTTGCCCGAGTCGCCGAACGACTGCGGGCTGTAGCGGATGCGGAAGCCGAGTTGCGCCGGGCCGAAATCGTACGCCGGGGCGAAGTTGAACTCGCCGTAATTGTAGGAGAGATCGGCAGGCACGCCGAGGAAGGTGTAGCGGATGTAGCCGAAGTCGAAGCTGAGCTTGTTCTCCAGCGTCCGCCACTTGAAGCCCAACGAGAGGTCGACCTCGATGGCCGGACCGACACTGGCAAAGTTGATGTTGCTGCCCCAGGCGCCGAGATAGAACCACAGGTTCTGGCCCTCGATCAGCGACGACGTGCGGTAGCCGAGGCTGGGCTGGAAGGCGGGCTGGCGGTTGGTTTGCGAGATGCCGCCGAAGGCGTAGTCCGACACCACCGTGAGGGCCGCCGAATAGAAGCCGCCGAACGGCGCCTCCCATTTCTTCTTCTCCGGCACCTTCTCTTCGTCCGCGCGCGCAGCACTCGTGCCCACGACGACCAGGGCCGCAATCAACACCGCCGCGCCAGCGGCGAAGCGCGCGACAGCCGCCCCCATATCCCTAATACGCTTGTGCAACAGACTCCCCCACGCCAGCCCCGCTCATGTTTGCCCGCCGCTTGTCGCCGGGCAAGACGAGGCTGCTTATAACAACCGGGTCTTCCGGGAATCGAGTGGGTGATTGGGGAGATCATAGGGCGCGAAAAGCTTGTGGATAGCGGTCTTTCTGCGCTTTGAGGCTCGCAGTAATTTGGCACAGTGAGGGATGGGCAAAACAGTGAAGCGGCAGCGTCGTCTGTCGGATGCGTATCGGTTTGCGAGTTTTCGACCGGAAG
>CANJHI010000150.1 GCA_947474005.1 Alphaproteobacteria bacterium | reverse complement strand
TCGGTCAATGGTGCCTCCTCGACAGGATATATAGGAAACGGACGGTTTCCTGTCAAGGGGCTTCCGGTGAAGCTGTTCACTTCGGAGAAGATCGAGACAAGCCTAGGCGTCATCGGATTGCTCGACGGCGATCGATAGGAGGGAATGTATTTCTTCCTTTGTGCTGCCCACAATCTTGAGAGACGATTCGAGAAAAGCACGGGCCTTGGTTAGGTCGGGTGAGGGTCATGAGGTCAGTCCTTTCCGGTCAGGAACCCACCAGGATGCCGGCGCTCGGTAAGTCGCCGGGAGACCTGGTTGCGCAAATACTACACCAGCGAAATGCGGTCGCCAGCGGCGCACTCGGGTGGAGACTCGGTGGACGCCTGCTAGGATGGGCCGCGTCACGGAGGGGATGCCCAAGCCATGGTCAAGACGGTGCTCTATGCCGAGAAACTCTACGACAACGACAAGGTCGAACGCGAGGTGTTCGGGTCCGACGTGCGCGTGGTGTGGCGCAACGTCTCCGATCTGTCGCAACTCGAGGACAAGGATTGCGCCGACGTCGACGGCCTGATGACGCTGCGGCTCGGGGTAACCGCCGAACACTTTGCCAAGTTTCCCAAGCTCGCCTGCGTTTTGCGCATGGGTGTGGGCTACGATAAGATCGATCGCAAGGCTGCCGCAGCTCGCAACGTCATGGTGTGCAACGTGCCGGACTACGGCACCACCGAGGTGGCCGACCATGCGCTCGCGCTCGCTTTGTCGCTTCGCCGCGGCATCGCGCTCCATCTCGAGGCGCAGCGGCGGCCGCAGCCCGCGCCGTGGCGCTACGTCAGCGATCCGCTGCTGCGGCGCAACGGTGTGCAGACCTTCGGCATCGTCGGCCTCGGCCGCATCGGCACGGCGGCGGCGCTGCGGGCAAAGGCTTTCCAGTTCCGCGTCGTTGCCTACGACCCGTACATGCCGAACGGCACCGAGCTCGGCGTCGGCGTCGAGCGCGTACGCTCGCTCGAGGCGCTGATGGAGCAGACCGACACGCTGTCGATCCATGCGCCGCTGACGCTGGAAACGCGCGGCATGATCTCGCGGGCGATGCTGGAGCGCATGCCGAAAGGAGGCGTGGTAGTCAGCACGGCGCGCGGGCCGATCTGCGATGTCGATGCGCTCGCCGATCTGCTGAAACGCGGGCATCTCGCCGGTGTCGGGCTCGACGTGCTGCCCGTCGAGCCGCCGGTCGAACCCATTCCCGAGCTTCTGCGCGCCTACCGTGCGCGCGAGCCGTGGTGCGAGGGGCGCTTGATCATCACGCCGCATTCCGCATTTTTCACGCCCGAGGCCTGGGACGACATCAGGCTCAAGTCGGCGGAAACCATGCGCGCCGCGATGGTCGGACCGCGGCCGCAGAACGTCATAACGCCGGAGATGTTCTGAGGCCCTGCCGTCGTCGAGACGATTTGCAACATCATCGAGACCGACGACGCCCCGGAAGGGCTGAACGCATTCAACGAAAAGGGCCCGCCGAACTGGTGACGGGTGCAGTTGGTAGCTTGTGACGAATATGCAAACTGTCGTCCACGTCCGATGAACCTTGGGGAGCAAGAAATGATCTTCGAAATGCGCACCTACCTGATGAAGCCGGGCACCATTCCCCAGGTCGAGGAAGCTTTCGCGACGGCCTTGCCCGGTCGCCTAAAACTCTCGCCGCTGGCCGGGTTCTGGCGGACCGAAGTCGGCACGCTGAACCAGATCATCCATGTCTGGCCCTACGAGAGCACCGCCGAGCGAGACCGCATCCGTGCCGAGGCTGTCGCGACCAAGGTCTGGCCGCCCAAGATCGCCGACTTCGTCCTCGAGATGGAAGCCAAGATCCTCCACCCCGCGCCCTTCTCGCCCAACTTCAAGCCGGGCGAGCACGGCAGCTGCTACGAGTTCCGCACCTATACCTACAATGTGGGGGCGATCCCCAAGGTCATCGAGAACTGGGGCCCGCGCCTGCCGGCGCGCACCGCCCTCTCGCCGCTGATCTTCGCAGGCTTCACCGAGATCGGCCCGCTCAACCAGTGGGTCCATGTCTGGGCCTACAAGAACATGGGGGAGCGCGAGAGCCTGCGCGCCCAGGCCGTGAGCGCCGGCATCTGGCCGCCGCCGCGCGCCGAAGGTGTCGTGATGCAGCGCATGCAGAACACCTTTGCCGTGCCGGCGGCGTTCTCGCCGCTGCGCTAGAGCGGGGCGCTACTTCAGCAACGCCGCCACGCCTGCCGCAAACAGGAGCAGCAGGGTGGCGCGGCGGTAGTTCTGCTTCGGCAGAAGCTCGAACAGGCGGCTGCCGGCCCACACGGCGGCGAGGAGCGGAAAGCCCATCACGAGGCCGAGCAGGAGCGTTCGGCTCGTGACGGCGCCGCTCAGCACCTGGGCGATGAACGTCACCATGATCATGCCTGTTATGGTGGCGACGATGCTGCCGCGCTGCTGCTGCGGCGCCAGGGGTGCTGCCATGAAGTAGGTCACGGAAACCGGTCCGCCCTGGCCGGTTGCCCCGGCAAGAAAGCCGCAGAGCGCGCCGAAGGCGCCGCTGATCAACGAACCGCGCGGTCCCCTGTAAGCCCAACCGACCGCCAGAATGACGGCGGCCACGAGCGTGCTCATGCCGACGATGCGGCGCAGCAGCCCGACGTCGCTGTCCACCAGCAACAGGATGCCCAACGGCATCCCTGGAATGATGCCGATGAGAAATGGCGCACAATCCGTCCAGCTCGCCGTCCGTATCGCTTGCCGGGTGACCGGGAGCTGCCCGATGACCGCCGCCACCGTGGCCACGACCACGGCATCGACGGGCCGCAGCAACAGGCTGAGCAGCGGGACCGTCAGCAAGGCGCCGCCAAAGCCCGAGTAACCGTGCACCAGCCCTGCGAGCGTTGCGATCGCGACGGCCCACGCCGCCACCGTCGGGTCGATCAGACTCACTGGAGTCCTGATGCGTCCAGGGGCGTCAGAGCTTCTCGACCCCGGCGCGGGCGCAATCCTCGTCTTCCTGTGCGGTCCCACCGCCAACGCCGCAGGCACCGATCAGGACACCCTGGCGGAAGATCGGCACGGCGCCCTGGCCATAGAACATGTGGTTGCCTTCGGCCGCGGCGATGCCGCGTAGGGTCGGATGGTCGGCACGCGGCGTCAGATCGCCACTCGCGCGTCCGAAGGCGGCCGAGGCCATGGCCTTGCCCTGGCTGCCGAAGGAGCCGGCCCACATGGCGCCATCCATGCGCTGAAAGGCAAGAAGCCGTCCGCCGGCGTCGCATACGGCGATATTCATTTTGGTGCCCTGCTGGTTTGCCTTCTCGATGGCGCCGGCGATCACACGATTGGCATCTGCGAGGGTGAGGGTCATGAGGTCGATCCTTTCGGGTCGGGAATTCTCCAGGATGCTGGCGCTCGGCGAGCGGCCGGGAGACCTGGTCGCGTAAATACTACACCAGCAAAATTCGGCGCGGCGATCTTGGTCGGCCAGGTTCGTGGGATCTATCGGCATTGCCACTGGATGCCCCCTCGATGTCTTCCGCCAGATCAGGGAGACGAACTTCTTCGGCAGGCTTCATCGAAAGGCAGAAATCGCTGACTATCCGGACAATCCCGGATAGAAAGTAAGACAGAAGAATTAGGCAGAGGAGCCTTCCATGCCCACAGGCGCGACCCTCCCGGTTCTCGACCACGAACTGGCCGATGACGAGCTTCAGTGGATGAAATCCGTTTACGCGGACTTCAGCAAAGCTCGCGCCGCGGCCGGTCCCGAATTCAACCCCAAGGAAGCCTTGCGCGCCATTCTGGCCCGCCCGGAATATCGCCTGTCGTCCGCTGCGCCGGATCTGACCGGACCCGGCGCGTGGCGTCTGGGCCAGAACCGGCACGGCCGCGGCGTTGCGGCGGTGTTCCTGCCGAAAGTCGAGCTTCACACGCACATCGCCAGCCGCACCGATCAGTTCCCGATGTATGTCGTGGGCGAGGCGGAAGGTTTTTCCATCGACGAAGATGGAAAACCGTTGCTGACGCCGGTGATTGACGGCGGCCATTTCCACAACGCGCCCGGCGCGCCGCACGCCTTCCTGCCGAGAGTCGGCACGCCCAAACCGGACAATTGGGAAATCGCCTTCATCGCGATCACGCCGCGCAATCTTATGGAAGACACGCACCGCGTCTCAGATGAGGTTCGTGCGCTGTACAAGCTGGTTGTCGGTCAGGACGCCCCCTTGGGCGTTTAGCGTTCTGCCCTACCGGGTGCCGGTCACGGGGAAGCCGATGGCGGTTCCCAGCGGCTGGTACGACCCCGTGATCTTTCCACTGTCGCGCGCTATCAGCAGAAACTGTCCTTTGATCGGGAAGTCGGTCTCGTCGTTGGGCTTCTCGAAACGGCCGGCCCAGGTGTTCTGGTCGTAGCCAACCTTGCCGCGCAGCACGTAGGTGCCGGACCGGGTCTCCCAGTAACCTATAAGTTCGTTGTTGGCCGCCGCGTCGATGATGAGTGTGCCCTGGCATGGGCAGTTGGTGCCGACACTGCCGGTCCAGGAAATCTTCCACGTGCCGAGGAAGTCATCGATGTTGTCGGTCGGTGGACCGATCGAGCGGCCGAACGGCCCACCCATCGGCGGCCCCAGGCGGTCGAATGCCGTCTGCGCCATCGCGCCCGGGACGGCGAGGCCCGGAAGAAGTGCCAAAGCCAGGACATACGTCATCCGGTCGATGCCTGGCATGATGTTCTCCCAAGCGGCAAGCCATTCTACAGGTGATGTCCACGATCTTCCAGCGACGCTCACCGCTTCAGTTCGGCGACGTTCTCACCCGATCAACTGTAGTAGTGCTTCTTCCAAATCTGGTTGTCCCCCCCATTTCAAGGGTAGCCGATGACGAATCCCTTATCATTTGGATACATCGAGCGATCCATCACGTTCGATTCGTTGTGATTGTTGAGGATGACCCATGGCTCCTTCTGGGGCGTGACGATGATGTACTGCTGGATGTTCGCGGGATCGTAGGGCTTCATGACCAGGTATTGCCGCTCGTCCGTGAAGGTGACGACCAGGCCGTCCGCGGTGCCGCCGGACTTGACGAGGAGGTGCGCGTTGGTGCCGGCGATTTCCCGCAGAATCCACCGGGTGCCGGTCTTCGCGTCGCCCGGGCCTGTTATGACGTTGTAGAAACCCTCCCGTCCTTTCCCGATCGAGACGCCGAGATAATAGCTGTCGGACTGCTTGGTTGTGAGCCCGAGTTGCACGTCTGCCATGGCGCCCTCAATTCCCTAAGTATTGCGGTACAGGCCGATCATGCAACCATTTCGAATTGGCGGTCCCCGCTGGTCAATCTGCAATTGTGTCACTCTGGCGTCCAGGAGCAGGCCCTCTCGTGCTCCCCGGCGCGGAGAGCGTTGAGGCCCTGGCCCTCACGCGAAAGGGCGAAGGAGGAAGAGAGATCACGAGACCAGTGCGCGAACGTGCGGAGTGTTCCAAGACGGAGCAACGGATTGATCCGACCCCAGGAACACAGGGGCTGGATCAGCCGTCGCGCGAGGCGACCCGCTCTTCCTCCGTGTTGGCCGCTTCGATCGGTTCCTCCGTGGCCTCGAGTCCGTCGAAAGCCGCGAGCAGATTGCCGACCCGGTTGGCCGACGACAGGCATTCGGCGAGGCGTGGGAAATTGTCGATCAGCCAGTTGAAGGCGCCCTGAACGGCGACGAAGGCCGCCGCCGCCTGGGTGACGTCGCCCAGCAGCATGGTACCCTGGATATAATGGGGCACGCACAGGATCAGCCCGACCAGCGGCGCCAGCAGCGTGTTGCCGTGGGAGACGTAGGTCGTGCGCATGTATTGCCAGGCCAGCCGCCTCCACTGGCGCATGACGGTAGCCAACGCCCGGCCGACGCTGGCCGTCGAGGTTTCCATGTCGTCGAGCGACAGGCGCGCGGTCGCGCGCTCGCGGAAATGGGCGACGGCATATTTCAGCTCCGACTCGGCCTGGTTCTTGGACTCGATGACCTCGATCATGTGCCGTCCGAGGATCATCAAGGTGCCGTTGGTCAGGATTGCATAAGCGACCGCGGCAACGACCAGATACCCCGGGATGGTGAAGGCGGCGCCCAGCAGCGCGACATCGAGCGCACCGCCGACATGCCACAGCACGACGACGAACGTCCCCGCGATCAGCACCGAGCCGAGCAGGCCGACCAGGAGGTCGATCGGCGCGTCGGTCGCCAGCCGCGCATCCTCGGTGATGCGATACTCGGCGTTCTGGTGCTCGCCGTTGACCAGCTCGATGTGCCGGTAGCGTTCCCCGCCCAGCCAGGCCTCGATCAGGTGCCGGCTGACCCAGGCGCGCCACGAACGCTGGAACGTCATGCGCCCCCAGACGGCGACGACGGCGAGACCGATGCTGAGTGCCGCGAAAAGCGCCAGCAGATGGGTCTGGTGCCAGATCTCCGCGCCGTTGCGGAACTCGAGCGCGTTGAAGAAGTCCCTGTTCCAGATGTTGAGCCGGTACTGCACCAGGAGCTGCAGCACCGTGATCACGATCAACAGGGCCATCAGGCCCCAGGCGAGCCGTGCCGTCGGGCCACGCCAGAAGCCGCGGGCGCTCCGCCAGAACCGGCGCAGCGGATGGCGCGGTCCCATCGGCAACAGACCGGGCGGCAGCAGACCGGTGTCGATCACCACCAGAGTTCACCTTCATCTTCGAGTGGGGTGAACAGGGCGCTCATCGGGGATCGCTGTCGAGGCGATTCGGTTGCCGGCCGCCCAAAAGGGACACTCAAGACTGTTCGATATTGAACACTCGCGTCGAATAGAAATGGATCGGCAGGCGAGCACATCAAAGCGCCGCAATGCCGGCAGCCTAGTGCCGCCGTCGCCCTCAGCAACATTGGGCACTTTCGAGGTCACTCCATGCCCAAGATGAAAGCCGCAATCTTCGTCGAACCCGGTCGCATCGTTCTCGACTCCAAACCCGTGCCCGACGTCGGTCCCCTCGATGCGCTGGTGCGCATCACCACGACGACGATCTGCGGCACCGACGTTCACATCCTCAAGGGCGAATATCCGGTCGCCAGGGGACTGACCATCGGGCACGAGCCGGTCGGCATCATCGAAAAGCTCGGTTCCGCCGTGTCGGGCTACGAAGAGGGGCAGCGCGTGATCGCCGGCGCCATCACGCCGAGCGGCCACAGCTATGCCTGCCTGTGCGGCCAGCCCTCGCAGGACGGCGCCGGCACACGGCACGGCTTCAAGGCGATGGGCGGCTGGAAATTCGGCAACACGATCGACGGCTGCCAGGCCGAGTTCGTGCTGGTGCCCGACGCCATGGCCAATCTCTCACCGGTGCCGGCGGCCCTGAGCGACGAGCAGGTGCTGATGTGCCCGGACATCATGTCGACCGGCTTCTCCGGCGCCGAAAGCGGTGGCATCCGCATCGGCGACACCGTGGCGGTGTTCGCATTGGGGCCGATCGGCCTCTGTGCCGCGGCGGGCGCCCGACTGATGGGCGCGACCACCATCATCGGCGTCGATGCCATCCCCGAACGCTTCGCCATGGCGCGCGCGCTCGGCGTCGATCACACCGTCGATTTCAAGCAGGGAGATCCGGTGAAGGCGATCATGGAATTGACCGACGGCCGCGGCGTCGATGTCGCCATCGAGGCGCTGGGCACGCAGGCCACATTCGAGAGCGCGTTGCGCGTCCTGCGGCCGGGCGGCACCTTGTCGAGTCTCGGCGTCTATTCGTCCGATCTGCGCATCCCGCTCGATGCCTTCGCCGCGGGCCTCGGCGACACCAGGATCGTCACCACGCTCTGCCCCGGCGGCAAGGAACGCATGCGCCGCCTCATGGACGTCGTCGCCTCGGGCAGGGTAGACCTCCGGCCAATGGTCACGCATCGCTTCACGCTCGACCGGATCGAGGAGGCTTACGAGTTGTTCTCGCACCAGCGCGATGGCGTGCTCAAGGTGGCCATCACCATCTAATCGTATCCACTGCCACTGGAATCGACATCTTCGGAGAGCTGGAACCACCAGCACTGTGCTGCGTTGCTGCTTATGATGGAGTCCTACGCTGAACCAGCGGTGAAAGAGATGCAACGAACAATGGCGATGGCAGCGATGGCACTGGGGCTTCTGCCGTTCGTGGCGGCGGCGCAGAGCGCCGACGTCGGAGGCAGGCTCGCCGAACGCTGGTGCATGGGCTGCCACGTCGTCGAAACCGGGCCGCGCGACGTGGCGACCGACGGTGTGCCGACCTTCCCGGCGATCGCCGCCCGGTCGGGCACGACGGCGGAATCTCTCGACCGCTATCTTTCCACTGCGCATACGAACATGCCGGACTTCGCGCTCAGCCGCTCCGAGCGCAGCGCGCTGGTCACCTACATTCTCAGTCTGCGCTAGTTGATGCGTGTCAACACGCCCATGACCTTCCGGCACCGGCAGAGGACGATGCTTCCTTGGTTTTCTTAGTTTCGAGCAGCCACACCCTGCTCAAGTCCCGCGACTGGTAGAATCGCCGGGCCCGGGCGCCGCTCGCTGAGCAGATGCTGCGCCTCGGCCACGCGTCCGGCATTCAGATAGGCCCGCAACAACGTCGCTTCCACCAGATCCACCTGCGCCCGGCTGCCGCCCATGCGTTCGCGTTCGGGCAGCATCGGCACGATCAGGTCGATCGCCGCGGCATGGTCGCCGCGCTGGAAGGCCGCGAACGCGCGCGCCACGGTAGGGATGGTGGCACCGGAGGGATAACGGCCGGCTTTCACCAGTTCTTCGATGCCCTGGATCCAACCTTCCAACACTGTTTCATCGCCTGATGCGGCAAAGGCGAGGGCGACGTGCCAATCGGCGAGCGAAAAGCCCGGGCGTGGAATTTTTTCGCACGCGTAATCCTTGAGCTTGGCCCAGCGCGCGGCGTCGTGCGGATAACCCGCCAGTTCCGAGCGCCACAGGAACGAGGAGGAATCCGAGAGCTTCTGATGCACGGCGCCGCGATGATCGTCGGCACAGAACGCGTCGTTGTAGAGGCGAAGCCCCGCGTCCAGATGGCCGGCATGCAGCTCGAAGAGGCCGAGGTGCCAGTTCAAGTGGCCGAACAATCCGCCACCGCGATCGTACAGCGGCAGCCAATCGCGCATGAATTCGATGCCGCTGTCGCGTTCGCCGGTTTCGTAACAGAGATGGGCGAAGGCGTGGGCAGCGTAGGCGTTGCGCCCGACCTGGGACAAGGAACGCTCAATCTTAGGGCGCGCCGCGTCGTGCCGGCCGATTTCCGACAGCGCCATGCCGTAGTGGGCCTCGAACCACCAATCCTCGCCGTAGTGGGTCGCGATCGGGTCGAGGAAATCGACAAGCCCCTGTTCACGACCCGGCAGGCCGGACATGCCGATCAATCCACCCTGATTGGCGGCGAGGCTCAGCACCAGCGCGTCGCGCGGCCACGTCGCCACATGGGTGCGGAGCGCGGCCAGCGCCGCGACAGCCTGGCCGCCAAACAGGAGACGAAAGACATCGATCTGACTCAGCTCGCGCGTCGAGGCTCCGTCCGTGAAGGTGAGCGCCGTGGCGAGAGAGTCGCGCATGGCGGCAGCGTTGCCCGCCAGATGAAAGGTCCGGGCCTTGCCGATATGGGCGAGGGCGAACCCCGGGTCGGCGGCGATGGCGCGGTCGAAAGCCGCAGCGGCCCCGGGGTAGACGGTCAGGAGAAGGTCGACGCCCTCGACGTAGGCATCGCGCGCGGCGGCGATCGTGGTGGAGAGCGGGAGTCCGTAGCGGTCCGTCAGCATGTTGCCATCACCATCATCATCACTTGTCTCGGGCACTTGCATCTTGAGCGTGCGCCTATTTCCTGAGCAAGGGTGGATTTTGCAATTGGGCATTGCAGTTGACCTGCGGCGTGTCCCAGACCTTCTGAAGACGAACCGGCAACGAGCCCCACGACAGATGGGGAACAACGTTGTAGGTCCTTTGCATGTACTCGCAGATCTTGTGATTGCAGTCGGATTCGTCCCAGGTTTTCTGGATGGCGAAGGGAGTGGTGCCCCAACTGCTGTAAGGTGTGATCGAGTAGGTGCCCATGAGAGCGCCGCACGTCGATGCGTCGACGGCGTTGGCCTCGCGCGCGTTCAAGGAAAGCAGAAGGCAACAAGCTGACGCGAGCGTCAATGCCGTGGAGAGCCGTGGGGATCGACCGGTTTTTATCATGTCGGCAAGCTACTCCCCGGCTCGACGCCTGGCTAAGCATTCGTCGCCCGGCGGCGTGCTGATCACGGTCGACGGCAAGATCACCGGCGCCGTTGGCGTGAGCGGCGCCACCGGCGACCAGGACGAGCAATGCGCCAAGGCGGGTCTGGGTAGTTAACGGAAGCGCTTCCTCTCCTCCCTCGTCTTACGGGGGGCAGAAAATGAATTCTGAAACCGCGATGCGGATCGGCGGCGTGAGGGGCGGGGCAGACGCATTGCCGGCGCCGTCGTATCGTGGCGTCCCAAGAGCCATCGAAGGGGGACGCCATGCCGATGCCGGCCGAAACCGATGCCACCAGCCCAAAACATCTGCGCGACAAGTACGCCATCGTCGGTGTCGGCGAGACGACCTACACGCGAGGCTCGGGCAAGACGACCCGCGCGCTCGGCACCTGGGCGGTGAGGAACGCGATCGAGGACGCCGGCCTGAAACCGTCGGACGTCGATGGCGTGCTGTCCTACCAGTCGGGCGATTCGACCTTCTCGACCTTCATCGCCGGCGATCTCGGCATCCGGCCCAACTTCTACATGGACGTGTTCGGCGGCGGCTCCTCGACCGAGGCGCTGGTCGGCATGGCGATGGGCCTGATCGAGGCCGGCATGTGCAAGGTCGTGGTGATCTTCCGCGCCATGAACGGTTTTAGCCAGGTGCGCATCGGCGGCACCGGCGCGCGCGCGGCGGCGCCCGTGTCGGGCGACATGCTGCACAGCCGCGCCTATGGCTGGCAGAGCGCCGGCCAGATGTTCAGCCTCACCTTCATGCGCCACATGTACGACTACGGCACGCGGCCCGAGCAGGTCGCCGCGGTGAAAGCGATCCATTCCGAGCACGCATCGAATAATCCCAAGGCCTTCTACAAGCAGCGCTTCACCGTCGAAGACGTGCTTGCGAGCCGCATCATCTGCAAGCCGCTGCATCTGCTGGATTGTTGCGTCGAGACCGACAACGGCACGGCCCTGGTCGTCACCAGCGCCGAGCGCGCCAAGGATTGTCGCCATCCGCGGACGCTGATCAGGGGTGTGGTGGGGCGCTGCAACAAGCCGCGCACCGACATGCACTACCAGCACGGCCCGATCTCCACCGTCGCCGGCAAGTATGCGCGCGAGATCCTGTGGCCCAATTCAGGCGTCGGGCCCGAGGACGTCGACATCACGGGCTCCTACGACGCCTTCACCTTCACCACCATGCTGCAGCTCGAGGACTACGGCTTCTGCAAGAAGGGCGACGGCGGCGCGTATGTCAGCGACGGCTCGATTCGTCTCGGCGGCCGGCGGCCCAACAACACCAGCGGCGGCCATCTGTGCGAGGGCTATACGCACGGCCTCAACATGGTGATCGAGAACGTACGCCAGCTGCGCCACGATGCCGACGATTCCTGTCCCGTGGGGCCCAATGGCAAGCGCCAGCACACCTATGACTACCGCGAGGGCGGCTGCCGCCAGGTGAAGAAGTGCGAGGTGTCGGCCAACATGGGCTGGGCCAATCCGGGCACCGGGTCGGCCATGGTCATGCGGAACGAGTAGGGGGCGGACCATGGCGACACAAGCGACCTATCTCGGCATGCCGCTCGACCTCAACGATCTCGATGTCGAGAACGTGGCCTACTTCAAGCATTGCGCGGCGCACGATTTCCATCTGCAGAAGTGCGGCGCCTGCAGCCTGGTGCGCTATCCGCCGACCACGGCGTGCCCGTGGTGCGCCAGCCCCAAGTCCGACTGGGTCAAGGTCGAGGGCAAGGGCGAGGTGCACTCCTACAGCGAGGTCCACCACGCCATCCAGCCGGCCTTCAAGGCGCACACGCCGTACCTGATCCTGCTGGTCGATCTCGACACGCAGAAGGGCCGGCCGACCGAGCACGAATCGCTGCGCGTCGTCGGCAACCTGGTGACGCCGGATGGCACGCTGGCACCGCCCGACACGGTGCGCCGCGTCGGCATCGGCACGCGGGTGCGCATGGTGTTCAGCGACGTGTCGCCGGGCCTGGCGATCCCGCAATGGACCATCGACGAGGGCGCCGCCCAGCCGGCGAAGCCGTGGCGCTATCCGCAGGAGTGAGAGATGACCCAGGAAGTGCGCAGGATGATCTTCGGGGCCTGCATCGTGGCCCTTGCCGGGGTCTGGTACTTCTCCCTGAAGGAGAAGCCCGCGGGCGGCACGGGCGTCCCGCCCAGCGCGACGTCCGCGCCGAATACGAGCGGCTCGGGAGCGTCGACGAAGTAGTCGGGCCTCACACCCGGTGGTGCTCGATCTCGGAAATCAGCCGCATGATGTTCGCGACGCCGATCGACAAGTCCTTCACCATCGGGCCCAGGGCCGCATGGAATGCGGCGACGGTGCCGGGATTGGTGCGCGCCGTTCGATGGACGTCGTCCATGAAGATGGTGAAGTTGCTGGCCTCCCGCCGCAGCAGTTCGATGTCGCGGTTGAGGTCATCGCTGAAAATGGCTGCCGGTACCGAGATGGCAACGATCTGCTGGACTGTCCGCGTGGCCCGTCCGGTATAACTGGCCAAGTGGGAGGTCCAGTTCAGCCTGCCTTCCTCATCCGTGAGTGGATGCAGGATCATGTTCGCGTCGTTCTCCAGCGAGATCGCGAGGTTCGTGAGAGACATCCGCAACACAGTGACAGCCCTTCGGCGCTCCTCGAAACGGGAGCGTGCCTGCAGGAGCGCGGCGCCGATCAGACCGCCGATCGCACCGGCGGCGGGACTCATCGTGACACGGTACGGATCGCCGACCTTCGTCATCATGGCGAGGAGGCCTCCGAGCAGCGCGGCCAGAGCCGCGGCGACGAAAATCGGGCCAATCGCGATCCGTCTGAACTCCTGCAGCACCCCGGCATCTCCCTGGCAGGGCCCCAATATGACAGGTTGAGACCGCAGTTCGAAGAGGAAATTGCATCTCTTGTGAAGTACGATACCGCTGGCAAAGGCCAAAGCCGGCGATGTCCACGTCGGACGGATTGTAGGATTTTCGCGTGCACATTTTTCTCGCCCTTTGCGCCGTCGCCGTCCTCGCCGGAGTGGCCTACGGCACCTACCGGTTCTGGCTGGAAGGCACCCAGGGCGAGGTCGGACCGGCGCTCGTCGGGACTGTCTTGTCGTTGATCGTGATCGGTTTCTGCCTCTACTTCGCGATCGACGCGCAAGATGGAGATGACGTCAGGCCGGTGACGCCGTCCTCGCGCGATAGTTCCGAATAGGCGACCATTCTGAACAGGCGACGACGCGGTTTCGTCGTCCGGCCTTTTTTAGGATCGCGCGGAAAGTTCCTCCGCGACCTCGACGATTTCGCGCGTGCGCGTGACCTCGGTTCCCCAGACACGGTCGAACTCGGCGATTTGCGCGGCGAGCGCCGCCGAGTCCAGGATGTCCTCGGCCTCTTCGACGCTCGGGAATTCATAGAGCGCGATATGCACGAGGGGGTTGGTCCTGCTCCAGCAACGCCAGCCCCGCTGGGCCTTGAATTCCCTGACGGCCACCGGAAGATGTTCGGTCCGGTACCAGTTGTCGAATTTCTGCCGGTCGGACAGGTTGTTCAGTCTGGCTCGAACGATGAGAACGGCTGTAGCCACGGGGACCTCCTGGTCGGCCTTGTCCTCGGGAAACGCACGCGGAGACTGCTTAGGGCTCGTTAAGGAATAATCGCTCTATCTTACGATGAGTTCGGGGCGATGGTGTAGTTCCAATCGCCGTGGAATTGGTGGCGAGAGAGGTTGATTGCCGCCATCTCGGCGTTCGAGACGGCGACACCTTTTGGATAGACGTTGTC
>CANJHI010000149.1 GCA_947474005.1 Alphaproteobacteria bacterium | reverse complement strand
GACGCCAAGCTCAAGAGCGCCGGTGTCGCCGCTGCACCGATCACCGCCGTCCCACGGCCGTTCGAGGATCCGCTGCCGCCCGAACTCGCGGACGGAAAATTCGATCTCGTGACCTTGATGTTCAACTATCACGACCTCGGGTTTCTGAATGTCGATCGCGCCAAGATGAACCAGGCGGCCTTCCGTGCGCTGAAGCCGGGCGGGTTCTACGTCATCGCCGACCATTCGGGCCGCCCCGGCACCGGCATCTCCGAGTCGGGCACACTCCATCGCATCGAGGAGGCGTTTCTGCGCAAGGAAGTCGAGGCCGCGGGCTTCAAGCTGGTGGCCGAAGGCAACTTCCTGCGCAATCCCAACGATCCCCGCGACAAGAACACGCCGGACCCGCCGCAGCCCAAGGACGAGTTCGTGCTGAAGTTCGTCAAGCCCTGACGGGCTATCGCCGCGCCTTGAAGAAGTCGCGCAACAGCTCTGCCGCCTCGACTTCGGCAATTCCCGGGTAGAGTTCAGGCCGATGGTGGCAGGTCGGCTGGTCGAAGATGCGCGGCCCGTGCTCGACGCCGCCACCCTTGGGATCCGAGGCGCCCCAATAGACGCGGCGCAGACGCGCAAAGGAAATTGCCTGGGCGCACATCGGACAGGGCTCCAGGGTGACATGGAGATCGCAGTCGATCAGCCGGGATGCGCCGAGCTTTGCAGCCGCCATGCGGATCGCCAGCATCTCGGCATGCGCAGTGGGATCGCGGTCGGCCTCGGTCCGGTTGCCGGCCTCGGCCAGCACCGCGCCGTCGGGACCGATGATCACCGCGCCGACCGGCACCTCGCCCCGCACTGCGGCCGCGCGCGCCTGGGCCAGCGCGCGTTCCATGGGGGAGGCTCTTGTCGTTCCGCTCATATCGGACAAGATAGCGGCAAGTAAGGGTTGGGAGGAGTAGATCATGCGGTTCAGCTTTACGCCGGAACAAGAGGAGTTCCGGGTCGGCCTGCGACGGGCTCTCGAGGCAAGGTCGCCGACCAAGGAAGTCCGCCGCCTGATGGCGACCGACGCCGGCTGGGAGCGCGAGGGCTGGCAGAAGCTCAATCGGGAACTGGGCCTGACCGCCGTGCATATTCCCGAGGCCTACGGTGGCAGCGGGTTCGGCTATGGCGAGCTCGGCATCGTGCTGGAGGAAATGGGCCGCGGCCTCTTGTGTGCGCCCTTCTTCTCGACCGCGGCGCTGGCCACGACCGCCATCCTGAACGCCGGCACCGAAGAGCAGAAGCGCGCCCTGCTGCCGTCGATCGCCTCAGGCGAAACCACCGCCACGCTCGCCTTCTCCGAGGACGACGGGCGCAACGACTGTGCGGCCGTCGCCATGACGGCGGCGCCGTCCGGCGCCGTCTATCGCCTGGACGGCACCAAGAGCTTCGTCCTCGACGGCCACACCGCCGATCTCCTCGTCGTGCTGGCGCGCCAGCCCGGCTCGAAGGGCGAGGACGGCCTGTCATTCTTCACCGTGACAGGCGACGCTCCCGGCCTGGAGCGGCGACGGCTCAAGACCATGGACGAGACCCGCAAGCTCGCGCGCCTGCAGTTCAATTCGGTCGAGGCGCGGCTGCTCGGTCCGGCAGGCGGTGCCGCAGGCCCCTTCGCCAGGACGATGCAGCAGGCCGTGGTCTGCCTCGCCAACGAGATGGTGGGCGGCGCCGAGCGGCTGCGCGAAGATGCGCTCAGTTACGTCAAGATGCGCATGCAGTTCGGCCGCGCACTGGCCTCCTTCCAGACCATGAAGCACAAGGCGGCCGACATGCTGGTCGACGTCGAGCTGGCGAAGTCGGCGGCCTATTACGCCGCCGCGGCCCTCGACGAGGGTGACGGCGATATCAAGGCGATTGCCTCGCTCGCCAAGGCCTGCGCGTCCGAGGCCTATCTGCAGACCGCCATCCACGCGGTCCAAATGCATGGCGGCATCGGCTTCACTTGGGACAACGACACCCACCTCTGGTTCAAGCGAGCCAAGAGCTCGGAGATCCTGTTCGGCGATGCCAACCAGCATCGCGAGACGATGATGCAGCATTGGGGAGAGCCGTCATGAGCGAGGCGGTCATGAACGAGCCGACCGAAGAGTCCGTCCGCGCCGACGTAAGCGCCTGGCTCAAGGACAACTGGAACGCCGACCTCAGCCTGGTCGAGTGGCGCAAGAAACTCGCGGCCTCGGGCTGGGGCGCGCCGCATTGGCCAAAGCAATGGTACGGCCGCGACCTGCCGGTGAAATTCAACGCCATCGTCGACGAGGAGTTTCACAAAATCGGCGCCGTCGGCGTCGCCAAGGCCGGCATCCGCACGCTGGCTGCCGCCACCATCCTGGCGCATGGTACCGACCTGCATAAGGAAAAGTTCCTGCTGCGCATCCTCACCGGCGAGGATACGTGGTGCCAGCTCTTCAGCGAGCCGGGCAGCGGCTCCGACATGGCCGGCGCCGTCACGCGCGCCGACCGTCAGGGCAACAAGTGGATCGTGAACGGGCAGAAGGTCTGGACCACCAGCGCGCACAAGGCGCATTGGGGCCTCTTGCTGGCGCGTGCCAACTGGGACGTGCCCAAGCACAAGGGCCTCGCCTATTTCGTCCTCGACATGAAACAGCCGGGTGTCCAGGTCCATCCGCTGAAACAGATGAACGGCCACGCCTCGTTCAACCAGGTGTTCTTCACCGACGCCATCGTCGAGCCGGAGTTCCTGGTGTCCGAGGTGGGCGACGGCTGGACTGTGGCGACCACGACGCTGATGCACGAACGGCGCGGCGCCGACGGCCTGCGCAGCTGGGCGACCGCGTCGACCGCCAAGGGCCGCATCTACGAGGAGGAACGGGCCGAGATCGCCACCACGATGGAGCCCTACAAGTGGTATCCGCAGCGTGCCGGCCGCGTCGACCTGGTGATGGAACGGGCCAAGGCCACCGGCAGGTTCGCCGATCCGGTGCTGCGCCAGGAGATCGCGAAGCTTCTGATCATGTCCAAGGCGGCCGAATGGACCGCCCGGCGTGCACGCGCCGCGCAGGAACAGGGACGGCCGCAGGGTCCGGAGGGCTCGCTCGGCAAGCTGGTGTCGAGCCACGTCGCGCGCCAGGCGGCGCGGGTCCACACCTACATCACCGGCTCCGATGCTCTGCTGAGCGGCGAGGACAGTCCAATGAACGGCGTAATCGCCGAAATCCTGGTCTCGGTGCCCGCGACCTCGATCGCCGGCGGTACCGACGAGATCCAGCGCAACATCATCTCCGAGCGCGTCCTCAAGATGCCCAAGGAGCCCAGCGTCGACACCGACAAGCCCTTCAAGGACGTGCCGAGGAACATCACGGCGTCGTAGTCAACGGACCGCGGGCCTCCAGGCCCGCTCATAGGGCTGAGCGGGCCTGGAGGCCCGCGGTCCACCGAAGTGTGCTATCGTGTAATCATGCCCCGCCCCCTGATCGGCGTGACCCTGGATGCTGAAAAGCCCGGCGGTTACTCCAAGTTCCCCTGGTATGCACTGCGCCAGAACTACCTCGACGCGATCGACGCGGCGGGTGGTCTGGCTGTGGCATTGCCGCATGAGCCCGACCGGGTCGCCGACTATCTCGAGCGCATCGACGCGCTGGTGGTGACCGGCGGCGCCTTCGATGTCGACCCGTCCTACTATGGCGGCGGCGCACGCCACGCCACGGTGATTACCAAGGACCGCCGCACCGCCTTCGAGTTCGGTGTCACCAAGGGCGCCCTTGAGCAAAACAAGCCGGTCCTCGGCATCTGCGGCGGCCAGCAGCTGTTGCACGTCGTGCTGGGCGGCAAGCTGATCCAGCACATTCCCGATTCGATTGCCGATCCACTGGCGCATGAGCAGCCCAATCCGCGTAACGAAGCCGGCCATCTGGTGAAGGTGGCGCGGGGCACCCAGTTGCACGGCATCGTCGGCACCGACGAACTGCCGGTGAACAGCGCTCATCATCAGGCGGCAGCTGACGCGCCCGAGGGCATTGTGGTGAACGCCACGGCGCCCGACGGCGTGATCGAAGGCATCGAGGCGCCGCGCTACCGCTTCTGCATCGGCGTGCAGTGGCATCCGGAGTTCCTGATCTCCGAGGGCGACGCGAAGCTCTTCCGCGCCTTCCTGGGAGCGGCGGCCACCAAGTGAGCGAACCCGCCAAAGAAGGAGAGCGCATTGCCAAGCGGCTCGCGCGCGCCGGCCTCTGCTCGCGCCGCGACGCCGAGCGCTGGATCGAGGCCGGCCGCGTAAAAGTCGACGGCGAGGTGCTGACCTCGCCCGCCTTAAACGTGACCGACCAGAGCGTGATCGAGGTCGACGGCAAGGCCCTGCCCCAGGCCGACCGCGCCCGGCTGTGGCGCTACCACAAGCCCCCCAGCGAGATGGTGACCGCGCGCGACCCCGAGGGCCGCCGCACCATCTTCGACTCCCTGCCCAAGGGCATGCCGCGCGTGGTCACCGTCGGCCGCCTCGATTTCATGTCCGAAGGACTCCTGCTGCTCACCAACGATGGCGACCTCGCCCGCCGCCTCGAACTGCCGGCCAACGGTTGGACGCGGCGCTACCGTGCGCGCGTCCATGGCACGGTCGATGAGGCGCGATTGGCCGCGCTGGCCAAGGGCGTGACCATCGAGGGCGTGCGCTACGGCGCCATCGAGGCCAGCATGGACCGCCAACAGCGCTCCAACGCCTGGCTCGACATAGCGCTGGCCGAGGGCAAGAACCGCGAAGTTCGCCGCGTACTGGCCCATCTTGACCTGCCAGTGGTACGCCTGATCCGCGTGGCATTCGGGCCGTTTCATCTGGGCGAACTCGAGCGTGGCCATGTCGACGAGATTCCGGCGCAGGCCATGGACAGTCTGCTGGGTGTCAAACGGCCGCCGCGAAAAGAAGGTTGGGCCCGGCCCAAGCCGCGCAGCGATCACAAGCCGCGCGCCCCCGGTGGCCGGCGCTGATGCTGAAGATCGTCGGCGGCAAGCATCGCGGCCGGGCGCTCGAAGCGCCCGAAGGCCAGAACGTGCGCCCGACCTCGAGTCGCGCCCGCGAGGCCCTGTTCAATATCCTGGCGCATGCGAGCTGGCACGAGGACGGCACCTCGCCGCTGATCGACGCCCGCGTGCTCGACGCCTTCGCCGGCTCCGGCGCACTGGGGTTGGAGGCGCTGTCGCGCGGCGCCGCCCATGCGACCTTCCTCGACAACGACGCGCGCTCGATCATGCTGATCGGCGAGAATCTGCGCCTACTGGGCGAAGTGGCCGCAGCCAAGGTGGTGCGCGCCGACGCCACGCGCCCGCCGCCGGGCCGCGAGTTCTGCGATCTCGTCTTCCTCGATCCGCCCTACCGCAGCGGCCTGGCAGCACCTGCGCTGGCGGCCCTCGCCGAGGCGGGTTGGCTGGCGCCTGATGCGATCGTCACGGTCGAGCTCGCCCACAACGAGGACATCGTGCCGCCACAGGGTTTCGAGCAGATCGACGAGCGCCGCTATGGCGCCGCCAAGATCGTGATCCTGCGACGGGCGTGACGGTGTCGGCGCCACAGCTCACCTTCCCGCTCTATATGCTGCGCCACGGCGAGACGGCGTGGAACACCGAGCGCCGCATGCAGGGGACCAAGAACTCCGACCTCACCGAGCGCGGCCGCCTGCAGGCCAGAGCCATGGGCCGCGCACTGAAGGCCGAACTCGCCCGCGAGCCCGGCCCGACCATCTTCCTGCGCAGTCCGCTCGGCCGCGTCCGCGAGACCTCGGAAATCGTCGGCCGCGAATTGGGACTCGACCCCTCGCAATGGGGCGACGACCCGCGGCTGGCCGAACTCGGCTACGGCGATTGGGAAGGTTTCAGCTGGCAGGAGATCGAGGTCACGCATCCGACGGCGCTCGCTGACTGGCGCGCCGACCCGCACGGTTTCAGCCCACCCGGCGGCGAGACTCACTTTGAATTGCGCCGTCGCTCGGCGGCCGTGCTGGCCGAGGTCGTGGCCTCGGCAACGCGCACAGTGGTGGTGAGCCATGGCGTCAGCGGCGCCGTGGTGCGCGGACTCAACCTCGGCCTCGATGCGCGCGCCATGTTCGTGCTGGAAAAGCCGCAGGACGCCTTCTTCCGCCTGCTCACCGGCCGCGAGGAACGAATCGAGGCGGTTTTCGCCTAGGCTTCGAGCGGCTACAAGCGCCGCCATGACCGGGATGATTCCTCAGGCGGCAACGACGCGCCAGGCGTGGGCGGCGGAAGCGCACGCCACGCTGGCGCTCGGCTGGCCGCTCATCCTGACCAATCTCGCCCAGACAGCCATGACGGCGACCGACGTGGTGATGATGGGCTGGCTCGGCCCCGATGCGCTGGCCGCCGGCGCGCTCGGCGCCAATCTCTATTTCGCCACCATGATCTTCGGTCTCGGCCTCACCACCGCCACGGCGCCGATGATCGCCCGCGAACTCGGCCGCAAGGGCCACTCGGTCCGCGACGTGCGCCGTACCGTGCGGCAAGGCATGTGGCTCGCTGTGACGATCGCGCTGCCGATGTGGCTGCTGCTCTGGCACACCGAGCAGATCCTGCTGGCGATGGACCAGGACCCAGCGCTGTCGGTGCAGGCGGGCCACTATGTGCGCGCTCTGCAATGGTCGATCCTGCCGTTCTTCTTCTTCCTGGTGCTGCGATCGTTCATCTCGGCACTGGAGCGACCGCAGTGGGCGCTCGCGGTCGGCGTCGGCGGCGTGATCTTCAATGCCGCGGCGGCCTGGTGCCTGATCTTCGGCCATCTGGGATTTCCGGCGCTGGGCCTGGTCGGCGCCGGGATCGCCACGACGCTGGCCGACGTGCTGATGTTCACCGCGCTCGCCATCGTCGTCTACAGCGACCGCAAGTTCCGCCGCTATCACCTGTTCGGCCGCTTCTGGCGCGCCGACTGGTCACGGTTCCGCGAACTCTGCCGCCTCGGCCTGCCGATCGGCGCCATGATCGCGCTCGAGGTCATCGTCTTCAACGTGGCGACCTTTCTGATGGGCCTGATCGGCACGGCCTCGCTCGCCGCGCATTCGATCGCCATCCAGATCGCTTCGCTCTCGTTCATGGTGCCGCTCGGCCTGAGCCAGGCTGCGACGGTCCGCGTCGGCCGCGCCTACGGCGCCCAGGACGCGGACGGCATCCGCCGCGCCGGCTGGACGGCCTTCACCCTGGGCGTCGGCTTCATGGCACTGACCGGGCTCGCGATGATCCTGTTCCCACGCACGCTGGTCGGCGTCTTCCTCGATCTCGAGTCGCCGGCCAATGCCGTCGTGGTCAATCTGGCGGTGTCCTTCCTGGCTGTCGCCGCCTTGTTCCAGATCGCCGACGGCGCCCAGGCGGTGGCGGCCGGCATGCTGCGCGGTCTGCATGACACCCGCGTGCCCATGATCTACGCCGGCCTGGGCTATTGGGGCATCGGCCTGCTGTTGGGAGTGATCCTGGCATTCCCGGCGCGACAGGGCGGCATCGGGATCTGGACCGGGCTTGCGACCGGGCTTGTCGTCGTGGCGATCCTGCTGGTCACCCGCTGGCTCCGCCGCGAGAGGCTGGGCCTCTTGGCACCCGGTCGTTGATTGACCGCTGACTAACCGCGGGCGAGGCGCGCGGTGCGCCGGCAGCCGCCGTTTTCCGTCACGACAAGACCGCCGCCATCGCTGCGGGCGGTGAGCTGAACGCGGCGATGCTCAGTGCCCTTCACGGACGCGACGCTCAGCAGATTGAACGCGCCGCCGATCTTGGCCATGCCGTGGATCTGCCATAGGCCCGGGCCCGGCGCCGGCGGCGCCGACTTGTTCGGATTGGGCACCGGGCCGCGCGCGGTGGTGTCGTAGGCCGAGCCGTCGACGAAGCCGGATTCGATGGTGATGTCATATTCGAGCGGGGCGTTGCACGAGCCGCCGTCGCTGGTACCGCGCCATTGGCCATCGAGCGGCGACGACGGCGCCGGAGTCGGGTTGGCCGGCGGTGCGGCCGGGGCCGGCGCACGGGTCTGCGCCGTTGCCGACGCGGCAGCGACCAGGATGAACAGCAGAGGCACGAACTTTTTCATCGTCTTCCGAACAGCCGCTCGATATCGGCCAGCTTGAGTTCGACATAGGTCGGGCGGCCATGGTTGCACTGTCCGGAGTGTGGCGTCGCCTCCATCTGCCGTAACAGGGCATTCATCTCCTCGACAGTGAGCCGACGACCGGCCCGCACCGAGGTATGGCAGGCGAGCGTACCGCAGACCTGCTCGACCTTTTCCTTGAGCGACAGGTGTTCACCCATCTCGGCCAGCTCGTCGGCGAGATCGCGCACCAGCCCCTGGATATCGACCTCTCCCAGCACCGCCGGGGTCTCGCGCACCACCACGGCGCCCAAGCCGAACGGCTCGAGCACCAGGCCCATCTCCGCGAGCTCGGCCTGGCGGCCGGCGAGCCGGCGCGCACCGTCCTCGCCCAGCTCGACCACCTCGGGCAGCAGCAGCGCCTGGCGTTTCACGCCATCGGCCTCGAGCTGGTTCTTCAGCCGCTCGTGCACCAGCCGTTCGTGCGCGGCGTGCTGGTCGACGATCACCACGCCCTGATCTGTCTGGGCGACGATATAGGTCTCGTGAAGCTGCGCCCGCGCCACGCCCAGCGGATAGTTGCCGGCGGCGATTTCGCCGGAGGGCATCTCGACTCGTGCCGACGGCGCGCCGAAAGGCGACATGAACTGGGCCGCCGCTTCTGCCAAGCCGCGCGGCATCGAACTGCCGTTCCAGCCACCGCCCATCGGCAGGGCATTGGTGTAGCCGGTGTGCGGGCGGAAGGCCCCCAGCGCCGCATCGGACACCGTCGTGCTGGCACGGTGGCCGGCGGCGGCGAGTGCGGTGCGCAGCGCGCCCACGATCAGGCCACGCACGATGCCGGCGTCGCGGAAGCGGACCTCGGTCTTGGCGGGGTGGACATTGACGTCGACCATCTCGGCCGGCGCCTCGAGAAACAGCGCCACCATCGGATGGCGGTCGCGCGCCAGGAAATCCTGATAGGCACCGCGCACGGCGCCGGCCAGCAGCTTGTCGCGCACCGGCCGGCCGTTGACGAAGAGATACTGGTGCTGCGACGTCGGCCGGTTGAGCGTCGGCAGGCCGGCGAAGCCCGTCAGCCGGAAACCTTCGCGACTGGCATCGATGGCCAGCGCATTGTCGGCGAACTCGCGGCCCATGATGGCCCCCAGCCGCGCGAGCCGCCCCTTGTTCTCGGGTCCATCGGCATCTTCGAGCAGCGACGGCGGGGCCGCTGCGAGATCGATCAGCGCACGCTCCTCGCTCTCCAATCGGAAGGCGATCTCGGGATGGGCCATCGCCAGGCGCCGCATTGCGTCGGCAACGTGCCCGGACTCGGTGCGCGGCTCCTTGAGGAACTTCAGGCGGGCGGGCGTCGCAAAGAAGAGATCGCGCACCTCGACCCGCGTGCCCGATGGATGCGCCGCGGGTCGCGGCTCGCCCTTCGCCCCACCGTCGATTTCGAGGGCCCAGGCGGAATCAGCACCAGCCGGCCGCGAGGTGATGGTGAAGCGGCTCACCGAGGCGATCGAGGGCAGCGCCTCGCCGCGAAAGCCCAGCGTATTGATGTGGGTGAGATCGTCACCGGGCAGCTTGGATGTGCAATGCCGCTCGACCGCGAGCTGCAGCTCGTCGGGGGTCATGCCGACGCCGTCGTCGACCACGGAGATGAAGGTGCGGCCACCCTCCTTCAGCGTGACGGCGATGCGATGGGCGCCGGCGTCGATGGCGTTCTCGACCAGTTCCTTGACCGCGCTCGCCGGGCGCTCGACGACCTCGCCCGCGGCGATGCGATTCACCAGGGTTGTGGGAAGACGACGGAGGAGAGGCGCGCTCATGGCGCTGCCAGTTTACGTCCGCCGCCCCGGGGAAGATATGCGGGCGGAAAGATACTGGCGGGTCAGAACCTTGCCATCCTCGACGGCGGGCTGGTCGAAAGCGTCGATCTTCCACAGATGGGCGGCAAAAATCGTCTCGAGGATGAAATGCATCATCAGTGCGCCGATCGTGCGCTCGTCGACCTCGGCGACACGGATGACGCGCGTCGGCCGGCCGGCCTTGACGGTGGTCGCCGCTGTTGCATCGGCCTCGGCCATCAGGAGATCGCCCATGGTCCGGCCGGCCAGATAATCGAGAGCCTTGTCGGAGCCCGGCTGCAGCACCGGCCCCTGGCCCGCCGTGTCCTGGATCAGGAAGGTGAACAGCTTGTCGGTCGGCCCGCCGAGATAGAGCTGGACCTGGCTGTGCTGATCGACGGTGCCCAGCGCCACGGCCGGCGTCGTGCCGTTGCCGTCCTTGCCGAGGCTCTCGGCCCAGATCTGCCGATACCAGAAGGCAAAGGTGTTGAGCCGATCGACATAGGGCATCAGCACCGTGATGTTGATGCCCTTCTCGCGAGCCAGCCCGACGGAGAGCGCGGCACCGATCGCCGGCGCGATACCCGTGACATCGTTGGCCGCCAGCACCGGATCGAGGACGCTCGCCGCCCCCTCGCGCACCGCCGCGCAATCGAGGCCCGCGATCATCGCCGGCAGCATGCCGACCAGCGACAGCGCCGAGAAGCGCCCGCCGACCTTCGGGTCGTGTTCGAGGATGGTGCAGCCCATCGCCGTCGCGAGCCGGCGCAGCGGATTGTCGGTCGCTTCCGTGATGACCAGGAGATTGGACGCAAGCGCCGACTTGCCGGCCTTGGCTTCGAGCGCCGCCGTCAGGGTCAGGAAGGCCGCGATCGTCTCGGGTGTACCACCCGACTTGGAGATCGCAATGAACCCTGTGCCACCCAGCGGCAGGCGGTCGATCAGGGTGGAAAACGTCGCCGGATCGATATTGTCCATGAACCAGAGCTTGGGCCGCCCCTTGAGCGGACCGAAACCCTGGTCCTTCAGCGCCACCAGTGTCTTGCCGCTCAGGCTCGAGCCGCCCGACCCCATGACCACGACATGTTCGAATCCGGCGAAGCGCTCGGCGTGGGACTTGAGCGCTGCGAGATCGTCGCGACGCGCCGGCAGCTTGAGCAGCGGCAGCTCGTTGCTGTCGTGCCAATGACGGATCTTGTCGAGCGCCGGCCGCAACTCGGCCATCGCACGATCGAGGCTGGCACGGGAAAGACCCTTGGCACCGACCGAGGTATCGAGGGCGTCGTCGATGACGTGTGTGTAAAACATCCGAGGAACCTCTAGGGATCTGCCGTAACACCCACCGGCTTGCCGACGACGACGGTCGTCATCGCCTCGTCGCGCAGCAGACGGCGGGCGACCCGGCGGACGTCGTCGAGCTTGACGGCACCGATCAGCGCGGTGCGCCGGGTCAGATGGTCGGACGGCAGGCCGTCGACCTGCAGGGACTGCAACAAGCTGGCGACCGAGCCCGACGAATCGAGCGACAGCGCCAGAGCGCCGTTGAGATAGGTCTTGGCGTCGGCGAGCTCCTGCTCGGTGATGCCCTCGGTCCGCAGGCGCACGAACTCGGCCCGGATGATGCGGATGGCTTCGGCAACGCGCTCGTTGGCGCTCGCCGTCGAGATCACCATCAGCGCCGCCTGCTTGTAGGTGCGCAGCGCGGTCGATACGCCATAGGCCAGCCCGCGTTTGTCGCGCACCTCATTGAACAGCCGCGACTGCTGCCCGCCGCCGCCCAGGACGTGATTCATCACCACGGCGGCGTACCAGTCGGGATCGTCGCGGGCGATGCCGGGCAAGGCCATCATCGCGGTGCTTTGCGGCACCGGCCGCTCGACGATGATGGTGCGCGGCTTCACCGGTGGCTTCCATTCCGGCGGCAGCGGCGGCACCGTGCCGACGACGAGGCTGCCGAAAGCCCGATCGAGCTGGCGGGCGAGTTCAGCCTCGCCGATGTCGCCGACCGCCGACACGATGAGGCCGCTGCGCAACATCAGCGCCGCGGCACGGCGCTTGAGAAGCGCCGGCGTCAACGTCTTCAGATCGTCGCGCGTCCCTTCGGGATCTGCGGCGTAGGGGTGGCCGGCGAACAAGGTGGCCATCAGGGTACGGGCGGCGACGGACTGCGGCCGTTGTTCCGACTGGTTGATCTGCGCGATGGTCTGGGCGCGGCGCTGTTCGACCATGTCGGGGTCGAAGCGCGGCTGCGTGAGCGCCAGCCGCAACAGCTCGAAGCCTTCGTTGCGGTTGACGGACAGAACACGCAGCGTGCCGCCCAGCCGGTCGAGCGACGCGCCGAAGCCGAGCGAAGCGGCAGCATCCTCCTGACGCCGGCGGAATGCCTGGGCATCCAATGGGCCGGCACCATCGGTGAGCAGTGCCGCCATGAGACTGGTCACGCCCGACTGGCCCGCGGGATCGGACGCCGTGCCGCCAGCGAACGAAAAGGACAGCGCCACCACCGGGGCACTCTTGTCCTCGACCAGCCAGGCCTTGATGCCGAGCGGTGTCGTCACTTCTTTGATGTCGATCGCACCAGCGCCGGCTGCGGGCAGCCACGCCAGGACGGTGACCAGGACGGCCAGGGCCGCGCGACAGAGACCGCGCGTCATCGGCTGCCCTCCGCCGGCGTCAGCAGCGACGTCACCGCACCCGAGTCGCGCCAGACGAGCCGGGCAGCGGCGGCGACGTCAGCCGGCGTCACCGCGGCGATGCGCTCGGGCCAGGCATCGATATCGGCCATGGTGCCGCCGGTGCTCAGCACGGCACCGTAAAGGCGCGGACCGCTCGCCAGGGAATCTTGGGCGTAGATCGCGCCGGCAAGAAGCTGATTCTGCGCCCGCTCGACCTCCTCGGCGGTCACGCCGTCGTCGACCAGCTTCTTCATCTCGAGGGCAACCGCGGCCTCGATCTCCACCACGGTGCGGCTGGGCGCCGGATGGACGCCGACGTCGAACGAGGTCAGGCCGAGGCTGGCCGGGCTGTAGCCGGCCGATGCCGAGAGCGCGATCTTGTTGTCGGTGACCATCGCCCGCCACAGCCGGCTGGTCTCGCTGCCGCCAAACAGGCGCGCCAGCACTTGGAGCGCATGCGCGTACTTCGTTTCACCGACGCGATAGGAGGGCGCCAGCCAGTCGCGCGACCACCGGGGCTCGACGACGCGGGCATCGGCGCGGCTCACCCGTTGCGGCAGGTCTGCGCCACCTTGCGTCGGCCGGCGCCGGGCCTCGACCTTGCGGCTCGGGATCGGGCCATAGTGCTTGTCGGCGAGCTTGTGGACCGCGTCGGGCGTGGTGTCGCCGGCCACGATCAGCACCGCGTTGCCGGGCACGTAGAAGCGCCGGTAGAAGGTCGTGAGCTCGTTGATGTTCAGCTTCTTGATGTCGTCGACATAGCCGATGACCGGCATGGCGTAGGGCTTGTGTCGGCCGAACAGCTGTTCTCGCGTCGCCTCGTCGAGCAACGCCGACGGCACGTTGTCGGTCCTGGAGCGACGCTCCTCGAGCACGACCTGGCGCTCGGAGATCAGGTCCTTCTCGGCAATGCGCAGGCCGGTCATGCGGTCGGCTTCCATGCGCATGACCATCTCGAGGCGGTCGGGCGCCACGGTCTGATGGTAGCCGGTCGAATCGAAAGTCGTGTAGGCGTTGTCCCGCCCGCCGTTGCGTGAAACGATGCGCGAGAAATCGCCGGCGGCGACCCTGTCGGTGCCCTTGAACATCATATGTTCGAGGAAATGCGCGACGCCGGTGCGCCCGAAGGTCTCGTCAGCACTGCCGACCTTGTAGACTAGGACCTGGGTCACGATCGGTGCGCGGCGCGATGGCAACACGACGACTTGCAGGCCATTGGCCAACGTGAAGGTCTCCGCCGGCCGGCGCCCGACCGTGAAGAGCTTCGCCAGCGCCGGAAGCGCCGGCGCACAGACCGCGCTCGCAGCGAGGCCGCCCAGCAAGACGCGGCGGCGGGAAGTCAGCACACTCAGAAGATGCCTTCGAGCAGACCGCGCTTGCGCCGTGTGATCGTGGGCGTCGCCCCGGCCGGGGTCTGGCCCGCGGCCTGGGCATCGCGCAGCCTCTGCTGCTCCCTGGCCGGATCGATCACGACACCGGTCGGCGGCGCGTCCTGCCAGAAGATCAGCGAGTCGACGAAGCTCTTGTCGCTATCGTTGATCGTCCGCGTGTCGGTATTCACGCGGCTGCGGATGTTGGGATCGATCCCGCCCTGGCCCGCCTTGGCGACCAGCGCCTGTTCGGAAGCGCCGCCCGCGGCCGGTGGCGCG
>CANJHI010000148.1 GCA_947474005.1 Alphaproteobacteria bacterium | reverse complement strand
TCGCTCTACACTTTGCTACAGATATTCTCGCTCACGCTTTTCGAGAAGATGCCCTTGCAACAAGCCTTTTCAGCCAATCATCCCAGCTCCGATGACGTCGCCATCGGCAACCAATTGAATCTGTTCTCTTTTTAACCGGACAGCAGTGTGCTTGGCTAATTTTTGAGCACGCCGTGTCATCGATTGCCTCTTTGCGTCGTCCCGAGACGATCCTATGAGAGTGGCGTGACTCCCCTTTCGCCACGCTTCCAGGCCGCCATCGACGACATCGATGCCGCCAACGCACGAGATCCCCGGCAGGACAGCGTGGACGGTATGCTCCGTCCGCGCGAAGTCGTCTACTCGGAGCGGATGTCGGAATGCCTGCCGCAGCTCTATCCGGAAGCCTCGGAAGCCCTGCGCATCGCCGCCCGCGCCCAGCATATCTGCCGCTGGCAAATTCCCCGGCAAAAATATCCGCTCGGCCGCGAAGGCTACAACGCCTGGCGATCCGCTTGCCGCGATCATCACGGAGCGCTCACCTCGGCGATCATGCGCCGTCACGGCTATGCCGAAAACGAGATCGCGCAGGTCGTAAAAATCATCCGGAAAGAGCAGCTCAAGCGCGACCCCGAGAGCCAGGCGCTCGAGAACGTCGTGGCCGTCGTCTTCGTCCAGCACTACCTGGACGCGTTCGTTGCCGATCACAAAGACTACGACGACGCCAAGCTCGCCGATATCCTGAAGAAGACGCTGCGCAAGATGGATTCGACCGGCCATGCCGCGGCGCTCGGGCTGAACCTGCCCGAGCCGACCGTGCGCCTCATCGGTATGGCGCTGAAGTAGGACGACGCGCTAAGCCGTCTTCACCAGCTGCTCGATGGCGGCACCCACGGTCTTGGTGTCGCCGTTGCCGCCCAGATCCTTGGTGCGCGGGCCACCCTCGACCAGCGAAGCGGCAATCGCCCGCTCGATGGCTTCGGCCGCCTCGGGATAGCCGAGGTGCCGCACCATCATCGCACCCGACCAGATCTGGCCGATCGGATTGGCGATGCCTTTGCCCGCGATGTCGGGGGCCGAGCCGTGCACTGGTTCGAACATGGAGGGAAACTTGCGCTCCGGGTTGATGTTGCCCGAGGGCGCCACGCCGATCGAGCCGGTGAGCGCGGGTCCGAGATCGGAGAGGATGTCGCCGAACAGGTTGGAGCCGACCACGACATCGAACCAATCCGGGTTGCGCACGAAATGCGCGGTCAGGATGTCGATGTGATACTGGTCGGCCTTGATGTCCGGGTAGTTCTTCTTCATTGCGTCGAAGCACTCGTCCCAGAACGGCATCGTATGAATGATGCCGTTCGACTTGGTGGCCGAGGTCACGTGCTTCTTCTTGCCCTTGCTGGCGAACTCGAAGGCGTACTTCAACACGCGGTCGACGCCCTTGCGGGTGAAGATCGCCTGCTGAATGGCCATTTCGTCGTCGGTGCCCTGGAACATGCGGCCGCCGACCGAGCTGTACTCGCCCTCGGTGTTCTCGCGCACCACCCAGAAATCGATCTCGCCCGGCTTGCGGTTGGCCAGCGGGCTCGGCACGCCCTCGAACAGGCGAACAGGGCGCAGGTTCACGTACTCGTCGAATTCACGGCGAATCGGGATCAGCAGGCCCCACAGCGAGACGTGATCGGGCACGCCCGGCCAGCCGACCGCGCCGAGAAAGATGCTCTCGAAACCCTTGAGCGTCTCCATGCCATCGTCCGGCATCATCTTGCCGGTCTTGGCGAAGCGATCGCAGGACCAGTCGAAGTCGGTGAATTCCAGCTCGAAACCGAAGCGCCGTCCGGCGGCCTCCAGCACACGAACGCCCTCCGGCAGAACTTCCTTGCCGATTCCGTCCCCCGGAATGAGCGCGATCTTATGCTTAGCCATGTGTTTCCTCTCCTTGCTCCAGACGACGTATACTGAACGGGCATTCAGGGGCAAGCCCAGCAAGGAAACGCCATGTCCTATGACCTCAAGATCACGGGCGGCACCATCGTCGATGGCACCGGCAAGGCAGGTTTTGTCGGGGACGTTGGCATCAAGGACGGCAAGGTCGTGGCCATGGGCAAGGCCGACGGTCCCGCGACCACGGCCATCGACGCCACGGGCAAGATCGTGTCGCCGGGCTTCGTCGACGTGCACACCCATTACGATGCCCAGATCCTGTGGGATCGCATGCTCACCATCTCGCCATGGCATGGCGTCACCACGACGGTGATCGGCAATTGCGGATTTGGCGTGGCGCCGACCAAGGCGATCCACCGCAAGCTGATCCTGCAGACGCTCGAAAAGGTCGAAGGCATGAGCCTCGACGCGCTGCACGCCGGCCTGGGCGACGTCTGGCCATTCGAGACTTTCCCGCAGTATCTCGATGCTGTCGAAAAGCGCGGCTCGGCGATCAATGTCGCGGCGCTGTTCGGCCACACGCCGCTGCGCATGTATGTCATGGGCGAGGAGTCCACCGAGCGCGCCGCGACACCGGACGAATTGACGGCGATGAAGAAGCTGATGCGCGAGGCGATGGAGGCCGGCGCCATCGGCTTCGGCACCTCGGTCTCGGTGAGCCACAACGGTTATGCCGGCAAGCCGGTCCCCAGCCGGCAAGCGACGCCCGAGGAAATGGACGGGCTCGTATCCGTCATGGGCGAGATGAAGCGCGGCCTGATGCAGATCACCATCGGTCGCGAATTCTCGACCCGGCACATGGCCGAGGTCAGCCGCAAGTACGGCGTGCCCGTCACCTGGACCGCCCTCCTCTCCTACCTCTACGGCCCCGGCGGACACCGCAAGCAGCTCGACCTCGCCGCCGAGCAGCGCAAGTCGGGCGCCATGGTGATCCCGCAGGTGAGCTGCCGGCCACTCAACTTCGAATTCACCTTCGCCGAGCCGTTCATCTTCGACGTCATGAAGTTCATGAACGAACTCGCCATCGCAGACGCCAAGGCGCCCGGCACGCGCCGACACGCCTACGCCGATCCGGCCTGGCGCGAAAAGCTGCGCAGCGAGGTGACGCCCCTCTTCCAGCGTTGGTGGGATCGCGTCGTCATCGCCTGGGCGCCCTCGCACAAGGAGCTCGAGGAGATGCCGCTCGCCGCCGCGGCCGCCAGGCTCGGCAAGGACCCGGTCGATCTCGCCCTCGATCTGGCGCTCGCCAACGACCTGCAGGCGCGGTTCCGCATGGCCGTCATGAACTTCGACGAGAAGGAAGTGGCCGAGTTGATCACCGATCCGCACACCATCATCGCCCTGTCCGACGCCGGCGCGCATGCCAGCCAACTCTGCGATGCCTGCTACTCGACCCACCTGCTGGGCCACTGGGTGCGCGAGCGCAAGGTCTTCACCGTCGAGGAGGCCGTGCACAATCTCACTCAACGCCCGGCCGAGATGTTCGGCATCACCGACCGCGGCGTGCTTGCCGAGGGCCGCCCCGCCGATGTCGTCGTGTTCGATGCCAAGACCGTGGGACCGGGACCGCTGAAACGGGTCAATGACCTGCCCGCCGGCGCCGATCGCCTCGTGTCGCAGGCGAGTGGCATCGACGCCGTGATCGTGAACGGCGAACTCATTCGGCGCGACAACAAGGATGTCTTCGCCGCCAACGACAAGCTGCCCGGCCGCCTGCTCCGCAGCGGCCGCGCCGCCTAACCTCAGATCAACAGGGAGAAACGCATATGATCCACGTCATCGCCATCATCACCGCCAAGCCCGGCAAGCGCGACGAAATCCTGAAGAACTTCAAGGCCAACGTGCCCGCCGTGCATGCCGAAAAAGGCTGCATCGAGTACGGCGCCACGGTCGACACCGATGGCGGCCCGTTCGCCAAGTTCGGCGCCGACACCTTCGTGGTGATCGAGAAGTGGGACACAATGGACGATCTTAAGGCCCACGGCGCGTCCGCGCACATGAAGGCCTACGGCGAGAAGAACAAGGACCTCGTCGCCACGCGCGCCGTCCACGTCCTGCAAAACGCTTGATCCCCGAAAGCGACGTCGCCGCCGCCCTCATCGCCGAATACGAGCGTGACGGCGTCGTCTGCCTGCGCCATCAATTCGACGCGCGCTGGGTCGAGCGCCTGCGCGCAGCGATCGAGCGCGACCTCGCCTCGCCCGGCCCCAACGCCACCAATTTCGCCGAGGGCAGCAGCGCGGGGAAGTTCTTCGGCGACATGTACATGTGGCGACACGATCCCGAATTCCGTGCCGCCGCGCTCGACTCGCCCGCCCCTGCCATCGCCGCGCGGCTCATGGGCTCGGATGGCGCTGATTTCTTCTACGATCAGCTTTTCGTGAAGGAGCCGGGCACGGCCCATCCGACGCCGTGGCACCAGGACCAGCCCTACTGGCCGGTGAAAGGCTGGCAGATTGCTTCCGTCTGGATCGCGCTCGACGACATCGACCTCAGCAACGGCGCCGTCGAGTTCATCGCGGGGTCCCATCGCTGGGGCGTCAACTACCGTCCGACGCCGTTCCGCAAGGGACACGAGGTGAAGTTCACCGACAGCGATCTCGTGCAGATCCCCGATATCGATGCCGACCGCGGCAGCTACGACATCAGGTCATGGCGGATGGCGCCCGGCGACTGCCTGGTGTTCCACGCCATGATCGTCCATGGCGCCCCCGGCAACGACACGCCCGGCGCGCGCCGGCGCGGCCTGTCGCTGCGCTACACCGGCGACGACGTACGCTACGACCCGCGGCCGGGCACCTTCCAGTTCCCCCACAAGCCCGACCTCGCCGCAGGCGCCGCGATGACGTGCGAGCTCTTTCCGCGCGTCTGGCCCAAGCGCTAGCGCAGGATGCCCTTGATCACGATGTCCTGCATGCCCTTGATCAGCATCTCGCGATTCGACCAGGGAAATTCGGGCTTCATGATCATGGCGGCGACGACGCCGTGGATACCCATCCAGCACAGTTCGGCGCAGGTATCGGGCGGGTAGTTCAGTTTGACGCCCGACGCCTCGAGCTGGGCGAGCATGGCCACCAGGCGGCTGAAGACGAGCGCGCCGCCCACGCCTGGACGGGTCGGATCGTCGATCGGCATGCGGTGGCCAACCTTGCGCACCGACTCGGGGATATTATTGCCGATGAAAACCAGCCGGTACTCGTCGGGGTGTTCGAGGCCGAAGCGCGCGTAGGCGTCACCGAAAAGACGGATACGTTGCAGAGGATCGCTGACGGTCTTCTCGATGTCGGTAATGCGTTCGATCAAGCGACCGAAGGTCTGGTCGCAGAGCGCCAGCATCATCGCTTCCTTGTCGTGGAAGTAGAGATAGAGCGCCGGCGCCGACACACCGACCCGGTCGGCGATCCGGCGGATCGTGGTGGCGTCGTAGCCCTCCTCGAGGAACAGCTCCTTGGCCGCCTGGAGGATCTCCTCCCGTCGGGTATGGCCCTCACCGCGCTTTTTGCGGCCGGACGCAACGGCTGTTGATAGGCCTGCCAATTTTAACTCCCTGCTCTTGACTCTTAACTTAACGTAGATAAGTTATCAACGATCAGTTATCAATGGTCAGTTCTCCTGCTGAACATTGTAAACCTCGGAAGGAAGGCCCGCCATGCGTCTCCCGCTCAAGGTGCTCGCCGCCGTGATCGGCACTGCAGCCGTTGGTGCAGCAGGTTTTGCAACTATGTCGCTCACCGCGAATGCCTCCCGGGTGTCGGCCAACGAGCCGATCGTGCGCCCGGCGCGCGTCCTCGAAATTGCCTACCGGCGCCAGGCGCAAGCCCTCGTGCTCGCGGGCACGGTCGTGCCCCGCATCGAGAGCACGCTCGGTTTCCGCGTCTCCGGCAAGATCGTGCAGCGCTCGGTCGATGTCGGCGCCACGGTGAAGCCGGGCGACCTGATCGCGCAGCTCGACCCGTCCGACTATCGCCTCGCCGTCGACAACGCCCGCGCCGCGCTTGCCTCCGCCGACGCTGACCAAGTGCGCGCCAAGGCCGATTACGAGCGCTATCAGGGCCTGCGCGGGGGTGCTGCCTTCACGCAGCAGACTCTGGAACAACGCCAGATGCTGGCCGCGACAACGCTTGCCCGTGCCGACCAGGCGCGCAGCCAGCTCGCCTCGGCCGAGAACAACCTCGCCTATACCGAGTTGCGCGCCGATACAGCCGGCATCGTCACCGCCGTCCAGGCCGAGGTCGGCCAGGTCATGTCGTTGGGACAGGGCGTGGTCCGCGTGGCGCGCACCAACGAACTCGAGATCGTGGTTGGCGTCCCCGAGCACCGCCTGAAGGTCGTGCGCGACACAACCGCGGCCAGCTTCGAGCTGTGGTCGGATCCCGGCCGGAAATACACCGCGAAGCTGCGCGAGCTGTCGCCTAGCGCCGATCCGATAACGAGGACCTACGCTGCGCGCTTCAGCATCGTCAATCCGCCGGAGTTCATCGGCCTCGGCATGACCGCCACCCTGGGCTTCGATCGCCCCGACGCCCAGCTGGTGGCCGAAGTGCCGCTGGCCGCGATCTTCCAGCGCGGCACGCAGCCCGCCGTCTGGGTGGTCGACAAGGCGAGCGGCGCCGTCGAACTGCGCGCCGTCACCATCGCACGTTGGCGCGACGACACCGCGGCCATCGCCTCGGGTGTGAAGGACGGCGAACTGATCGCCACCGCGGGCGTCCACAAGCTCGAGGCGGGCCAGAAGGTGAAGCCGCTGCAGCAGGCCCAACCGCCTCGGATTTGAGGGGGAGCCCGTCATGACCACGCGCACCAACCTTTCGGCGCTGGCGCTGAAGTACAGCACGCTCACCGTGTTCTTCATGATCGCCCTCACGGCGGCCGGCATCTACGCCTTCTTCAGTCTTGGCCGCGCCGAGGACCCGCCCTTCACCATCAAGCAGATGGTGGTGTCGGCGGCATGGCCCGGCGCCACGTCGCGCGAGATGGAGCAGCAGGTCACCGAGAAGATCGAGACCAAGCTCCAGGAGCTGCCCTACTTCAACTTCGTCAACAGCTACACCAAGCCCGGCGAGACCGTGATCTACGTCTCGCTGCGCGATGACACCCCTCCGGCCAAGGTCGCCGACCTGTGGTACCAGGTGCGCAAGAAGGTCGGCGACATAAGAAGCTCGCTGCCGCAGGGCGTGGTCGGGCCGTTCTTCAACGACGAGTACGGCGACACCTACACCGTGATCTGGGCCTTCGAGTCGGACGGCTTCGCGCCCGCCGAGGTCAAGGAAATCGCCAAGGGCGTGCGCCAGCGCCTGCTGCGCGTGCCCGACGTCACCAAGGCCGACCTGCTGGGCCTGCAGGACGAGAAGATCTACATCGAGTTCAGCCATGCCCGGCTCGCGATGCTGGGCGTGCCGGTCGACCAGATCCTCGAGATCGTGCGCCGCCAGAACGCAATCGTTGCCACCGGTACGGTCGAGACCAAGGGCGAGCGGGTCGCCGTGCGCGTCGACGGTGCGCCGACCTCCGCCGAGGAGCTGGCCAACCTGCCGTTCAGCGTCGGCGGCAGCAGCTTCACTCTGGGCGACGTCGCCGAGATCAAGCGCGGCTATCAGGATCCGCGTCAGATCTCGATGCGCTTCAAGGGCAAGCCGGTGATTGGCCTCGGCGTCGTCATGGCGCCTGGCGGCAATGTCGAGACGCTCGGCAAGGCGCTGGAGAAGACCATGGCCGAGGTCGACAAGACCCTGCCGCTGGGCATCACCGTGCACCGAGTCGCCAACCAGCCCGAGGTCGTGGAGAAGTCGTTCGAGGAGTTCATCTCCTCGTTGTTCGAGGCGCTGGCGATCGTGCTGGTCGTCTCCTTCATCAGCCTGGGCGTGCGCACCGGCCTCATCGTGGCCTTCAGCGTGCCGCTGGTGCTGGCGATCACATTCGTCGGCATGATGCTGCTTGGCATCGATTTCCAGCGCATCTCGCTCGGCGCCCTGATCATTGCGCTCGGCCTGCTGGTCGACGACGCCATCATCGCCGTCGAGATGATGATGGTGAAGCTCGAGCAAGGTGCCAGCCGCCTCGAAGCTGCGACCTACGCCTATACCTCGACCGCCTTCCCCATGCTGACCGGCACGCTGGTGACCGCCATCGGCTTCGTGCCGGTGGGATTCGCCAAGTCGAGCGCCGGCGAATACACCAACTCGATCTTCTGGGTGGTCGGGCTTGCGCTCATCATCTCGTGGTTCGTGGCCGTGCTGTTCACGCCGTGGATGGGCTATCACCTGCTGCCGCAGCCCAAGGCGCATCATGCCGATCCGCACAGCGGGCGGCTCTACACCGCCTTCCGCAAGCTGGTCGTGTGGTGCGTGACCTGGCGCAAGACCACCATCGCCATCACGGCATTGGCTTTCGTCGCCTCGATCGCCTCCTTCGGCCTGGTGCAGAAGCAGTTCTTCCCGACCGCCAACCGCCCCGAGCTGATCGTCGACCTGAAGCTGGCGCAGGGCGCCTCGTGGGCGGCGACCGACACCGAAGTACGCAAGCTCGAGAAATGGCTGGGCGCAAACGACGACGTCGCCTACTACACGTCGTATGTCGGCGCCGGCAGCCCGCGCTTCTATCTGCCGACGGTGCCCGAACTCGCCAACGCGAACTTCGGCCAGGTCATCGTCATGACCAGGGATCTGGCGGCCCGCGAGCGCGTCTTCGCCGACCTGAACAAGCTCTTCGCCGGCGATTTCGAGGCCGTCCGTGCCCGCGTGCAGCGGCTGCAGAACGGCCCGCCGGTCGCCTATCCCGTCATGTTCCGCGTACTGGGCGATGACCCGCAGCAGGTCCGGTCCGTCGCCGAGCGCGTGCGCGAGGTCTTCAAGGCCGATCCGGCCACACGCGACATCAACTTCGACTGGAACGAGCTCGCCAAGACCGTGCGGCTCGAGATCGACCAGAGCAAGGCGCGCGCGCTCGGCGTCGATTCGCAGGTCCTCGGCAATACCCTGCAGACGCTGCTGTCGGGCGTGACGGTGACGCAGTACCGCGACCGCACCGAATCGATCGACGTGGTCGCCCGTGCCGTCGCCCCGGAGAGGCTGAGCGTAGAAGGCCTGGAGGCGATCAATCTCCGAACCTCGACCGGCGGCGTGGTCTCCCTCGCCCAGCTCGCGACGCTCAAGTTCGAGCTCGAAGAGCCGATCCTGTGGCGGCGCAACAAGGACCTGCTGATGACGGTGCGCGCCGGCGTGATCGACGGCGTGCAGGGACCCGACGTTGCCGCCCGCATCGACAAGGCCCTGGCGCCGCTGCGCGCCGACCTGCCGGCCGGCTACCGCATCGAAGTCGGCGGCGATCAGGAGGAATCAGCCAAGAGCCAGGGCTCGATCTTCAAGATGATGCCGGTGATGGCCTTCCTGATGATCATGTTCCTGATGCTGCAACTCCAGAGCTTCTCCAAGCTTGCCCTGGTGATGCTGACGGCGCCGCTCGGCCTGATCGGCGTGTCGCTCTTCCTGCTGCTGTTCAACCAGCCGTTCGGCTTCGTCTCCCTGTTGGGCGTCATCGCGCTCGCCGGCATGATCATGCGCAACTCGGTGATCCTGGTCGACCAGATCGACCAGGACATTGCCGCCGGCCATTCGGCGTGGGATGCGGTGATCGATGCCACGGTGCGCCGCGCCCGCCCCATCGTGCTGACCGCAGGCACGGCGATCTTCGCCATGATCCCGCTCTCGCGCAGCGTATTCTGGGGCCCCATGGCGGTCGCCCTGATGGGCGGCCTGCTGGTGGCGACGGCACTCACACTCCTGTTCCTGCCGGCGCTCTACGCCGCCTGGTTCCGGGTGAAGCAGCCTTCGGCCAAGCCGGCGCCGGTCGAGGCCAGCAGCCCCCACGGCACGCGACCGCCACTGGCGATCGCCGCAGAGTAGTTGCCTACGAAATCCGGCCCTCGGCGGTATGGATGTCGCCGCTGCGGGCGGCGCTGACCTCGAGGATGATCTCGATCCCGCGCACGATGTCGTCGAGCGCCATCGACGGCGCCCCGCCCAGCCGGGCGGCCTGCTCGGGCACGTAGGGGATATGCAGGAAGCCGCCGCGCATCGGAATCGGATGGCCGGCGGCGATATCCATCAGAGCATAGAAGATGTGGTTGCAAACGAAGGTGCCGGCGGTGTTCGACACAGCCGCCGGCAGGCCGGCCTTGCGCATCTCCGCCACGCAGGCCTTGATCGGGAGCGTCGCGAAATGGGCCGCCGGACCGTCCTTCACCACCGGCCTGTCGATCGGCTGCTTGCCGTCGTTGTCGCGGATGCGGGCGTCCTGGACGTTGATGGCGACGCGCTCGAGGCAAAGCTCGGTCCGCCCGCCCGCCTGGCCGACGCACAGCACGATGTCCGGCTTGACCTTCTCGATCGCCGCCAGGAGCAGCTTCGCCGAATTCGCATAGGACGTCGGCAACTCAGCCGTATGAACGACGATGCCGCCGATCCGCTTCTTCAGCTTCCCGACCGCGAGCGACGACGGATTGACGTCGTCGCCGCCGAACGGCTCGAATCCCGTGACCAGTGCCTTCATGCCTCTCCCCAAAACGAAAGGGCGTCCCAAAGGGACGCCCCGACGTTAGTCCGTAGAGCCGCCGGCGGCTACTTGTTGGCGGCGTCGACCGCCCGGCGTGCCATGACGCCCACGAGATGGGCACGGTATTCGGCGCTGCCGTGGATGTCGCTGTTGAGTCCGTCGGCCGGGATCTTGATGTCCTTGATCGCCGCCGAGGAGAAGTTCTTGGCAAGTGCCTCTTCCATCGCCTTGACGCGAAAGACGGTGGCGCCGGCGCCGGTCACCGCGACCCGCACGCCTGAAGCCGTCTTGGCCACGAACACGCCGACCATGGCATAGCGTGAAGCCGGGTTCGGGAACTTCACGTAGGCCGCCTTCTCCGCCTTGGGGAAGCTGATCCCGGTGATCAGTTCGCCCTCGCCGAGTGCTGTCTCGAACAGGCCCTTGAAGAAGTCGTCGGCCGCGATCTTGCGGGTGTTGGTGCTGACGGTGGCATTGAGTGCCAAGACCGCACCGGGATAGTCGGCCGCCGGATCGTTGTTGGCGACCGAGCCACCGATCGTGCCACGATTGCGCACCTGCGGATCGCCGATGTGGCCCGCGAGGTAGGCCAGCGCCGGGATCGCAGCCTTGACCTCGGCCGAGCTCGCGACGTCGGCGTGCCGGGTCATGCCGCCCACCACGACGTTGTTGCCCTCGACCTTGATGCCGGCCAGCTCCTTGACGCCGCCGAGATCGACCACGTCGCTCGGACGTGCCAGGCGCTGCTTCAGCGTCGGGATCAGGGTCATGCCGCCCGACATGGCGCGGGCTTCGGGCTTGCTTTTCAGCAGGCCGATCGCGTCGGCGACCGACTTCGGACGATGGTAAGCGAAATCGTACATCTCAATTTCCTCCGGTTACTCGGCCGCCCTATTCAGCCGCTTGGCGTTGGGCGCCCTGGATCGATTGCCACACGTTGAGGGATGTGGCGGGCATTTCGACGTGCTTGACGCCGATCGGTGCCAGCGCGTTGTGGACTGCGTTCATCACGGCGGCCGGCGACGCAATCGCGCCGGCTTCGCCGCAACCCTTCACGCCCAGCGGATTGTGCGGGCAAGGCGTGGTCTTGTAGCCGAGCTTGAACGACGGGAAGTTGTCGGCGCGCGGCATGGTGTAGTCCATGAACGAGCCGCTGATGAGCTGGCCCGTGTCCTTGTCGTAGACCGCGGCCTCGAACAGCGCCTGGCCGACACCCTGCACGATGCCGCCATGGACCTGGCCCTCGACGATCATCGGATTAATGATGTTGCCGAAGTCGTCGATCGCGGTGAAGGCAACGATCTCGGTCGTGCCCGTCTCCGGGTCGATCTCGAGTTCGCAGATCTGCGTGCCGGCCGGATAGACGAAGTTCGCCGGATCGTAAAAAGCATTCTCGTCCATGCCCGGTTCGGTGTCGGCATGCGGGTAATTGTGCGGCACATAGGCCGCGAACACGACCTGGGCCAGCGGCACGCTCTTGTCCGTACCCGCCACCTTGAAGGTGCCGTTCTCGAACTCGACGTCGGCCACAGAGGCTTCCATCAGATGGGCCGCGACCTTCTTGCCCTTGGCGATGATCTTCTCGGTGGCCTTGACGATGGCCGAGCCGCCGACGGCCAGCGAACGGCTGCCGTAGGTACCCATGCCGAAGGGCGTCGTCGCCGTGTCGCCATGGACGATCTCGATCTGATCCATCGGCACGCCGAGCTTGTCGTGGATGAGCTGGGCAAAGGTTGTCTCGTGACCCTGGCCATGGCTGTGCGCCCCGGTCATGACCTGGACATTGCCGGTTGGGTTGAACTTGATCTGCGCCGACTCCCACTGGCCGACGCCGGCCCCGAGCGAGCCGACGACCTGCGAGGGCGCGAGGCCGCAGGCCTCGATGTAGGACGAGAAGCCGATGCCGCGCAGCTTGCCACGCGACTTGGCCTCGGCGCGGCGAGCCTCGAAGCCCTTGTAGTCGGCGATCTTCATGGCCTCGTCGATGATCGGCGGGTAGTTGCCCGAATCGTACTGCAGCGCGACAGGCGTCTGGTACGGGAAAGCCGTCGACGGGATGAAGTTCTTGCGGCGCAGCTCCGCCGCATCGATCTTCATCTCGGCCGCCGCCTTGCTCACGATGCTCTCGATGACGAAGGTCGCTTCCGGCCGTCCGGCGCCGCGATAGGCGTCGACCGGCGCGGTATGGGTGAGTGCGGCCTTCACGTTGGCGTAGATGAGTGGCGTCGTGTACTGGCCCGCCAGCAGCGTGGCGTAGAGATAGGTCGGCACCGCCGTCGAGAAGGTCGACAGATAGGCGCCCATGTTGGCGATCGTCTCAACCTTCAGCGCCAGGAACTTGCCGTCCTTGTCCAACGCCAGCTCGGCGTGGGTGACATGGTCGCGGCCATGGCAGTCGGTCTGGAACGACTCGCTGCGCTCGGCGGTCCACTTGATCGGCCGGCCGACGCGCGATGCCGCCCAACAGACCATCGTCTCATCGGCGTAGCAGAAGATCTTGCTGCCGAAGCCGCCGCCGACATCCGGCGCGATGACCCGCAGCTTGTGCTCAGGGATACCCAGCACGAAGGCCGACAGGATGAGGCGCAGAACGTGCGGGTTCTGCGACGTCGACCACAGCGTGTAGTGGCCCGTGCCCTTGTCGTACTCCGCCGCCGCGGCGCGCGGCTCCATGGCGTTCGGGATCAGCCGGTTGTTGATGAGGTCGAGCTTGGTGACGTGCGCCGCCTTGGCGAACGCCGCATCGACATCGGCCTTCACGCCGATTTCCCAGTCGTAGACGAGGTTGCCCGGCGCCTCGGGATGGACCTCGGCCGAGCCCTTGTCGAACGCCTTGGCGAGATCGATGGTCGCCGGCTTCACGTCGTAGTCGACCTTGATCGCCTCGGCCGCGTCCTTGGCTTCGTCGTGGCTGTTGGCCACGATCATGGCGACCGTGTCGCCGACGTAGCGCACCGTGTCGACCGCCATCACCGGATGGGCCGGCGCCTTGTGTGGCTGGCCGTGCTTGTCCTTGACCGTCCAGCCGCAGATCAGGCCGCCGACCTTGGCGTCGACCAGATCCTTGCCGGTGAAGATGTTGACTACGCCCGGCATCTTGGCCGCCGCGGAAATGTCGATGCTCTTGATCTTCGCATGGGCATGCGGCGAACGCAGGAAATACGCGTAGGTCGCCCGTGCGAGGGGCAGATCGTCGACATAGCGACCGGTTCCCGTCAGGAAGCGCTTGTCTTCCGTCCGAAGAACGCGGGCGCCGATTCCGGTGGCGGCGGTCATGGGGCTACACTCCTGCTGACTTCATGGCCGGGGCAGCGGCCAGGATTGCCTTCACGATGTTGTGGTAGCCGGTACAGCGGCAGAGGTTGCCCTCGAGCTCGCGGCGCACCGTCGCCTCGTCGAGCTGGTAGTTGTGGCGCTTCACCATGTCGATGGCGCTCATCACCATGCCAGGGGTGCAGAAGCCGCACTGCAGAGCGTGGTTCTCGCGGAAGGCTTCCTGCATCGGATGAAGCTTGTCGGCGCTCTCCGCCAGGCCTTCGATCGTGAGGACTTTCGCGCCCTCGGCCTGGACGGCCAGGATCGTGCAGGACTTGACCGACTGGCCGTCGACGTGGACGACGCAGGCGCCACACTGGCTGGTGTCGCAGCCGACGTGGGTGCCTGTCATGCCGAGATGCTCGCGCAGGAACTGAACCAGCAGCGTGCGCGCCTCGACCTTGCCCGAGACGGACTTGCCGTTGACGGTCATGGCGACGGAAATGGTCATTACTCTTCTCCCTTACTTATTGGTTCGGTGCGACCGCGATCGTGCGCACGCGCTGAGTGTTGTTTCGACTGTCGCAAGCCGCTCCGGCGGCGGTCAAGCGAATTGCGGATGACAACCGATCCGC
>CANJHI010000147.1 GCA_947474005.1 Alphaproteobacteria bacterium | reverse complement strand
CGCCGTGGTGCTCCGCGGCGGCGCGCCAGCGAACGCGCTGGGTGACGCGCCTGCTGGCGCGGAGGCGGCGGGCGGCGGCAGGGCGAAGCGGTCGATGGCTTCCTCGCCGATGGTCTCGTCAAGGCCGTGATCGACGTACCATTGCAGCAGTGAGGCGAGGTCCTCGCGCGCGAGCGCCGCCCCGTCCATCAAAGGCTCTTCATGAAGGCACCGAGGATCGGTGCCCACATCGCGGCGTCGGCGTGGCTGGCCATGTGTCCCTTGTCCGACGGCATCTCGACATAGGTGAGGTCAACGCCGGCCTTGCGCATCTCGAGCACGTGGGTAGCGCAGTCGGTGAGGTCGAACAACTTGTCGGTCTTGGAGATTACGTACAGGACTTTGGTCTTCTTGAGCTGGTCGTACTGCTTGGTGATGTCGAAGCCGTCGATCGCGCGCCGCAGGGTGACCAGCGAATGGCCGTCGTAGATCTTCGCCCAACTCTTCGCGGCGACCTTGGCCTCAGCCTCACCCTGGCCGTAGTTCAGCAGCGTCTCGTAGCGGATCTGTTCGAGCGTGCCGGGAATGCCGCCATTCTCGTAGTACCAGCCGCCGTTCCAGTTCGGGTCGCTGGCGAGGCGCGCCTGCAGCGCCTTCAGGCCGCCGAGGCGGCTTGGCGCGCGGGGCGCGGTAACGGACGCGGCGATGCCCTTCATGAAGCCGGGGAAGGACGCCGCCCACTGGAACGACTGAAAGCCGCCCATCGACGGGCCGACCACGGCGACCAGGCTCGCGAGGCCGAGCGAATCGACCAGCAGCTTTTGGCTCGCCACCATGTCGCGCAGGGTGATCTCGGGGAAGGTCGGGCCGTAGGGCTTGCCGGTGCGCGGGTCGGTGCAGTTGGGGCCGCTGCTGCCGTGCGCCGAGCCCAGCGCGTTCACCGAGACGACGTAATAGCGGTCGGTGTCGACCGCCTTGCCGGGCCCGATCAATCCGTCGAACCAGCCCACCGCGCCCTCGGGCACGCCGCGACCCTGCTTGCCCGGCGCATTGCGGCCGGCGGCGTGATGGCTCGAGGTGTAGCCGTGGACCACCAGGACGGCATTGTCGCGCTGGGGCGACAGCACACCGTACGTCTCGTAGGCCAATTCGAGAACCGGGAGGATCTGGCCACTTTCCAGCCGGAATTCACGGGCAGAGAAGATCTTGCTGTCGATTTCAGTCAATGCCGCCACGGGAATTCCCCTTTTCCGCGGGTGGCGATCCTGCCCCCGACAGGCTATCTACGACGGAAGGATCGCCGCCGGCCGGCGGCGCGTCCATCTGGAAAAGGCACTGCAGAGCGAGATGGGCATGACGCGCGAGGCGATGGAATACGACGTGGTGATCGTGGGTGGTGGCCCGGCCGGGCTGTCGGCGGCGATCCGTCTGAAGCAGCTCGCGGCCGAGCGCAATCACGAGGTCTCGGTCTGCCTGCTCGAGAAAGGCTCTGAGATCGGTGCCCACATCCTGTCCGGCGCCGTGGTCGATCCGGTCGGCCTCAACGAACTCATTCCCGACTGGAAGGAGAAGGGCGCGCCGCTCGAGACCCAGGTCAGCGACGACCAGTTCCTGTTCCTGACCAAGGGCGGCTCCTACCGCTTCCCCAATTTCCTGATGCCGCGCCTGATGAACAACCACGGCAACTACATCGTCAGCCTGGGCGACGTCTGCCGCTGGCTCGGCCAGCAGGCCGAGGCGCTGGGCGTCGAGATCTATCCGGGCTTCGCCGCCGCCGAGGTGCTCTACAACGATGACGGATCGGTAAAGGGCGTCGCCACCGGCGACATGGGCATCGCCAAGGACGGCACGCACAAGGACAGCTACACGCCGGGCATGGAGCTGCATGCCAAATACACGCTGATCGCCGAAGGCGCGCGCGGCTCGCTCTCCAAGATGCTGATGTCGAAGTTCGACCTGCGCGACGGAGTCGACCCGCAGAAGTTCGGCATTGGCCTGAAGGAGCTGTGGCAGGTAGACCCGGCCAAGTTCCAGAAGGGCCTGGTCGTGCATTCGCAGGGCTGGCCGCTGTCGGAGACCGGCAGTGCCGGCGGCTCGTTCATGTACCACTTCGGCGACAACCTGGTGTCGATCGGGTTCGTGGTGCATCTTTCCTATGAGAACCCGTATCTGTCGCCGTTCGACGAATTCCAGCGCTTCAAGACCCATCCCGAGGTCGCCAAGTACCTGCAGGGTGGCAAGCGGCTGTCGTACGGCGCGCGCGCCATCAACGAAGGCGGTTTGCAGTCGGTGCCGAAGCTCACCTTCCCGGGCGGCGCACTGATCGGCTGCGCCGCTGGCTTCGTCAACCTGCCGCGCATCAAGGGCAGCCACAACGCGATCAAGAGCGGCATGCTGGCGGCCGAGTCCGCGTTCGAGGCGCTGGCGGCGGGCAAGACCGGTGGCGACGAGCTGATCGCCTATCCGGTGAAGGTGAAGGCGTCGTGGATCTGGAAGGACCTCGACAAGGTGCGCAACGTCAAGCCGGCGCTGAGCTGGGGCACGGTGGTGGGCACGGTCTACGGCGGCTTCGATATGTGGATGCACGATCTCGGCATCCGCCTGCCCTGGACCTTCCACCACAAGAAGGCCGATCACGAGACTTTGCGGCCAGCGAGCGAATTCCAGCCGATCCAATATCCCAAGCCGGACGGCGTGATCTCCTTCGACAAGCTCTCCTCGGTGTTTCTCTCGAGCACCAACCACGAGGAAGACCAGCCAGTTCACCTGAAATTGCGCGATCCGTCGATCCCGATCGCGGTCAACCTGCCGCTCTATGCCGAGCCCGCGCAACGCTACTGCCCGGCCGGCGTTTACGAGGTCGTGACGGCCGACAACGGCCAGCCGCGCTTCCAGATCAACGCGCAGAATTGCGTGCACTGCAAGACATGCGACATCAAGGATCCGGCGCAGAACATCGACTGGGCGGTGCCCGAAGGTGGCGGCGGCCCCAATTACCCCAACATGTGACAGGTATGCGACGCACACTCCTCACGCTGCTTCCGGCTGCGCTGCTGCTCGCCCTCCCGCTGACCGCGGAGGCCCAACAGGGCGGGACTCCCCAGCCTCAGCGCGGTCGCCAGATCGCGGCGACCATCGACGGCCGCTATCTCGCGGGGCGCGTGGCCGAGCAGGATCACGACTACGACGCCGCGGCCGACCAGATGGACGCGGCCCTCGCGCTGGCGCCGACCGATCCCGAACTGGTCTATTCCGCCTTCCGCATGCGCATGTATGCCGGTCGCATCGACGCGGCCGCGCAACTCGCGCCCCAGGTGCTGGCGACACGCCCGGGTGACGGCTTCGGCAATCTCGTGCTCGCGGTCCAGGCAATAAAGAAGGGCGACTATAAAGCCGCCGAGCAGCAGCTCGGCCGCATCGGCGCGGAGAACCAGCTCGGCCCGTTGCGCGACTATGTGATGGCGTGGCTGAAAGCCGGTGAGAAGGATTTTCCGGCCGCCCGTTCGTTCGCGGCCAGGCTCAAGCCGGCGGCCGGCGAGCGTGCCGAGTCGCTCTCGCTGATCATCGAGGCGCAGATCGACGAGCTGGCGGGTGATCGCGCCGCGGCGGAGGCGAAGTATCGCCGCGCAACGTCCCTCGATGCCGCCGGCCTGCGCACCACGCTTGCTGCCGCCGACGGGCTGCGCCGGCTCGGCAAGGGCGACGAGGCGCGGCAGCTTCTCAAGACCTACGGCGAACGCTTCAGCGATTCGGTGCTTATGGACGCCCTGGTCGCGGCCAACGCGCCGCTGGCCAAGACGCCCTCGCCGGCGGCGGGTATCGCCGACATCCTGTTCGACATCGGCGGCATCCTGGCGTCGGATCCGCGCAATCAGCGTGCCGACCTGGCGCTGATCTTCGACCAGCTCGCCGTCAACCTGAAGCCGGACCACGATTTCGCCTGGCTGATGATCTCGAACCTCTACGAGCAGTTCCAGCAGATCCCCAAGGCCATTGCCGCACTCGCCAAGATCGAAGCGATCTCGCCGCTGTCGTGGCAGGCGCGGCTCCGGATGGCGGCGCTCGACGCCCAGCTCGACCGCTTCGACCAGTCGGTCGGCCGGCTCAACACGCTGATCGCGGAAAAGCCCGACCGCATCGACGCGGCCCTGACCCTGGCCGATCTGCAGCGCGGCCGCGAACGCTATGCCGAGGCGGTCGCCGCCTATGACATCGCCATCTCGCGTCTGCGCAATGTCGATGAACGCCACTGGCCGATCTATTTCGGCCGCGGCATCGCGCTCGAGCGGACCAAGCAGTGGCCGAAGGCGGAAGCCGACATGAAGAAGGCGCTCGAACTCTCGCCCGAGCAGCCGCACGTGCTGAACTACCTCGGCTACAGCTGGGTCGACCAGGGTCTGCATCTCGACCAGGGCATGAAGATGCTGATGCAGGCGACGGCATTGCGCCCGGATGACGGCGCGATCACCGACAGCGTCGGCTGGGCGTTCTACCGTGTCGGCCAGTTCGACAAGGCCGTCGAGTGGCTCGAACGGGCGAGCGAGCAGAAGGGCGACGATCCCACCATCACCGAGCACCTGGGCGATGCCTACTGGCACGTCGGCCGTAAGCGCGAAGCGCGCTTCGAATGGGAGCGCTCGCTCAACCAGAAGCCCGACAAGGATCGCGTCGAGGTGATCAAGGACAAGATCGCCAACGGGATCAATGCCGGCAACGACAAGCCGACCGTCTACGAAAAGCCGGCTGCTGCTCCCAAGCAGGGTGGCTGAGCCGGCGCGTCCGCCGGAACTCGTGCCATGCGGGTCGCACGCGCCAAGATCAATCTCTGGCTAAGAGTCGTCGGCCGTCGCGCCGACGGCTACCATCTGCTCGACTCGCTGGTCGCCTTCACCGACCTTGCCGACACCCTCGAGGTCAGCCCCTCCGGCGGCTTGTCGCTTGCCCTCGAAGGCCCCGAGGCGCCGAGCCTCGCCGGTGAGGCCGACAACCTCGTGCTGCGGGCGGCGCGTCTGCTGGCCGGCCGCGCCGGCGTGTCGCCGCGTGCCGCGCTACGCCTCGCCAAGCATATTCCCGTGGCGGCCGGCCTCGGCGGCGGATCGGCCGATGCCGCGGCCACCCTTCATGCCCTGGTCGATCTGTGGCGCGTGGCCTTGCCGGTCGAGGAATTGTTCGATCTGGCCGCGGGGCTGGGCGCCGATGTGCCGATGTGCCTGGCCGGCCGGCCGGCGCTGGTGTCGGGTGTGGGCGAGGTTCTGCGGCCGGCGCCGCCCCTGCCGCCCTGCGCCATTCTCCTGGTCAATCCGCGCACGCCGCTCGCCACGCCCGAGGTTTTTGCCGCACGCCGCGGGCCCTTTTCGGCGGCGACGCCCATCCCGTCCTCATGGCCCGATCTGGGTGACCTCGTTGCCGCCCTGGCCGCGCGCGGCAACGATCTCGCCGATGCCGCGACCTCGCTCAGGCCCGCGATCGCCGACGTGCTGGCGGCACTCGGCCGGACCGAAGGCGTGCGCTATGCCGCGATGAGCGGCAGCGGCGCCACCTGCTTCGCGCTGTACGACGATGTCAACGCCGCAGGCGGGGCGGCGGCAGGGCTGCCGGACCGCTGGTGGCGTCATGCCGGCAGGCTGATCTCCGACTGAATGCCGAACCTCAGTTGGCCTTCGGCACCATGAGCTGGCGCAACTCCTTCAACGAGTCGAACAGCGCTTTGCTCGGCTCGCCGGTCACGCTGAGGGCGGCGGCGCGTTCGTAGTCGCGGATCGCGGCGCGCGTGTTGGGGCCGTTCAGGCCATCGGGCGTATCGCTGGAAAAGTTGAGATCGCGGAGCAGTTGCTGGACGGCCTTGACCTGATCGACAGGGGCCGTCGGCCAGACATCGGGCACGGCCGCGGCAGGCTGGCTCTTGCTTGCTTCCCTGGAAATCTCCTTCGGCATCGTGCGCGCGATCTCGGCCGAAGTCGGCGGCGGCGGTGGCGGCTCCGGGCGGCCGATGTCGATGGCCATGGCAACCGGAGCGACCTTCGCCGCTTCGGCCTTCGCCGCTTCGGCCTTCGCCGCTTCGGCCTTCGCGGCTTCGGCCTTCGTGACGTCGGCCGTCGCAGCCTCGACCTTAGGTGACTCGGCCTTCGGCAGTTCCATCTTGGGCAGCTCGACGGTCGGGATCTCGACCTTCTCAGGCGGCGGCAACGGCAGGGGCGAGTGGGCGACGACATCGCGACTGGCGAGCGATTCCTTCAAGGCGATGTAGACGTCCCGGGTCGGCTCGCCGGTCTCGCGCAGGGCGGTGCCGCGCTGGAAGGAGCGGATGGCTGCGCGGGTCATCGGTCCCATGGCGCCATCCGGCCTTTCGCGGAGGAACTTGAGATCGAACAGGGCCTGCTGGATGACGCGGACCTGGTCGTTTGCCGCGTTGGGCCAGCCCGGCGGATCAGTGTCGTTGGGCGGCAGAGCGGGATCGAGTGCCGCTGCCACGGGCTCGGCCGGCGCCGGTACGACAGGCGCCGGCTTGGGCGGCGACAGCGCCTCGACGATGAGCTTGAACTCGGTTTGTCCCAGCTGCTGCGCCCGCTCGAGTTCGGCCGGCGTCAGAATGCGCTGGAGGGTCTGGCTGCGTTGGCTCGCCGTCTTGGCCAGCGCCGTCTCGGCGCCGCGATTGGTCTGGCGCTCGAATTCGGCGGTGATCGCGAACCAGGCCAGCGCGGCCGCGGCATCCTTGGGCGCGGCATCGCCGCGTTCGTGGATGTCGCCCAGCGTGAACATCGATGCCGCCATGCCCTGGCGCGCCGCCGAGCGCAGCAGATCGACGGCTTCCTTGCCGTCGCGTGGCGCGCCCTTGCCGTCGCGCAGCAGCAGGGCGAGGTTGTGCTTGGCCGCGGGCAGGTTGGCGGTGATGGCCTTGCGGTACCATTCGATGGCCCGCGCCGAGTCGCGCTCGACCACGAAGCCGCGCTCGTACATCACCGCGACATTGAAGGCCGACTGCGCCGAACCGCGCTGGGCGGCGCGCAACAGCCAACCGGCGCCGGCCTGCTGGTCCTTGGTCACGCCCACGCCCTGGACCAGCCGGCGGGCGAGCTCCTCCATCGCGGGGATCTCGTTGGCGGTGGCCTTGGCGCGAAGTTCGTCGATCGGCATCGCCACCCAGTCGATGGGCTTGGGCGGCTCGACCGGGACTGTCGACGCCATCGTGGACGCTGCAGCCGACGGATCGGCGCTGCGGGCGACATCGATGCTGGTCAGTTCGGGTGGTGCCGGCGCCTCCGGCACGACGATCGAGGCCGTGCTGGGCGAGGGTGCACGGGCAGGGGACGGTGCGGATGACGCGTCGCCAGCGTCGCGTTTGTCCGCGGTGTCGGCGGGCTGCGTCAACCAGACGCCGGCCGAGCCGGCGCCAACGAGCATGAGCACAACAGCGGCCACCCCGACCGGCCGCTTCGCCAGCGACGTCGCGGCAGCCAGCAATTGGGGCCAGTTGAGCTTGCCGGTCATCCTCCAACCTTAGCCGAGACGGGGCGCTGCCGAGAAGGCGTCGCGCGATGGCGGACCACGATTAGGGCGGTCAGCAAAATGACCGCCCCCGCCTGATGCGCCGTCGCCAGGCCGATGTTGATTCCACTCAGAATCGTGGCGATTCCGAGGCCCATCTGCAGCAGCGCCATCGCCGCCGCGGCCAGCGTTTCGGGCCGTCGCACCCGCCAGGCCAGCACCAGCATCCCCAGCACCAGGAGCTTGGCCAGCCAGCGATGGATGAACTGGATGGTCGTGCCGTTCTCGAACGGGTTGAGCCACCAGGGCGAAAGCTCGAACAGGCCAGGCGGAATCCAGTAGCCCGACATGGTGGGGAAGGTGTTGTGCGCCGATCCCGCCCTGAGGCCAGCCATCAGCGCCCCCCAGGTGAGTACGACGAAGAGAAAGGCGATCAGCCCCGTGCTCTCGCGCGATGTCTTCGCGTCGTCGCGCCGCGCCGAGGACGGCCCCAGTTCGAGGATCAGCCAGACCGTGTAGGCGTAGAGTGCCACGGCGAGCAGGAGATGGGCGGCGAGCCGGTAGTGGCTGACCGCGGGACGATCGATCAGGCCCGATGCCACCATCGCCCAGCCCAGGGCGCCCTGCAGGCCGCCCAGCACCAGCAGGGCCAACAGCCGCGGCTTCAGGTAGGGCGTGAGCTGGCCCCGCATCCAGAACCAGGCGAGCGGCAGCGCGAAGACAAGGCCGATCAGCCGGCCCCACAGGCGGTGGCTGTATTCCAGCCAGAAGATCTGCCTGAATTCCACGACGTTGAAACCACGATTGATCAATCTTCCCTGCGGCGAGGAAAGATACTTCTCCAGTTCGGCGCTCCACGCCGCGTCGGAGAGCGGCGGCAGCCAGCCGGTCACCGGCCGCCATTCGACCATCGACAGGCCCGATTCGGTCAGTCGCGTGAGCGCGCCGATCACGATCATGAAGAAGATCATTGCGGCAACGACGATCAGCCAGTTGCGCACGGAGGCAGGAGCGGTTTTCATGGACGCCCGACCATGCGCGAAGCTGGAGGCGCCGTCATCTGGCATAAATGTCGCTAATCGGTCGCATGAGGCGCGATGCCTTGCGCTTGCCGGCGGCCCCGGTTAATCGGTTCGCGTACGAACAAAATACCCCTCGCTCCGTCTGGATATTTGGCAATGAATGCGCCTCGGCTGGCGCCCGTGCTCTCCCACGGGTTCGCCTTCAACGACCTCTACGACCGCGATGGTCTCGGCCGCCTCGACGCCGCATTCGCCGCCTGGCTGCAGAGTGTCGACGCCGGTCTTCATGCGCGGCTGATGGCGGCGCGCGCGACGCCCGACCAGCTCGCGGTCAAGGACGAGTCGAACCTGCTGATCGAGCTCGCCCGGCCGCTCGAGGATTTCATCGGTGGCCTGTTCGGCGTCGCGGCACCTGTTTCGGAGCTGCGCGGCCGGCACACGAGGTTGGCGCCGCTCTACGATTGCAAGCGGCTGTTCGTGCAGCGCTACGTCACGCGCGCCATCAAGGCCGATGCAGCAATGGCAATCGACGGCGACAGCGTCACGGCAGGCGTCAAGCTCGGGGCGGGTTTTGCCGATGGGCTCGAGGATTGGGAGCTCTCCTTCGCGCTCGCCGTCCGCGATCTCATCGGTGCGGAGTTCAAGGTCGAGACGCCCGGCCCGGAAATCGAGGCCCTCGCGCGCTACGCCGCCTGGGCGTTGCACAATCCCGAGGGCAAGAAGCGCCATCGTGATGGGCCGCTGTTCAAGGTGCCGCACAAGATCGATCCCGAGCATCTGGTGCCGATCGAGACCGAAGTCGTCGATGGCGTCACGCGCATGAAGCTGCCGCGGCCGTTGTTGCGCCATCGCGAGGGCTTTGCGCTCACCGACGAGGGCTTCGACCTCGTGCGCGCGCTCGATCACACCAACTACTGCATCTGGTGCCACAACCAGGGCAAGGACAGCTGCTCGCGCGGCTTGAAGGACCGCAAGACCGGCGTCTTCCAGAAGTCGCCGTTCGGCGTGACGCTGGCAGGCTGCCCGCTCGAGGAAAAGATCTCGGAGATGAACCTCCTCAAGAGCGAGGGCTTTTCCGTGGGCGCGCTGGCGATGGCGGTGGTCGACAACCCGCTGGTCGCCGCCACCGGGCACCGCATCTGCAACGACTGCATGAAGGCCTGCATCTATCAAAAGCAGGAACCGGTCGACATCCCGCAGATCGAGACCCGGACTCTGAAGGACGTGCTGGCGCTGCCTTGGGGCTTCGAGATCTATTCGCTGCTGACACGCTGGAACCCGCTCAACCTCAGCCGCCCGATCCCGCGCCCATCGACCGGTCGCACCGTGCTGGTGGTGGGCCTCGGTCCTGCAGGCTTCAACCTCTCGCATCATCTGATGAACGACGGCCACACCGTGGTGGCGATCGACGGGCTGAAAATCGAGCCGCTGCCGCCCGCGCAGTCGGGCGTGCTGGCTGACGGCGCCCGTGTGCCGTTCGCCGCCGTCCAGGATGTCGCGAGCTTGCGCGAGGATCTCGGCGAACGCGCCATGGCCGGTTTCGGCGGCGTCGCCGAGTACGGCATCACCGTGCGCTGGGACAAGAACTACCTGAAAATGGTGCGGCTGCTGCTCGAGCGCCGCGGCCAGTTCTCGATGTTCGGCGGCGTGCGCTTCGGCGGCACTGTCACGGTCGAGAGCGCGCTCGCCATGGGATTCGACCACGTGGCGCTCTGTGCCGGCGCCGGCAAGCCCACCGTGCTCGACCTGCCCAACGGCCTGGCGCGCGGCGTGCGCGCGGCCTCGGATTTCCTGATGGCGCTGCAGCTCACCGGTGCTGCCAAGAAGGACTCGATCGCCAACCTGCAGATCCGCCTGCCGGTGATCGTGATCGGCGGTGGCCTGACCGGCATCGACACTGCCACCGAATCGCTCGCCTACTACCCGCTGCAGGTCGAGAAGTTTTTGGCGCGGCACGAGATCCTGGTGGCCGAACGCGGTGAAGCCGTCGTGAGTGCGGCCTGGAACGACGAGGAACGCGAGATCGCGCAGGAGTTCCTGGGACACGCCCGGGCCATTCGTGCCGAGCGTGCGGCGGCCGCGCGCGAGGGCCGCGAACCCGACATCGCCAGGCTGGTCAACGGCTGGGGCGGCGTCTCGCTGGTCTATCGCCGCCGCCTGATCGACTCGCCGTCCTATACGCTGAACCACGAGGAAGTGTTCAAGGCACTGGAGGAGGACATCCGCTTCGTCGAAGGCCTCTCGCCGGTCGCCGTCGAGGTCGATGCCAACGGTCACGCCAAGGCGCTAAAAGTTGGCGGCGAGCAGAACGGCACGAAGATCGAGGCGACGCTGCCGGCGCGCACCATCCTGGTGGCGGCGGGCACGCAGCCCAACACGGTGCTGGCGCGCGAGGATGCGACGCACGCCTTCATCGACGGCAAGTATTTCCGCGCCCTCGACGAGGAGGGCAACCCCGCCACGCCCGAGCGTAGCTGCAAGCCCACGGATGTGCGCGTGCTGATGTACCGCCACGGCGACGGCCGCAGCATGTCGTTCTTCGGCGACCTGCATCCCTCGTTTGCCGGCAATGTCGTGAAGGCGATGGGCGGCGCCAAGCAGGGCTATCCGGTGTTGACCCGGACGATGGAGCGGCTGGCGGCACCGGCGCGGTCGCCCGAAGCGATCCTGGCCGAAGCCAACCGCGACTGGCGTGCGAGGGTCGTGCGCGTCGATCGGCTGACGCCCACTATCGTCGAAGTCATCGTCGAGGCGCCGGCCGCCGCTCGCAACTTTGAGCCCGGTCAGTTCTATCGCCTGCAGAACTACGAGGCGCGATCGAAGAAGGTCGACGGCACGCTGCTCACCATGGAAGGCTTGGCGCTGACCGGCGCCTGGGTCGACAAGGACAAGGGCCTGCTGTCGCTGATCACGCTCGAGATGGGCGGATCGTCCGACCTCTGCGTGCTGCTCGAGCCCGGCGAGCCGGTGATCGTCATGGGGCCAACCGGTTCGCCGACCGAGATCGAGCCGGGCGAAACGGTGGTGCTGGCCGGCGGCGGTCTCGGCAATGCCGTGCTGTTCTCGATCGGCCAGGCGTTTCGCAAGGCCGGCAGCAGGGTGCTCTACTTCGCCGGCTATAAGAAGGTGAGCGACCGATACAAGGTGGAAGAGATCGAGGCTGCGGCCGATGTCGTGGTGTGGAGCTGCGACGAGGCGCCGGGTTTCCCGGTCGACAGGCCGCAGGACAAGTCGACCGTCGACAACATCGTCGAGACGATGCGCAAGTACGCCGCGGGCGAATTGGGCCCGCAGCCGATCCCGTTCAGCGACGCCGACCGCATCGTGGCCATCGGCTCTGACGGCATGATGAACGCCGTGCGTCTCGCGCGTCATGGCGTCCTGAAGACCTATCTGAAGCCCGGCCACCGTGCGCTGGGATCGATCAACTCGCCCATGCAATGCATGATGAAGGAGATCTGCGCCCAGTGCCTGCAGCTCCACAAGGATCCGGTGACCGGCAAGGAAACGGTGGTGTTCTCCTGCTTCAACCAGGACCAGGAGCTCGACCGCGTCGACTTCGCCAACCTGCGTCAGCGGCTGCGTCAGAACGGGGCGCAGGAAAAGATCGGCGCGCTCTGGATCGACCGATCACTGCGCAAGCTCGGCGCGCGCGGCTAGACGAAGATCTTCCGCGCGACCAGCGCCAGCAGCATCCCCGACGCGACGAGGATGGTCAGAAGCGTCAGGGTGACGCCTACCGTCCGGCCGGGATTGACGTTCAGCGTACGGGACAGGCCATAGGCGTGAGCGAGGCGGCCAGCGATGAAGCAGGCGCCCAGCACGTGGACCAGCCAGCGCGGCCCTCCGCAAATCTCGAGCAGTGCCAGCAGGACCATTACCAGCGCGGCGTATTCGGCAAAGTTTCCGAACACGCGGGCCATGCGGCCCAGGTTTCCGTCACCGCCGTCGCCGATGCTTATGCGCGTCTGCATGCGCTGGCGGATGACAAGGATCGACAGCACCACGCACAGCACCCCGGTCAGGGCGGCGTAGAAGGCGGCGACGAACGGCAGGGCAGGCGGCGCCATGATGAAATCTCCTACGGTGCCCGCACGAACCGGAACAGCACCTTGTCCTGACTGTAATAGCGCAGCTGGTCGACGATCTTGGGGAAATACTCGCTGCCCACCGTCACCGGCATGAATGCATCGAGTGCCAGCGGCCGCACCGAGACCGTGAAGCCCGCCTCTGAGAAGGTCTTGGCGACGCGGTCCAGCGAATGGTCGTAGATCGGGATCGACGAGGTCTCGGCAATCACCTTGCGCCATCTCGGCCACACACTGCTGTCGGTATGGCAGCCCATGGCGGCGACATAGGCGCCGCCCGGATGAAGCGCTGCCTTGATGTCGTTGGCGTGAATCGCGAGATCGGGCAGCAGGTAGAGCACCTCGTGGCTAAAGGCGAAATCGAACGTGCGACCGAGGGCGGCGGCGCTGTTGCCGGCGCGATACTCGATGGGACGCTGGCGCTTCAGCAGCTCGGCGCGCGCCACCGATTCGCGGGCGATGTCGATGCCGACGGCGGCACGAAAGGGATGGCGGTCGTACAGCATGCGCAGGAAGCCACCCTGGTTGCAGCCATAGTCGAGGACGGTCGCGTCGTGGAGATCGTTGGGCACGGAAACATCGATCATGCGCCGCCAGATCGGCGCATGCGCGGCCCCCATCGCCTCTTCATCCGCCGGATTGCGATTCCAGGTCGAGATCGTGGCGCTGCGCTGCATGACACCCTCCCGTGTGGGGAGGCCAGACTATCACGCCCGGCTCTATCACGCCCGGCCGCGCCAGGGGTGGATCAGCAGAGGGCCCGCGATCAGCGTTGCGAAGCAGATCATGCCGACGGCGATGGCGGTGAAGACGCCCGCCAGGCCCCAGCCCAGGATCTCGACGGCGACCCAGCCGCCCAACGCTGCCACGAACAGGCGGGTGAGGCCCGCGAGGAACGGTGCCTTCATCCGGTTCGCGCCCTGGCTGGCGAAGGAGAGCGTCATGCCGACACCGAACAGGCAATAGAACGGCGCCACGCGGGTGATGTAGGCGACGGTGGCCGCGATCACCTCGGGGTCGTTGGTGAAGAGGCGCGCCCAGCCCTCGGGCACGATGGCCACGACCCAGCCGAAGACGCCGATGCCCAATCCCGCGACCAGGCTGCCGATCCAGGCAGCCCGCACCGCGCGCCGCCAGTCGTTGGCGCCGGCGGCGACGCCCACGATCGTCGTCAGGCCCGAGCCGATGCCGAACGCCAGCGGCACCAGCATGAACTCCAGCCGCACGCCGATGCCGTAGCCCGCCAGCGCCGTCACGCCAAAGCGGCCGACCAGGCCCGTCATCAGCATGGCGGTGAGGTTGGCGGTGAAGGCCGAGAAGGAGGCGATCAGGCCGACCTTCAGGATGTCCCAGAACAGCCGACCTTGTAGGGCAAGGCCACCCAGCCCCGGGACGAAGCCCAGCTTGCCGCCCCACAGGGCGCGTGCCTGCAGGAGCGCCGACACGGCCGATGTCAGAAGAGACGAGATCGCGGGACCTGCCATGCCGAGGCCCGGCCAATCGCCGATGCCGAGCGCCAGCACATAGGAGAGTGGCACCTGCGCGATCGACGACAGCAGCATGTAGCGTCCGGGCGTCGCCGCATCGCCGCCGCCGCGCAGCAGCGCCGACAGGAAGAAGTTGGCCCAGATCACGATCGCGCCGCTGAACAGCACATGGGAATAGGTAAGGGCGTGGTCGAGCGCGCGGCCCTCGCCGCCCAGCAGCCGATAGAGGGCAGGGGCCACGGTCCACGCGAGCAGGGTGAACAGCATCGCCAACACAGCACCCAGGATCAGGGCATGCAGCACCAGCGCCCGCGCATCG
>CANJHI010000146.1 GCA_947474005.1 Alphaproteobacteria bacterium | reverse complement strand
CGGCACGACGCCGGGCGGCGTCTGCAGGCGGTTGAGCTGGTCGGCCAGGCTGCCGCGCCGGCCCGGCAGGACCACGCGCGCCACTGCGAGCAGCAGGTCGCGGGTCTCGGCCGAGATCAGGTCGCTGCGCAGGACGAAGACCCCCTTGTCGCCCTCGGCGCCGAAATGGGTGCGCGAGCGATGCGTTCGCACCAGGGTCTCGAGCGTCACCTGCAGGTCCTGCACGTAGGAGGCGCCGCGCTCGTTCAGGATGACGAGATCGACCACCAATCCCTTCAGCCGCCAGTACTCGCGCGCGCGCAGCAGCTCGCGCACGATCCCCGAATCCTCGACCTCGTCGATGCGCACCAGCATGATCGGCAGGTCGCCCGAGATGCCCTGGGCCCACAGCACCGGCGCGGGCGCGAGACCACGGCGGATCGTGTCCGACGACGCGCGCAGCGCCGGGTTGGCGTAGAGGACGTGGCCGGCCAGGCGCTGATAGAGGGTGGCCTGCGCCGGTGCGATGTCGAGATGACGCAATTGCACCTGGGCCTGCGTCCAGGCGAGCGTGGCGGCACGCTCGAAGGCGTTGGTGTCCTGGTGCTTGTCGATGGCATCGAGCAGGGCCTCGCGCGACGAGGCGACCATGGTCCAGAAGGCGATCTTGGCCGTGCTGCCGGCCGGAATCCACACGCGTCGGCGCAACGCGAACACCGGATCGAGCACCGGTCCAACGGTGTTGGACAGGCGCCGGCCGTCGATCACGGCCACGGGCGCGCCGATGTCGTTGCCGCGGCCGAGGAAGCGGGCGCGGTCGGTCTCGATCTCGACCTCGCCCACGCTCTCGCCCTCGACGACCGCCAGATGGGCGACCCACAGCTCGGGCTCGCCGGGGCTGCGGCGACGACGCGTCGCCAGGATGGCCCGCGCCGCGGCCAGGTACTCGGTCTGCACGAAGATCTTGGAGAAGGCCTGGTGGGCGGCATCGGCTGCCGGCGTCGCCAGCACGATCTCGGCATAGGAGGTGATTTCGATGTCGCGTGCCTGGGAGCCGGTGTTGGCGATCGACACGCGCCGGACCTCGGCATCGTCCTCGGGCGACACCACGACGTCGAGCGTGGTGGTGAGGGTGCCGTCGCGCCGCACGAATTCGGCGCGATCCTCGGCGAACATGACGTTGTAGCTGTCGGGCCGTGTTCCGCGCGGCTGATAGGTCGCCGACCAGACCGCGGCACTCTCGATATCGCGCAGGAAGATGTAGCTGCCCCAGTCGTCGCGCGTGGTGTCTTCGCGCCAGCGCGTGACGGCGAGGTCGCCCCAGCGGCTGAAACCCGAGCCGGCGGCCGTCAGCATGACCGAATAGCGGCCGTTCGACAGCAGATGCGCGGACGGGCTGGCGGCATGGGGGTTGCGCAACCGGCGCACGACCGCGGGCTCGAGATCCTCGACCGAACTGCTGGTGCCCACTTCCTCGGCCCGCGGATGGGCCACGGCAACGTCGCGCGGCGTGCGTTCCTGCAGCAGGAGCTCGGTTGCCTGCATCATCGGTTCGGCGTGGAAGCGGGTGCGCATGATGCCGTCGAGCAGCGCGTTGGCGATGGCGACGACCGTCATGCCCTGGTGATGGGCCATGTAGGCGCGCACCACCCACTGGGTCTTGCCCTCGGGCAGTCGTGCCGGCGTGAAGTCGATCGCCTCGTAGAAGCCGAAGCGGCCCTGGCCGCCGATCGAGGCCAGCCGGGCGAAGTTCGCGGTGGCGGCCCGCGGATCGACCATGGCGGCCAGCGCCGTCGCGTAGGGCGCCACGACGGCGGCCTCGCTCAAGCCGCGCTTGAAGCCGAGGCCCGGCACGCCGAAGTTGGAATACTGGTAGGTGAAGTCCTTGTCGCGCGCGTTGTAGGCCGATTCGGAGATGCCCCAGGGCAGGCCGCGGCCGGTGGCATAGTCGATCTGCCGCCGGACGATCAGGTCGTTGGTCCTTTCGATCAGGCTGCCGAGCGGCGCCCGCATCACCAGCGACGGCATGAGGTATTCGAACATCGAGCCCGACCAGGAGATCAGCGCCGCGCCGCGGCCGACCGGTGTCACCGCACGTCCCAGCCGGAACCAATGACGGGCCGGCACGGTCCCGTTGGCGATCGCCACGAAGCTGGCGAGGCGGGCCTCGGAGGCGAGCAGGTCGTAGCAGCTCGGATCGAGCCGGTCCTCGATGGCGAGGTAGCCGATCGACAACAGCCGGCGATCCTGGTTGAGGAGGAAGTCGAACTCCATGGCATTGGCCATGGCGTGCGCCGTCGTGGCGATCGTCTGCAGCCGGCGCTCCAGCGCCGTCCGCGCCTCGGCAGTCTGGGCAAAATCGTGCCGGCAGCTGTCGATCGACCGCTGCGCCGCTTCGACCCAGAACAGCATGTCGGCGCTGGCGGCATCGCCGCGTTCGCTGGCCAGCGTGCGGGCAAGATCGACCACGGTCCCGGCATGGGCCGCCAGCGCCGCGGGCTCCGCCGAGCCTTCGGCCAGCAGCACAGCGGCGGCGAAACCGTCCAGCGCGATCAGCAGTTCCTGGTGCGACACCAGGTGCGTGCGCCGATCGTCAGGCAACGCGACAAGCGCTTCACGAGCAAGGACGAGCGCATCGCCAGCCCCGCTGGCCCGCATCGGCGCCAGGGACGGCTCGGCCCGCCACGCCGCGCAAGCGTTGGCGAGCGCGATCAGGTGGCCTGCCAGGTTGCCGCTGTCGACCGTGGACACATAAGGCGGTTCGAGCGGCCTGAGGTCGGACGTGTCGTACCAATTGAAGAAGTGGCCGCGGAACCGTTTTAGGCGCTCCATGGTGGCAAGCGTCGCCTCGATGCGCTGCACCGCCTCGATCGTGCCGATCCAGCCGAAATCGCGGGCCGCCACCGTCGACAGGAGATAGAGGCCGATGTTGGTGGGCGATGTCCGCCGCGCGACGACGGGATTCGGATCCTCCTGGAAATTGTCCGGCGGCAGCATGTGCTCCGCCTCGGTGACGAACGTCTCGAAGAAGCGCCAGGTACGGCGGGCGATCAGCCGCAACGAGCGGGCATCAGCGGTTGAGATCGCGAGCCGGCCGGCGTCGGCCTGGGCAAGGCTCACCCAGCGGGCGATGGCGGGCGACAAGAACCAGGAAAGCAGGATCGGTGCGGCGACCGGCAGTGCCGCGGGACCGGCGTAGAACACGAAGACCGCGGCCCCGCACGCCACCGCCAGGCTTCCCGCCATCTGCCCGACAAAGCTCCACCAATCGGTGCGCAGCAGCTGCTGGGTCTGTGCCGCCGTCGTCCATTCGAGCAGACGGCGATGGCTGACGAACAGCCGGAACAGGGTCCGGCCGATCGCATCGAGCATTTGCCAGGCCTGATGGGCGAGGAAGGCAATGATGAGGGCCGTCTGGGACAAGGCGAGCCCAAGGTCCGTCGCCAGGGCGCCGAGATGGCTGCGCGCGGTGACGCCGGGACGCCGCGGCAGCAGTGCGGCGGCGACCGGCAGCATTGTCGGCAGGCCCAGGACCAGCACGACGAAGGCGGTCCAGGCGAGAGCGCCCGGCAGCGGCAGGGTCCAACCCGCCAGCAGCGCCACGACAGCGGCCGGGGCTGAGAGGGTGCGGCGCAGATTGTCGAACATCTTCCAGAAGCCGATCACCGGCACGTCGTCGCCACTGGGGCCGCGGCGGAGTCCCAGCATCCAGGGAAGCAGCTGCCAGTCGCCGCGGGCCCAGCGATGGTGCCGGGCCGAGGCGACGTCGTAGCGCGAGGGAAATTCCTCGATGACCTCGATGTCGGTGGCGAGGCCGGCGCGGGCAAACACGCCTTCGAAGAGATCGTGGCTCAACATCGAATTGTCCGGCACGCGGCCGTCGAGCGACGCCTCGAAGGCGTCGATGTCGTAGATGCCCTTGCCGGAATAGGAGCCTTCGCCGAACAGGTCCTGATAGACGTCCGATACCGCCGACGAATAAGGATCGATGCCGCTGTTGCTCGAGAAGATGCGCTGGAACAGCGAGCCTTCCGCGCCGACCGGCAGCGAGGCGGTCACGCGCGGCTGCAGCACGCCATAGCCCTCGACGACGCGGCCCTCCGACGGATCGAAGCGCGGGCGGTTGAGCGGATGCGCCATCTTGCCGACCAGGCGGCAGACCGCATCGCGCGGCAGCCGCGTATCGGTGTCGAGCGTGACGACGAAGCGGATGTCAGGCGGCATCGACTGGCCGCTGGAGTCGAGGAAGGTCGTATCGGTCGAGCCGCGCAGCAGACGATTCAGCTCATGCAGCTTGCCGCGCTTGCGCTCCCACCCCATCCATCGTTCCTGCGCCGCGTTCCACAGGCGGCGGCGATGAAGCAGGAGAAAGCGGTCACCGCCGGGCGTGTTGGGATAGCGCGCGTTGAGGCGCGCGATGCCGGCGCTGGCCGCCGCCAGCAGGTCGGCGTCTTCCGGCGTGGATTCCGCGAGCGCATCGCCCCAGTCCGACAGCAGCGCGAAATGCACATCGCCGGCGGGATTGGACAGGTAATGGACTTCCAGCCGTTCGATCAACTCATCGACGCTGGCGCGGTTCGTCAGCAGCGTCGGGATGGCCACCAGGGTGCGCAGCTCGGGCGGCACGCCGTCGCGCAGTGCCAGGCTCGGCAACAGTGTCGCGCCGAAACCGCCGGTGATGACGCGATTGACCACCATCAGGGCGGCGTCGATCGCCGGCAGCAGGCCGAGCATCGTCATCGCGCCGAGCTGCCAGCCGAGTACACCCATTTTCGCCAGCGCCAGCAGCGGCAGGAAGAGAATGATGCCCGCCATGAAGGCAACGCTGCCGACGTAGGCGGCGATGCCGGCGGTCGCGAACCGCCGCCTGAGCGCAAGGCCGGGCGGACGGAACTGCAGCGAACGCTCGAAGGCGGCCCTGCCCTGGCCGATCAGGTGATAGCCGGGATCGCGCTGTCGCTGGTCGCCATCCGCGCCGACGGTGGCCGCGATCGCCAGCGCGCGCCGCGCGATCTCGGGCTCGCTCAACCGGGTGCCGCGCGCCATCTGCTCGATGGCGGTGCGATAAAGATTGCGGGTGGCGAAATCCATGTCGGCAAAAGCACTGGCGGCACGCAGCACGTCGTCGACCGGGCTCACCGCCTCGAAGAGCTTGGCCCAGTCGACGTCGGAAATCAGACGCATGCTGGTGATGATGTTGCGCACGGTGACATTGGTGGCGCCCTGGACCTGGTGTTCGCGCCGCACCAGCTCTTCGGCGGTCGTTCCTTCGCGCGCCAGCCGCTCTTCCAACCAACGCACTGCCGGCGTGGTTTCGGGATCCTGGTCGCGCAGCCGCTGGACGAGCTGGACGATGAAGCCCTCGGACAGGGCCGTTCGTTCGTAGGGCGCCAGCGCCGCCGGATCGGCCACGGTCTCGTTCACCCCGAGCAGCCGGTCGGCCACCGAGTCGGCCTCCTCGCGGGCCGACCGCCGATTCATGATGCGTTTGGCCGATCGCCGGAGATTTTCGACCAGCACGAGGCGGAGCGTGATCGCCACAGCCCACAGCTCGCCGATGCTGAGCGGCTGGACGATCTGATAGGCGCGCACGAAGCGCGTCAGCGCCTCCGGGTCGAAACGGCTGTCGGTATGGGCCACGAATGCCCAAGCCAGGCCGAACACCCGGGGATAGCCGGCCAGCGGGCCGTCTTTCAGCTTCGGCAACTGGCGATAGTAGCCCGGCGGCAGGTCGGTGCGGACTTCGCGCACCTGTTGTTCGACGAGATGGTAGTTGTCGAGCAGCCATTCCGCGGCCGGCGATATGGGGCGCCCTTCATCCGCCGCCTTGGCGGTGCTGCCATAGGCCTCGAGCAGAACGCGCTCGTTGTCCCGCAGGCGGTCGACGAGGGATCGTCCCGACGTGGGTTTCGCATGAACGGGCTGGCTCGAGGCGAGGCTTTCGGCGTGCTGCTCCAGCCGCTCGACACTGAACAGTTCGCTGCGGATGGGCTCTTCTTCGTCGCGCGCAGGAACAGGTCGAGCGCGCCCGAGGGCCCGCGACAGGAGAGATTTCAATGCTTCCGGCCCTTCCGACAAACAACGCGCCAACAGCGCGAAGGTTGCCGGGCGCGAAACGTTCCTGAAGCAGAGCGCCGCAGACGCTTCTATCTACAGCAAACGCCGGTGCCAGACGAATCGGTGGCTGGCATGATTCATGCGCGGAAATGTGACGGTTCCACGACTGATTGACAGGCAAGCGCCGGCCCTTCCATATGCCGCAAGAGCGGGACAAGGACGGAACGAATCGATGGCAAACAAAGTCTACAAGGATGCCAAATCGGCGCTCGAGGGCGTGCTCAGCGACGGCATGATGGTGATGTGCGGCGGCTTCGGCCTGGTCGGCATTCCCGACAAGCTGATCCGGGCGATGCGCGATGCCGGCGTGAAAAACCTCACCTGCGTCAGCAACAATGCCGGCATCGACGGCGCAGGCCTCGGCCTGCTGCTCGAGGCCGGGCAGGTCAAGAAGATGATCTCGTCCTACGTCGGCGAGAACAAGACCTTCGCCAAGCTCTATCTCGAGGGCAAGCTCGAGATCGAGTTCAACCCGCAGGGCACGCTGGCCGAGCGCTGCCGCGCCGGCGGCGCGGGCATTCCCGCCTTCTACACCAAGACCGGCGTCGGCACCGAGGTGGCCAAGGGCAAGGAGACCAAGATCTTCGACGGCCATGAATATGTGATGGAGCGCGGCCTGGTCGGCGACCTGGCGCTGGTCAAGGCGTGGAAGGGCGACACCTCCGGCAACCTCGTCTACCGGAAGGCGGCGCGGAACTTCAATCCGATGATGGCGACGGCGGCCAAGATGTGCATCGCCGAGGTCGAGGAGCTGGTGCCGGTGGGCCAACTCGATCCCGACCACATCCACACGCCCGGGATTTTCGTCAATCGCATCCTCTGCGGCGCGCCCTACGACAAGCAGATCGAGCAGCGCACCATTCGCAAGGCTTAGGAGACCAAGAGATGGCCTGGACCCGCGACCAGATGGCGGCACGCGCCGCCAAGGAACTGAAGGACGGCTTCTACGTCAACCTCGGCATCGGCATCCCGACCCTGGTGTCGAACTACGTGCCCGAAGATGTCGACATCACGCTGCAAAGCGAGAACGGCATGCTGGGCGTCGGCCCCTTCCCGCTCGACAACGAGGTCGACGCCGACATCATCAATGCCGGCAAGCAGACCGTGACCGAATTGAAGGGCACGTCTTACTTCTCCTCGGCCGACAGCTTCGCCATGGTCCGCGGCGGCCATATCGACCTTTCCATCCTGGGCGCCATGGAAGTGGCCGAGAACGGCGATCTCGCCAACTGGATGATCCCGGGCAAGATGGTGAAGGGCATGGGTGGCGCGATGGATCTCGTGGCCGGCGTCCGGCGCGTCATCGTCACCATGGAGCACGTCTCCAAGGACGGCGCCTCCAAGCTTCTCGCCGAATGCAGCCTGCCGCTCACCGGCCGGCGCGTGGTCGACATGGTGATCTCGGAACTCGGCGTCTTCGCCATCGACAAGACGGGCGACGGCGGCGTCACGCTGATCGAACTCGCCGACGGCGTCTCCGTCGACGAGGTCAAGGCCAAGACCAAGGCCAAGCTCTCGATCTCTGCCGACCTGAAGGCGACAGCCTAGGGTCTTTCCGGCGAATATCGAATCGTCGAAGCCAATCGACAAAACAACCTCATGCTGAGGAGCCGCGCTTAGCGCGGCGTCTCGAAGCATGGGCTACAGCGCCGGTTGATCCCACCACAGGGCGGAGATTACTCCGCCCGATTCGAGACGGCGCTAAGCGCCTCCTCAGGGTGAGGTGAGTTTGTACGAGTCTGAAAGACCCCAGAAAATTCCGCCTACCACTTGGCGAGAAATTTCCGGAGCGATTCGGCGCCGGGATTGCTGAACTTGCGGTCAATGGCGATCGCCTTCGCCGTGGCGCCCTGGCCGTAATAAATCGCATTCCAGTCGCTGTCGGGTTCGAGGAACGAGCCCTCGATCGAGGCGCCGGCAAAGAGCCCGGCGGAATTGGCGAAGGCCACGATGTCGGCACCGCCCGCCGCTGTCGATGCGCCCTCGAGGCCGATGCCCACCGCCACCAAGGTGACGCCGGCCTCGGCGCCGAACTTGAACTTGTGGTCGAGGATCGCGGCCAGGCCCTTTTCGCTCCGGATGATGAACACGATCTCGGAGACCTTGCCGCCGATCTGCAGGCCGATGCTGCCCGAACCCATGCCGTAGAAAACCGGGAAGCTCCAGTCGTTGGGCTTGGTGCGCGCGACCAGGACGCCGCGGCCGCCCGCCGCGCCCAGGATGAATCCGCCCTGCACCAGCTCAGGAATGATCAGCACGCCCCGGGCGCCAGACATGAGCTTGACCGCGTCGGGGAAGTCCTTGCCGCTCAGCACCTTCTGGCCTGACGCCAGGCAGGCATCGACCAGCGACTGGCGCTTGGCATCGGCACGGGCGGGGGAAGTGACAATCATCGGGGCGGCAAACGCGGCGGCGGCGCCCGTGAGAACGGTTCGGCGATCGAGCTTCATTTATTGCTCCTTGGCTGGCAGCCGACGCCGGGGAAGCGCCACTCTGGCCTCAACAGCCTGAATAGTACCATGTTTCGCGGCGGAATTGCGGCCTTCAGGACCTGGGCGCCGGGCGGTCCTTCATCAGCAAAGGCAGGCCGGCGGCCATGAAAATCACCCGGTCAGCCCGCTCCGCCACCCGCATGTTCATCCGTCCCATGGCGTCGCGGAACGAACGGCCGAGCGGTGTCTCGGGCACCAGGCCGAGGCCGAGTTCGTTGCTGACGAAAACCACCGGCGTGGCGCAGCCGTCGAGGGTGTGCACCAGATCGTCGGTCGCCGCGTCGACGTCCTCGCCCGCATGCATGAGGTTGGACAGCCACAGCGTGAGGCAATCGACCAGCACTGGCTGGCCGTGGACGGCGGCGGCTTCCAGCGCCTCGCCGAGCTTCAGCGGCTCCTCGATCGTGGTCCAGCCGCCGCCGCGGCGGGCGCGGTGCGCCATGATGCGGGTCGCCATCTCGACGTCGCCCGCTTCGGCGGTAGCGATATAGACCGCGGGCTGCGGCGTGGCGCCGAACAGCGTGCCCGCCACCAGTTTTTCGGCATGCGTGCTTTTGCCCGAACGCGCGCCGCCCAGCACGAGGCTGACCGGCGGCAGGGAATAGGTCGGGATATGCTCCATCAGCCGGCGCTGGCGTGCACCAGCCAGCAGGCACCGGGCAGGACGACACCATCCGCGCTTTGGTGCGGCGCGAGCGCTTCCGTGATCGCGGCCTTGGCCTTCTCGATCTGCTCCGGCGTCGCCTCGGCGAAGGCGCGTGCCATCGGCCCGAAGCGGCCGGCGTTGCTCACCACCTCGGCCACATCGGCGCCCATCCAGATCGGCCGGTCGAGCGGTTCAATCGCGATCGCGCTGAACCTGGACTCCTTCAGGATGCGCTCAACGCGCGCACGATCACCAAAAGAATACTGGCCGGGATCTTCCGGGCCGGGGCGCGGCATCGGCGGCAGATGAGGTGCTGCAGCGCGCACCGGCACCAGGCCCCACGGATTCTCCTGCGGCGTGCGCCAGCAGACAAAGACCAGACGACCGGTGGGCTTCAGCGCCTGCTGCAGGTTGCGGAAGGCCGCCACCGGCTCGCCGAAAAACATGACGCCGAAGCGCGAGAAGACGAGATCGTGGGCCGCCGGCTCGAACGGATGCGTCGTGGCATCGCCCACGACGAAGGTGGCGTTGGGCACGCGCTTCGAGCGCGCCGCCCCCACCAGCGTCTCGGAGATATCGGCGCCCAACACGTGACCGGTGGGGCCAACGGCCTCGGCCAGCGCCTCAGTCGTGCCGCCGGTGCCGCAGCCGACATCGATCACGCGTTCGCCGGATTTGGCCGCAGCCGCCGCGACGGCTGACTTGCCGATGTCGGCGATCGAACGCTCGATGCGCGCATAGGAGGCGAGCCAGCCCTGCCCGCCCGGACCGTTCCAGAACGCCGCCTGTTCCGCCGCGAGGTCGGCGGGGGTTTTTTCGACGGAGGGCTTCACGCCTTGCTCCCGCCGTGCGCGATCACCAATTCGCGCGGCATGTAGTTGGTGAAGGCGACGCGCCAGGCATGTGCCGGATCGGCCTGTTCGAAATGCTCGATCAACGTGATCGAGACATTGTCGATCTCGAACCGCACCGCCGCCTCGGGATGCATGTTGAAGGCGTGGCTGAGCGCGGCGCGGATCGTGCCGCCGTGCGCCGTCGCCACGATATCGCGGCCACGATTGGCCGCGGTGATCTGGTCGATGCTCTTGGTGGTGCGTTCGCGCAGGTCGATGAAGCTCTCGCCGCCCGGCGGGCGGAATTCGGGCGGTCCCAGCCAGAACAGGTGGTTGCTGCCGTGGTTCTCGGCGATCTCGGTGTAGGTGAGGCCCTGCCATGAGCCGAAATGCTGCTCGGCGAGGGCGGCATCGATCTGCAGCGGGCTCATGTCGGCGCCCGCCTTGCCGAGATGCTCGGCCGTCTTCCGTGCGCGTAAAAGGTTGGACGAGTACCAGACCGCGCCCTTGGGCAGGAGGCCTGCCTGGTGCTTGAACAGGGCCTCGTTGCTGACGTCGCAGTCCTTGTCGGACTGGCCGTAGCAGCGCGCCTCGGGATTGGGGACGGGGGCGTGACGCACCCACCACCAGCGGGTGATGGCACCCGTAACCTTTGCAGCTGTTGCCATGCCGAAGGTTCTAGCGGGCGATGAAGAGCGCCGCCACCACGAGAAAGGCGATCTCCGCCGTCTGCTGCACGGCGCCCAGCGTGTCGCCGGTGTAGCCGCCGAGCCGCTTGGCGATCCAGTGCGAGGCGCCCCAGGCCGCGGCGCAGGCGGCGAGCGGCGCCAGGAGGGCGACGAGGAAGCCCTTGCCCAGCAACAGCAGGAACGCGAGCACCACGCCGATGCCGATGGCGATCCAGACGTCGTTGTCGGTGGGCTTGCCGACCCGCGCCCCCAAACCATTGTCCTGGGCCGGACCGAAGGCCAGCAGCGGATAGGCGATCACGGCGCGCGACAGCGCGTGGGCCGAGATCAGGACGACCATCCCGGTGGCGCTGCCGAACGGGGCGAGGCAGGCGACCTTGATGAGGACCGAGAGCGCAATCGCCAGCACGCCGAACGTGCCGTTGCGGCTATCGCGCATGATTTCCAGCCGCCGCTCCGGCGCGAGGCCGTGCGGGCCCAGGCCATCGGCGGTGTCGGCCAAACCGTCTTCATGCAGCGCACGGGTGATCAGCACCGCCGCACCCACGGCCAGGACGGCGGCGAGCCAGCCCGGACCTGAGACACCACGAACGACCGCGAAGACAAGGCCGGAAGCGAGTCCGACAAATGCCCCAACCACGGGCAGCACCGGCAGGACATCGGCCAGTTGCCAGCGTGGAATGCCGACATCGAGTTTCACCCCGGTGAAGAACGAGGCCTGTTCCTTGAAGGCCTGCAGCCATTCATCAAAAGACGAAGGGCGGCCGGGGGGTGCTTCGAACTCGTTGGGGCTGGTCATGGTCCCCAGAATATAGGGTGCCTGGCGGCCGGCAGCGACGATTTCGTTGCTGCGACACGCCATCGTTTTACTGCTTTGTCAGAACCAGGGGCCTTCTTGTCGTATTTGTTCCGGCGCTGGCTGTTCCTGCCAACTTCCCGTTTTCCAGCGTGAACTGAAGGTCGCTATTCGCCCCGTCTATCGTCAATTGCGATCCCACCAGCCTGGCAGCCATCGATCTGTCCAATTCCTTCTTGTCTCCAAGCGTCACCGTGATCTTGCGTTGAGTACAATCCAGCGTCCCACGAACCATTCCATTCGCTTCAACGCTTGTCACCGTCACATTCGTCGTGCCGCACGGCCCCGTCGACGACCCGCTCCATTTGCCTATCAATTGTTCCGCTGGTGATTGCGCCTGGGCACCGAAGGCAATGAGGAACGCTGCAAAAACGATACTTACGATATGGCGCTTCATCGTTTTCCCCCATCAAGGACGATTCCACGAATGTCGTACTAAATGCCCCTCGTCCAGCGCTGCTGGCCAGTGCCTTCCTGATGTTCGGGATCGGCGGCCCCTTCGGAAAGGCGGCGGGCCGAGCGGGGGCGCGCGAACAGACTGGCCTTGAGGGGGCAGATATAGGAATGTCCGCCGCCATGACCGCGCCGCCCCCCCCAAATCCGGCCCCCAAAGCAACATTCGACGAAATGCGCCGGATCCTGCGCGAATTGCCGGGACCCGACCTCGCGGCCCAGACCGAGGTGGTGCGCCGCCAGACCGAGCTCACCAAGCCGCCGGGCTCGCTCGGCCGGCTGGAGGAGATCGCGGGCTGGCTGGCCGCCTGGCAGGGCCGCGCCCACCCGCGCGTGGAACGGCCGCGGATCGCGGTCTTCGCCGGCACGCACGGCGTGGCCGCCCGCGGCGTCTCGGCCTACCCGCCTGAAGTCACGCAGCAGATGGTGAAGAACTTCACCAACGGGGGGGCCGCCATCAACCAGCTCGCCGCCACCATCGACGCCGACCTCCGCATCTACGAGCTCGACCTCGACCACCCGACCGGCGACTTCACCAAAGGCCCGGCCATGAGCGAGGCCCGCGCCGCCAACGCCATGGCCTACGGCATGATGGCGGCCGAGCCCGGCATCGACGTGCTGTGCCTGGGCGAAATGGGCATCGCCAACACCACGGTCGCCGCCACGCTCTGTGCCGCCCTCTTTGGCGGCAGCGGCGCCGACTGGGCCGGCCCCGGCACCGGCGTGAAGGGCCAGGCGCTGGCCCACAAGGTCGCCGTCATCGACGAGGCCCTGGCCCACCACAAGGACACCATCGCCGCCCACGATCCACTCACCTTGCTCGCCAGCGTCGGTGGCGAGGAGCTGGCCGCCATCGCCGGCGCCATCGTGGCCGCCCGCATGGGCCGCATCCCGGTGCTGCTCGACGGCTATGCCTGCACGGCCGCCGCCGCCGTGCTCCATGCCGCCGACCGCCGCGCGCTCGACCACTGCCTGGTCGCCCACCGCTCGGCCGAGCCCGGCCACACGCGCCTGCTGAAGGCGATCAACCAGCGCCCGCTGCTCGACATGGACATGCGCCTGGGCGAGGCCTCGGGCGCGGCGCTCGCCGTGCCGATCCTGAAAGCCGCCGCTGCCTGCCACAACGGCATGGCGACCTTCGCGGAAGCTGGCGTTAGCAGTAAGGACGCCTAGCCGCTTCACTCCAGCCAGATCGGCCGGATATCAGGCTTTTCGAAGTCTTCTAGCGGCATGTATTCGTGCTCATAGGACTTGGATCCATCCAGAGCCTGCAGTCGAAGGGGCCGATAGTGCCCAAGGTTCTTCTTGTCCAAGCGCGCGACCTCGATCGAACGATTGAGGGCGGAGAAAACTGGTTGAAATGCATCGGCGAGATTCGGCGCCGACCGATCTACTCCGACACTTCTGTCACCAAGGTCGAATTCACTCCAGAATTCGGACGAGGAAGGAACGCCGCGAAGTATGCGCCTGCACTCGTCGAGCTGTTCGACAAGTGCATCGAAGGCTTCTCCCGGAACGGTGCGCCTGTACAGGCGATCCGTCACCAGAGCGAGTGAGCCAGCAGCCGACTTTGGCTTGTGTCGCTCAATCAGCTCGAAGAAAGCAGCGATTTCCCTTGGGGTTCCGATCTGCTTGAGCAGCAGCCCCGCTGATATGGCAACGTCGGTCATCGCACAGTCTCCACAAACCTGATGTGTTCGCTCCCGAGCAGACCGTTCGATTTCTCGATGATCTTTCTTGTGACGTCATCGATCTGCTCGGAGGATGCATTCTGCCCACGAATGTCGATCTTGATATTCTGCTGCATGCCCGGCGGCAGATGCTGCGCCCGCTCTAATACCTGTCGAGTGACGTTGTTCACCAATCCGTCCTTGTTGGTATTGATATCGTAATTCTTCACCTCAAACGACGCACTGCGTCTGTCGGCCGATACCCCGTCGGGGCGAACCGAGCCCGCAGTCTTGGAACTCACTTCCTTGCCGTCCTTGAAGGCGACTTGCGAGGCAAAGTCCGGCTGTCGATCTTTCGCATCGTCAAGCTCGCTCCGCTGCCAACTGGGGCGTTGACCGATTGGGAATGGCGGCATCGGCGGGCCGGGCGGTGGTCTATTGTCGTCGTCGACCGGCTCCGGCGGGTTGTTGTGGCCCTTGCCCGGCTTTCTGTCGGGCGGTCGCGCCATTTCGCTGGTGCCGAACTCGCCCGTGCCGCCGCGCGAACGGTCATCGGCGCGTCCCAACCCCAGTCCGCCCGCACCGGATGCGCAAACGTGAGCGCCAGCGCGTCGCCGATGTCGGGTGACGCGAGGCCACGCTTCTTCATGTCCTCCTTCTTCTCGAGCTGGATCTCGCCGGTGCCGGTGTAGCCGTATTCGACGCCGGTGAGGTCGGCGCGCAGCTCCGGGTCGTCGGGCAGCGCGCCGCCCGCCTTCAGCCAGTCGCGCAGGTTGCCCCACATCT
>CANJHI010000145.1 GCA_947474005.1 Alphaproteobacteria bacterium | reverse complement strand
GCACAACACCAGATCAAGCCTACTACACATTGTTGCCAATCCGCGTGGCAGCCTAACCTCGGCAGACGCTCCACTTATCGACGCGGAAAATCTGTTCAGACAACCGGGACCACTTCAGGCCAGTGTGGAGCGATCGAAAAGCCGACGGACGTTCCCGCCCTCATGCGCCAGCCGCCGCTCCAACGCTGCGCCTGCCTGGTCCGCCGTAAGCTTCGTATAGCGATCGAGCACGTCGTTGATGCTGGCGATCGTGTGCCCCGTAATGGCCCTGATTTGCTCGCGTACGCAGCCAGCATCGTGAAGCGCCGTGATGCAGGTATGGCGTAGCGTGCGCATCGTGAGCCAGGCGGTGGGGAACTACGTCACTTCGTTTATGACAAGTTTGGACCTGCACAAAAGAGACAAGAGGGGCGTCCAGCAAGGGGCAGAGCGGAGGAACTCATACTTGAGGCCATCAGGCGAATTGAACTTTTTCGCAAGAAAAGCCACTCCTTTGCTTTGCCGCCTAAGCAGGTCTTGGTCAGCGCTCTACGCACTTGGTGGGTCGGAGAGGCCAACTAATGAGCTAGCCGCTGTAGCTGGCTTTACTTCATCCCGTTGGCTACCAGCCGACCAAAGGAATTGCTACACTCGGAATGCCGTGACAGCGCGTCTCCGCCGAGTGCGTGCTGAGCGATTGCAGCCCGTACTCAACCGGCGTGGCGGCCGAGTGGTGACGCTCACGGGCGACGGCACGTTGTTTGAGGCGTCACTACTTGATCGCCAGTTGCCGCCCATCGAGTGTAAAGGGCACTTAACCAAATGAGTTTCGATGGGGCCGTGTAGCAACCGATATCTCCGAGTGTCGACCTTCGGCCTGTTCCTGCTGATAGCCCTTCCGGGGTTCTTCCTTCCGGGCCCTTCCTTGGCGCACGAGCAGTGGATCCTGACGCCCGAGCAAATGCTGGAGTGGGGCGCCAAACCCCTGCCCGAACTGTTCACCACCTGGTCGGCCGGCAACGTCATCCCGATTCTCGCCTTCTTGGCCTTTCTCGCTGGCTGGATCCGGCTCGGTTTCACCGGCGCGCGCGAGCTGTTCCCCGACCTGCAAGTGCGGCTGGCCTCCTACGGTGACTTCGTCGCGCCGATCCTGCGGTTCTGCCTGGCCTGGATGCTGCTGTCGTCCGCGCTTGGGGCGGAACCGCGTGTCGGGGTGCCGCCCTTCAGCATGCCGACTATGTTCGCGCCCGACCTGCTGCTGCACGAACTACCAAGCGCCTGGGCTTGGCTGCAGGTCGCCGAGATCGTCACGGCGTTCGCCTTGCTGATCGGGCTTTACGTCCGCTTCTTCGCTGCCGTTCTCATTTTCCTGGCGGTTCTCGGCATTGGCCTGTTCGGGACCGCGACGCTGCCCTATGTCGGCGCCTTGATCGGCGCATCTGTCTACCTCTTGCTGCAGGGGCCAGGGCGCTACGTCGTACCGCTGCCCGTGGCACCATTGCTCGGCCCCGTGCAGGCATGGCTCGCCGCCCAGCCGCGTCAGCGTGCCCAAGCCATCTTGCGCATCCTAACAGGTGCGACAGTGCTCTACATGGGTATCTCCTACAAGGTGCTGCACCCCAACCTGATGATTGGCATCATCGAGACCTACCATCTCCCGATCCTGTCCAAGGCTCCTGAGACCTTCACACTGATCATGATGCTGGTCGAAGTCTCGGCCGGGCTCCTGATTATCGCCGGTATCCTCCTGCGGCCGTTGGCTGTCGTGCTGATGCTGGCTTTCTTATTCTTCGCCAGCCTACTGCCCGAGAGCTACATGGCGCACGCATTGTTCTATGGCGTCGTCCTCTCGTTGCTGTTCAACGGAGCGGGGCAGTGGCGCGTGCCAGAAGCGCGGGACAGGGCTGCCCACATCGTCATTGCCGGTGGCGGCCTCTCGGCCATCAGTGCCGGCATGCGCCTCGAGAAACTCGTCGGCCCGTACACGCGAGTGAGTATCACCTTGGTGCACGATGCCTCGAACCTGTTGTTCCATCCCCTGCTGCCTGAGGTAGTTGGCGGTATCATGCAGCCGGGTGACGTGATCAATCCCATCCGCCGCATACTGCCACAATGCCGAGTCGTCAGTGGGCGCCTCGAAGCGGTGGAGGCCGGCGCCCATCGCATCATCGTGAGGCGACGACAGGGGACCCTTCTGACTCTCCACTACGACCAGCTGATCCTGGCGCCGTTCCTGCAGCCCAATCTCGATTTCGCGCCGGGTATCATGGCGCATGCTTGCAACATCGACTCGGTCGGTGACGCGCTGCACATTCGCGAGCGTATCGTCCACCTAATCGAGGATGCCGAACTCGCCGACGACCCGGCCGAGCGAGCCCGGCTGCTGACCATCGCCGTGATCGGCTCGGGTCAACGCGCCTGCGCCACAGCCGTCGAGGTCGCCGCCTGGCTGCGCACCGCGGCAGCTTCCTATCCAGTACTGGAGGAACATGGCTGGCAGGTCTGGCTATACGAGGACACCGATACGCCTTACAGCGACTTTGAGGCATTGATCCACGCGCGTCGCAATGGAGAATTGGTAAAGGCGGGGGTCCGACTTGGCCACGGCGATCGGGTGGCGAGCCTCACTGACCGCGCCCTCCTGCTCTCGAGCGGCGAGCGGCGGCCGCTAGGGCTGGTGATCAACGCGTCTTTCCGCCAGCCATCCGTACAGGTGGACGGTGGGAATGTCCGCTGGCCCCCAATTATAGACGGCAACTTGTCCCTGCCTGGATATCCAGACATCTGGGTGCCGACAACCGCCGAGGCAGATCGGCACCGCTTCCTCACCCTGGCGGATCTGGCGGCGTTGGGACGCGCCGCTGGCTACAATGCATGGGCGCGCTCGCAAGGCTACGCCCCGCGTCACCATCGGCTGCGCCGACGACTACTGAAACCGTACAACATGGGCCGGCGGTCGCTCTACGGCGTTGGCGGATGGCTGCTTTCCGGGATGCCGGCCTGGCTGCTCTCACGCTTGAGCAACCTTGCAGAGTTGCCAGGCCTGGAACGTAACCTGCGCATTCTGATCGATTGGCTTCTCGACATCCCGTTTCGCAACGACATCGCGGTGGTTGCACCCGATCGAACAGAGCGCCTGCAGCGCAGCCACCACGCAGCCGGCGACGTGGTAATCGCCGAGGGCGATGTCGGCGACACCGCCTACATCGTCAACACCGGCCGGCTGGCCGTGCTCAAGGACGGCATCGAGGTGGCCGAGCTCTCGGATGGCGATTGCTTCGGCGAGATTGCCCTGCTGAGCGATGTCAGGCGCACGGCCACGGTGCAATGCCGCACGGCGTGCGATCTTACGGTACTCGCCCGCGACGATTTCCGGGCGCTGAGCGCCGGCCGGGGAGCCCTCGCCTCGGCGATCCGTCACCAGGCCGATGATCGTCGAACGCGGCTGGCAGACAGCACCGCCGAATCGGCGAGCTAGCAGCCGAGGTCTGGAACCGGCTCATCCTCTTGCCGAGCCCATGAGTGGCGCACCTGGCTCGAGCAGGCTGAGGCGCTTTCCTCGCAAGAGCTCGCCTCGCAAGCGGGTGTCACCCCGGGGTACGTTCAGAAAGTCCTCGTAAGGCCAAAAAACTGGAATAGCCGCGGGGCAGCCAGTCAAGCAGGGCCGACATAGCGGTGCCGGGGGTGTTCACGTAAAAATGTCCGGACGGCCGTCGACGCCGTCGTCGAGGGTCGGGGCAGGGGGCGGTCATGGATTGGGCGCGCATCCTGGCCTACGTGACGGGGACGGTGGACCAGGAGGTACTGGCTCGGAATGAGTATCTGGCCGCCGAGAACCGCATCCTCAAGGCGCAGCTGAATGGTCGGCCGAAGCTCTCGGACGCGGAGCGAGGCGTGCTCGGCGAGATCGGTCATCGCCTGGGCCGCAAGGTTCTGGCCGACATCGCCACCGTCGCCCGGCCGGACACCATCCTTGGCTGGTATCGCAAGCTTGTCGCCCGCAAGTTCGATGGCTTGGCGCGTCGGGGTCCGGGCAGGCCGCGGATCGAGCGGGAGGTCGAGGAACTGATCCTTCGCATGGCCGGGGAGAACCGGGACTGGGGCTACGACCGGATCGCGGGGGCGCTGGCCAATCTGAGGCACGAGGTTTCGGATCAAACGGTTGGCATGTGTTGCGGCGCCACGGCCTGCTGCCGGCGCTGGAGCGCAAGCGCACGACCACCTGGGCGGCCTTCGTTCGGACTCACCTGGCGCTGTTGGCGGGCACCGACTTCTTCACTGCCGAGGTGCTGACGCTGTGCGGGCTGGTGACCTACTACGTGCTGTTCTTCATCCATCTTGAGAGCTGCCGGTTGGATATCGCCGGGATGACCGTTCATCCGAATGAGTCGTGGATGAAGCAAATCGCCTGGAACGGAACCATGGACGATTGTGGCACGCTGCGGGATTGTCGCTTTCTCCTGCACGACCGCGACACCAAGTTCACGGGGTCGTTCCGGGCCATCCTTGTGTCAGGTCGGGTTAAGCCGCTGGCGCTGCCGGCACGCAGCTCGAACCTGAATGCCTACGCAGAGCGCTGGGTGAGGTCGGTCAAGGACGAGTGCCTGTCGAAGGTGATCTTGTTCGGCGAGCGCTCGTTGCGGCGGGCGCTTAGTAACTACGTCGACCATTTCCATGCCGAGAGAAATCACCAGGGGAAGGGCAACGTCCTGCTGTTCCCTCGGAACACGGATCGCCCCCGCGAGGGGTCTGTGCAGTGTCGCGAGAGATTGGGCGGGCTCCTGCGCTACTATCATCGAGAGGCGGCGTGATGGCGCGTCAGCCGGATCAGTTTTTTGGCCATACGGGATCGGCAATCTCGGCGATTCGCTCGGCGCCTATCGTCGGCGCGAGGATGTCGAGCGGCTCGCCGGCCTGCCTGAATAGCCGAGTCGCAACGGCGCGGATCATGTAAATGACTGCGTTCTTACCCGAAGGATGCAGATAGACGCGTTCGATTCGTGGCCATATTTAGGTTGGAAGTTGCACGCAAGTGTTGGACCTAAAGATCAAAAAAACCATATATTGCAACGTCTCACAAAGGTTGCGTGACCTGTCTCAAAATCAGGTTCCCCAGGGAGTGTTGGTTCGAGTCCGACCGGGGGCACCATCTCTTCAACAATTGCGTGTCGTTCGCTTGAGCCCACCAACGTGGCGGGCTCGATCCGCGAAGACTTCACCTGTCCATGATCCACTCGGCACCGGAAGCGAGCGCCACCTCGCGGACCTTGGCGAGGAGGTTCTTGCCGACGGGAATGCCGCTTTGCCGACGCAGCGCCGCCGTGCGGCGTTCGGGGTCGCCGGCGACGAGCACGGGCTTCGCGGGATCGGCGGGCTTGGTGGCGCGCAGCGTCGCGCAGAAGGCCGCGACGTCGGCGCGGAAATCGGCGGCATCGCGGAACAGGCCGGGATCGAGGGCGAGGAGGAAATGGCCGATGTCCATCGTGCCGGGCTTCTTGGTGTGCAGCGGGTCGGTCACCATGGTGGCGCCGGAGAGGGCGGAGGAGAGGATGTTGACCATGGCGCCGAGGCCGTAGCCCTTGTGGCTGCTGCCTTCCGGCGTGCCGCCGAGCGGCGTCATGAACCCGCCCTTGCTGACCTCGCGCGGGTCGGTGCTGGGCGCGCCGTCCTTGGTGACGAGCCATCCGAGCGGCGTCGGCAAATTCTCGTTGGCCTTGTTGCGGATTTTTCCGGCGGCCACCGTCGTGGTCGCCATGTCGAGCAGGAAGGGCTCGCCCGGCAGGCCGGGGGCGGCGAAGGCGATGGGGTCGGTGCCGAGACGGGCCTGGGCGCCTGACGTGGGCGAGACCTGGATGCCACTGGCCGATGTGGTGACCATGCCGATCAGGCCGGCCTCGACGGCCATCAGCGCGTAGAAACCGCAGGCGCCGAAATGCGCCGAGTTGCGCACCGCCGCCACGCCGATGCCCACGGCCTTGGCCTTCTCGATCGCGAGTTCCATGGCGCGCCGTGCATTGGCATGGCCCAGGCCGCCGCCGCCATCGACCAGCGCGGACACCGGCGTGTCACGCGATACCTTCGGTGCGGCGCGCATGTCGATCCGGCCGGCGCGCCGGCGCTCGTCGTAGCTCGGGATCATCGAAATGCCGTGTGTGTCGATGCCGTGCAGGTCGGCCCAGCTCATGATCTCCGCCGTGCTGACGGCCGTCGCCTCGGGCATGTCCCAGGCGCGCAGGATCAGTTCGAGCTGGCGTCGATGGGTCTCATAAGATGCGGGCATTGCTGTTCCCTTGATGTGGCGGATGAGGCGTCAGCCGGTCGCCACCTTGCCCCAGAGCGGCCGCACCTCGCCATCGGGGTCGTCCACGATGCGGCATTCGTCGTCGAAGATCATCGTCGCGCGCCGGCCGTCGGCATAGGCCGGCCACGCCGGGAGGGCGTCGCTGTCGGGATCGCCGGTTCGGGCGAAGGTGGCCCAGGTCCTGGAAACCTTGTCGGCGAGCGCCTGGGCGCGCGGCTTGTGGTGCGCTTCGCCGATCACGTGCAGCGTGTCGAAGACGAACGGGACGTCCATCGAGTGCGGCGACTTCAACCGTCCGCCGAACGCCGGCGTCTCCCAGTCGAAGCTGTACATCCAGACCGGTGACTTCGCGCGCGCGGCCTTGCGCTCGGCCAGCAACACCGAGCGCACGGCGAAGTTCGATGCGGTCAGCGCGGTGATCAGCCGGTCGGCTGGGCTCGCATCAGGATCGCGCCGCTTGTAGTAGGCCAACAGCTCGTCGGCCGCGCCGCCGGCGACGGCCGCGATGCGCTTGCGCAAATCGTCCTCGGTGACGGTGCGGTTCCACACCGCGTCGTCGGGGGCCAGGAAGATCGACGACTCGTCCTTGGTGCCGCCGATCATGATCGGCACGTCGTCCGACAGCGCGGACGCGCCCGGATCGAACGGATGGGCGGGAAGGACGTGGCCATCGATCACCGGCCCGAAATTGTAGCGGTCGAGCAGTGGATGGGAGGGGCGCGGCAGCGTCTTCTGTGCGGGCTCGACGGCCTCCTGCAGGCGGGCGAGCGGCAGCGCCTGCAGCGCGTCGAGCTGGCCGCGGCCCAGGCCGAGGTGCTTCAACACGGCGTCGGCAAGGCGCGTCGTGCGCTCGCGCTCGGCGAAGCGCACGCTGGCGCCGCTTTGCACGATGGCTTTGTGAAAGAGCCCCTTGGCGCTCGGCATTGTCAGCAGCGCGCTCACCTTTCCGCCGCCGCCCGACTGGCCGAAGATCGTGACGTTGCCCGGATCGCCGCCGAAGCGTTCGGCGTGCTCGCGCACCCACTCCAGCGCCGCCACGAGATCGAGGATGCCGACGTTACCGGACGGGGCAAAGCGCTCGTCGCCGAGGCCCGACAGATCGAGATGGCCGAAGATGTTGAGGCGATGGTTGACCGCGACCACCACGACGTCGTTGCGCCGCGCGAGATTGGTGCTGTCGTAGCGCGGCGAGTTGGCCGAGCCGTAGGAGAACGCGCCGCCGTGCAGCCAGACCATGACCGGACGCTTCGACGTGTCGAGCGCGGGCGTCCAGACGTGCAGCGTCAGGCAGTCTTCGCCGACCGGCAGTGTATCGACGGGCCCCCAGACCGTCGCCAGCTCCGGGCGCTGCGCGCTGGCGGGTGCCTGCGGCGAGCGTCCGGCATAGGCGGTCGCCTCGCGAACGCCGGTCCACGGCGCGGGTTTGCGCGGCGGCATGAAGCGGTTGGCGCCGGCTGTCGATGCGCCGTAGGGAATGCCCTTGAAGACGTGAACGCCCCCTGACGTGACGCCGGCGATGCGTCCCGATGCCGTCTCGACGACGGGCGAGCGGGTTGCGGCGACGGACCTCTCCGTCTGGATATCGACATCACCGGCCACGGCTTTTCTCCCATGTTCTCTTTGGGAGAAACCTGCGCGCACCATCGCGCGGCGTCAACGCTGGGGGCTCACCCTGTCGTCCCGAGTTCTCCGTCGTCCCGAGCGAAGCCGCCCGAAGGGTGGCGCAGTCGAGGGACCTTTTTTCATCAGATTAGGTCGTAGATGTAGATGAAAGGTCCCTCCACTTCGCGCCTGCGGCGCTCCGGTCGGGACGACGGGGAAAGTTATCGAGGGCGAAGGGCCGCCAGGCGGTCGATCTCGCGCCAGAATCCCGTGATCGTTTCGTCGATGATCTCCTGGACCGACTTGATCTCGTGGATCAGCCCGGCGCTTTCGCCGGCGGCACCCGAGGTGTTCTCGACGTCGCCCTGCACATACAGCATGTCGAGCGTGGCGTTGCGCGGCAGGCGCTCGCGCTTTCCTTCGCTGACGTCAACGGAGTAGGGCGTCCGCAGGCCGCGGGAGCGGGCGCGCGGCGGATTGTCGGTCATCATCGTGCCGGTGATCGGGGCCGTCACGATGGCGTTCTTGTAGTTCGGATGGACCGGGCTCTCGAACGAGGCGACGAAGCGCGTGCCCATGGTGACGCCCTCGGCCCCCAGCGCAAACGCCGCCGCCATGCCGCGTCCGTCGACGATGCCGCCGGCGGCGACGATCGGCACGTCGACCTTTTCGCGGACCGCCTGCAGCAGGGCGAAGGTGTGGACCTCCTCGGGATTGCGGATGCCCGCGCTCTCGGCGCCCTCGACGATCAGCCCGTCGACGCCGGCGTCCACCGCCTTCTGCGCGCCGCGCAATGTCGCCGTCGCGTGATAGACGATCACGCCGGCATCCTTGAGCATGCGGGTGTAGCGGGTCGGATCGCCGGCCGACGTCGTGACGAAATGGACGCCCTGGCCCAGCAGCCAGTCGATGATGGCGCTCTCCTCCCTGGGATCCATCTGCAGGTAGCGGATCGGCAGGTTGACGCCGAAAGGCTGGTTGGTCGTGGCGCGGATCGTCGTGAACTCGCGGGTCGTCACGGAAAGGTCACGGATCGAGTTTTCGAGCAGGCCCATGCCGCCGGCCGCCGACACGGCCGACACCAGCGGCGCCCGCGCGATCCAGGTCATCGGCGACTGGAAGATGGGATAGCGTGAGCGTGTATGCGCGGTGACGCGGTTGCCGTCGAACATGTTCCTCCGGGGAGTCGTCTTCTTCAGCCCTGTCGTATCACAGGGAAGGGCCGGCGCGCCCGCGTCACATGGTTCTCGGCAAGATCGGTCTTGCAGGGTATGTTGGCGCCCGATGCATAAACGCTGGATCCAACTGCTCGCCGGCATCGTCTGCATGGTGATGATTTCCAGCCTGCAGCATGGCTGGACCTTGTTCGTCCATCCCATCAACCAGAAATACGAATGGGGCCGCGCCGCCATCCAGGTGGCCTTCACCATCTTCATCCTGACCGAGACCTGGCTGGTGCCCTTCGAGGGCTGGGTGGTCGACCGCTTCGGTCCGAAACCGGTGGCGATCGTGGGTGGCGTATTGGTCGCCATTTCATGGAGCCTGAACTCCGTCGCCGACTCGCTGCCGCTGCTCTATTTTGCCGCCGCGCTGGGCGGCATCGGCGCCGGCTGCGTCTACGGCACCTGCATGGGCAATGCGCTGAAATGGTTTCCCGACCGTCGCGGACTGGCGGCCGGCCTCACCGTGGCGGGTTACGGCGTCGGCTCGGCCTTCACCATCATCCCCATGCATCGCATGATCGAGGATACGGGCTACGAGGCGACATTCCTGTGGTTCGGCCTCGGTCAGGGCGTGCTCGTCTGCGTCGCGGCCCTGGCGCTGACCAGCCCGGAGCCCGGCCACCTGCCGCCACGGTCCACCCATGTCGTCCAGTCGAACCGGGATTTTACGCCGCGCGAAGTGCTGCGCTCGCCGCTGTTCTGGGTGCTGTTCGTGATGTCCCTGCTGGTGACCTCGGCGGGCCTCACCTTCACCGCCAACCTGGCCGCCATCGCCCGCAACTTCGAGGTCGCCGGTGTGCCGGTGACGATGGCCGGCATCACCCTGCCGGCGCTCACTTTTGCGCTCGCCTTCGACCGCATCACCAACGGCATCGCCCGGCCGCTCTGCGGCTGGCTGTCGGACTACATCGGCCGCGAGATCACCATGATCATGGCCTTCACCCTGGGCGCGGTGAGCATCTACGCCTTCAGCCGGTGGGGCAGCGATCCGGTGATGTTCGTGCTGCTGGCCAGCCTCGTGTTCTTCGCCTGGGGCGAAGTGGCCAGCCTTTTTCCCGCGACCTGCACCGACTATTTCGGCTCGGGCTACGCCACCACCAATGCCGGCATGCTGCACACGGCCAAGGGCGTGGCGGCCATGCTTATCCCGCTGTCGGACCCGCTGGTGAGAGCGACCGGCAACTGGCAGACGGTGTTTGCCATCGCCGTCGGCATGAACGTGGCGGCGGCCGTGTTGGGTATTTTCGTCCTTCGTCCCCTGCGGGCCGCGAAGCTGCGCGCCGGATAGACATTTCTGGAGGTTGCCCATGTCCACGATGACCGCGGATCCCGCCATCGCATCGGCGTTGAACGGACTCCTGTCCAAACAGAGGGCCGCGCAATCGCGCGATGGCGCGCCGTCGGCAGCCGTCCGGATCGACCGGCTCAACCGATGCGTCGCCCTCCTGGTCGATTTCCGGGGTGAGATCGAGGCGGCGCTGGAGGCCGATTTCGGCGCGCGTTCCCGCCAGGCGACGGCGTTCACGGATGTTGCCGCCTCGATCGGCCCGCTAAAACATGCGCGCGACCATGTCGCGAAATGGATGCGGACGGAGCAGCGTGCCACCAGCCCGCGCATCCTGTGGTTCCTGGGCGCCCGGGCCGAGATCCGTCATCAGCCCAAGGGCGTCGTGGGCGTGATCAGTCCGTGGAACTTTCCGGTGAACCTGACCTTCGCGCCGCTGGCCGGCGTGCTTGCCGCCGGCAACCGGGCGATGATCAAGCCATCGGAAATGACTCCGGCAACCTCCGAACTCCTGAAGAAGATGTTCGCCAGCGCCTTCGACGAGGCGGAGATCGCCGTCGTTACCGGCGGTCCGGACGTGGGGCAGGCCTTCTCGAGCCTGCATTTCGACCATCTGCTCTTCACCGGTGCGACGTCGATCGGGCGACACGTGATGCGGGCGGCCGCGGAAAACCTGGTGCCGGTCACGCTCGAACTGGGCGGCAAGAGCCCCGTGGTCATCGGCCGCTCCGCCGATCTGGCTGTCGCGGCGGCGCGGATCATGAACGGCAAGACCCTCAACGCGGGCCAGATCTGCCTGGCGCCTGATTATGTGCTGGCGCCGGCGGACCGGATGGGCGCCTTCGTCGCGGAAGCGAAGGCGTCGGTCGGCCGCATGTTCCCGACGATTCGCGAAAACCCCGACTACACGGCGATCGTGGCCGACCGGCATTATGCGCGGCTCACGGGATACGTCGATGATGCCCGCGCCAAGGGCGCGGAGATCATAGAAATCAATCCGGCCGGCGAGGACCTGCGCCAGCAGCCGCATCGCCGCATCCCGCCGACCCTGATCCTCAATCCGACCGACGACATGAAGGTCATGCAGGAGGAGATTTTTGGGCCGCTGCTTCCGGTGAAGAGCTACCAGAAGGTCGACGAGGCCATCGACTACATCAATGTGCACGCCCGTCCGCTCGGCCTCTACTATTTCGGCGCCGACAAGGAGGAGCGCGACCGGGTGCTGGACCTCACCACGTCGGGCGGCGTCACCGTCAACGACGTGGTGATGCACGTGGCGCAGGAAGAGCTGCCGTTCGGTGGCATCGGCCCGGCGGGCATGGGCGCCTATCACGGCCACGACGGCTTCCGCGAGTTCAGCCACCGACGCGCGGTGTTTCATCAGATGAAGAGGGACATCGCCCCCTTGCGCATGCTGCGCCCACCCTACGGCGCCGGCATCGCCAGATTCCTGGCGACGCAGATCAGACGTTAGAGCGGGATGGCTCCAGGTCTGACACGGAAGATTCCGTCGTCTCGACCGGAGCGCGTAGCGCGGAGTGGAGAGACCTTCTCTCCACGATTTGTTGGCTTTTGGTCGAGAGAAGGTCTCTCCACTCCGCACCTTCGGTGCTCCGGTCGAGACGACGGGATATCGCTCAATCAGGCCTGTCTGAGCCCGGCGGTACGAGCCTCATCGACGCTGCGGCCGTCGGCGGCGATCGCCACGCCGTAGTCGCGCTCGGCGCCGGCGGCACTCACCACGCCGTCCCGCACGTCACGAAGGACGGACGCGGGATCGCGCGTCCTGGGATCGCCGAAGCCGCCGCCACCGGGCGAGAGTGCGCGATAGGTGCCGGGCCCGTGGCGCTCGACGCCGTACTTCGGGGCCTGGATGTGTGTCCCGTCGGCCAAGGTGAGGGTCACCTCGCCGCCCGAGCCGGCGCGGCCGCCCGCGGCGCCGAAGCTGGAGGGGGCGCCCACGCCTTCGCCGCGGAAGGCGTAGTCGGCGGGGGTAAAAATCTCGACCTCGTAGTCGCAGCCGGCGCCGCCGCGGAACCGTCCGGGGCCGGCGGTGTCGCAACGCAGCTCCTGCCGCTTGAAGCGCACTGGGTAGAGCTGCTCGTAGGTTTCGAGGTTGGGCAGCGTGAGGCCGCCCAGCGTGATCAGGTGGCCGATGAGATGGAAGCCGTCGCGGCCTTCGACGCCGCCGCCCGCGGGCGCGCCCGCCCACTGGTACATCACGTAGCGTCCGCCGTCTGATTTCACGCCGGCGGTGACCGCGTGCACCGCCTTCGACCAGCCGGCCGAGGCGCGGTCCGGCAGCGCCTGTTCGAGCGCCTTCCAGATCGCGTGGATGATCTCGTGGGCCACGAACACCGTGTTCATGGTCATCGGCGCCGGGGCGCGCGCGTTTACCAGCGTGCCTTCGGGCAGCCGGATCTCGACGCTGCGGAAGGCGCCTTCGTTCTTGGGCAAGTCGGGCTCGAAGAACGAGGCGAGCGACATGAACACCGCCGAGGTCGAGTTGGCGACCGAGCTGTTCTTGAAGCCGCGGATCTGCGGCGAGGTGCCGGCGAAATCGACGATCAGCCTGGAATCCTTCACCGTCAGGGTGACGGCGATCCTGCCGTCGATCGGCTCGAAACAGTCGTTGTCGACCGCCTCCTCGGCACGCCAGACGCCTGGCGCGAGACGGTCGATGCAGGTGCGGAAACGCCGGTCGGCATGGTCGAGCACGCCTTCGAAGAACTGGTCGGCCTGGTCGGCGCCCAGCTCCTCGACCAGGGCCGCGAGCCGCTCGGCGCCGATGCGGGTCGAGCCGATCATGGCGCGTAGGTCGCCGTCCAGCGCCTCGGGCAGGCGGGTGTTGAGCAGCAGCAGGCGCCACAGGTCGTCGCGCGTCTTGCCACTCTCGATCAGTTTCAGCACCGGCAGGCGAATGCCTTCGTGGAAGATCTCGGTGGCCGCCGAATTGTAGGTGCCGGCGGCACCGCCGCCGATATCGGCCTGATGGGCGCGATTGCAGGCGAAGGCGATCAGTTTGCCGGCGGCGAACACCGGCCGCGCGATCACCCAGTCGGGCAGGTGATTGCCGCCCGCCGTGTAGGGATCGTTCAGCAGGAACACGTCTTCAGGTTCGATAGCGCCCTTGAAATCGCGCAAGATGGCGCGCACGGCGAAGCCGCCGCCGCCGGTATGGATCGGAATGCCGTCGGCCTGGCTGATCAGTGTGCCGCGGGCGTCGGCCAGGAAGCACGAGAAGTCGTGGCTCTGGCTGAAGATCGGCGAGCGCGCCGTGCGCGTCATCACCCAGCCCATCTGGTGCGAGATATGGTCCAGCCGGTTCTGCACCAGCGCCAAGGTGACGGGATCGAGATTCATCGGCTGATCTTTCATTACTTACCTCACCCTGAGGAGGCCGCGCAGCGGCCGTCTCGAATCGGGCGGAGTAGTCTCCGCCCTGTGGTGGGAACGCGCACCTCGCCTGCTGCCCATCCTTCGAGACGCACGCCTGCGGCGCGCTCCTCAGGATGAGGTGGTGCTGTTCGGTTACGCGGCATTGGCATCGACATGGACCAGGAAATCGTCGCGCTCGTCGACTTCGAGTACGTCGCGCGGGCCCACGAACGCGGTCATCGTGCGTTCCTCGATCAGCAGCGGGCCGTCCAGCCGGCAGCCGGGGCGCAGGTCGGCGCCATCGTAGATCGGCACGTCGTGCCAGCCGTGCGCCGGGTCGATCCACACCTTGCGGGTCTCGCGCGGTTTGGGAGGAGCAGTTTGCGGCGAACGGGCGGCCGGCGGCGTCCAGTCGAGCCGGCCGCGACCGACGACACGAAGGGCCGTGATGTCGATACGGCCGCCGGGCTGGATGTGGCCGAACAGCCGCTGATGCTCGGTTTCGAATGCCTTGCGCGCGGCGGCTGCGTCGAAGCCGGTTGAGGCGATGACGACCCGCACCGGCCACTGCTGGCCGTCGTAGCGCAGATCCACTTCGCGCTCGATCGCGGCCGCGGCACCGTCGAAGCCATCGCGGGCCAGCGCTTCGCGGGCGCGCGTCTCGATCTGGGCAAAGCCAGCCTCCAGCAGGGAGACGTCGACCTTGTCGAGATCGGCCAGGAACACCTGCAGATAGTCCTGCCTCACGTCCGACTGCAGCATGCCGAGCGCG
>CANJHI010000144.1 GCA_947474005.1 Alphaproteobacteria bacterium | reverse complement strand
CATCCGACTGAACCGGTAGAGGCCGAATCATCTGTTGAGAACAAAGACTTGTCGGCCGTTCCGGCAGACATCGCACCTCCCGAGGTCATGGAGGTCGCGTCGCCCCCTCACCCCACCTCTCCCCCTAGCAGGGGCGAGGAGTCCGAGAAGAGAAACGATCATGTTCCTCTCCCCCGTGAGGGGGAGAGGCTAGGTGAGGGGGAGGAGAAGAACGATGCCGCGTGAACTGATCGCCCTCTGCGGTCTCGCCTTCTCCGGCAAGTCGACGATCGCCCGCCGCGTCGCGGCTGTTACAGGGGCCGGACTGATCTCCCATGACGCGATCAATGCGGCGCGCGGCTTCGATGGCGGCATTGAGATGGACGATTCGGAATGGGAGAAGACCAGCCTGATGGCGGCGGCCCAGGCGCGGGCCATGCTGCTCGCCGGCCGCGGCGTCGTGATCGACGATACCTTCTCGCATCGCTTCCTGCGCGACCGCTTCCGCCAGGTCGCGGCCGCGTCGGCGGTGCCCTTCGTGCTGCTGTTCGTCGACACGCCGCTTGCCGTCATCGAGGCGCGCATCGCCGACAATGTCCGCACGCAGGACCGCAGCCATATCGCGCCCGACGTCTTCGCCCATCACCGCGACCGCTTCCAGTTTCCCGGCGACGACGAAAGTCCGGTGCGGCTCGCCGGCGCAGCCGATCTCGAGCGGTGGCTCGCGGGGCGGCGAGGGGATAACGTGCCAGCATGACCTCAATTCACGACATGACCGCGGTTGAACTGCTGGCCGCCTACAAATCGAAAAAGCTTTCGCCGGTCGAAGCCGTCGATGGCGTCATCGCCCACATAAATGCCTGGGAGCCGAAGCTGAAGGCTCTCTATGCGCCGGACTTCGGCAGCGCGCGCAAAGCCGCACAGGAGTCCGAGAAGCGCTGGTCGGTGGGCAAGCCGCAGGGCGCGCTCGATGGCGTGCCGATCACCATCAAGGAGAACATCGCGACCAAGGGCGTGCCGGTGCCGCTGGGCACGGCGGCCACCGAGCTGGTGCCGGCGGCTTCAGATGCGCCGGCGTCGGCCCGCGTGCGCGAGGCGGGCGCGATCATCCTTTCGAAGACCACCATGCCCGACTACGGCATGCTGTCGTCGGGCCGCAGCTCGTTCCATGCGTTGACGCGCAATCCCTGGAACCTCGCGTGGAATCCCGGCGGTTCCAGCGCCGGTGCGGGGGCTGCTGCTGCGGCCGGTTATGGCCCGCTGCATCTCGGCACCGACATCGGCGGCTCGGTGCGGCTGCCTGCCTGCTGGAACGGCATTTTTACGCTGAAGCCCAGCCTCGGCCGCGTGCCGGTCGATCCGCCGTTCTTCGGCCGCGCCGTCGGCCCGATGACGCGCACCGTCGCGGATTCAGCGTTGCTGATGAACGAGCTCTACAAGGCCGATTCGCGCGACCACATGAGCCTGCCACCGACGAGGATCGACTGGAGCGCGGGTCCGCTCGAGCCGAAGGGCCTGAAGATCGGCCTGTATCTCGATGCGGGTTCGGGCCTGCCGGTCGAGGCCGAGACAAGGGCCGCGATCGAGGCGGCGGCGAAGCTGTTCGAGAAGGCGGGCGCGCACATCGAGCCGGTGGCGCCGTTCCTGTCGCCCGAGATGCTGCATCTGCAGGATCTCTTCTGGCGGGTGCGGAGCTGGGTCGATTTCTCCGCGCTCTCCCATGTGCGGCAGGCCAAGGTGCTGCCGTTCATCGCCGACTGGTGCCGCGGCGGCGCCGACGTCTCGGGCGCCACCGTGATCAAGGGCGTGAACAACTACATGGCGATCCGTGCCGCGGCGACGCGCGCCACCCAGCCGTTCGACTTCGTGCTGTCGCCGGTGTCGCCGGTGCCGACCTACAACGCCGAATGGGAGACGCCGACCAACGACGTCAACCGGCCGCTGGAACACATCTCCTTCACCATGCCCTTCAACATGAGCGAACAGCCGGCCGCCTCGATCAACTGCGGCTACACCAAAGAGGGCAAGCCGATCGGCCTGCAGATCGCCGGCCAACGTTTCGATGACCTGGGCGTGATGCGACTCTCGCGCTGGTTCGAAGCAGCGCGCGGTCCGCAGTAGAAGTGGCCGGAGCCGTGAGGCCCACCCTTCGAGACGGCGCTGCGCGCCTCCTCAGGGTGAGGTACTTTTTGTATCCGCTATTTGACTTCATCCTGAGGGGCGGCCGCAGGCCGCGTCTCGAAGGATGGGCGACGCGATGAACGGCCAATCCCTCGACTGCGACGTGATCGTGGTCGGCTCAGGTGCGGCCGGCCTGTCGGCGGCGCTGGCGGCCGCTCATGATGGCGCGCGGGTCGTCGTGCTGGAGAAGTCGCGCTGGCTCGGCGGCACCACGGCGATGTCGGGCGCCGGAACCTGGGTGCCGGGCAACCATCACATGAAAGCAGCGGGCATCGCCGATTCACCCGAGGAGACGCTCGAATACATAAGGGGCGCGGCGCCGCCGGGTTGGCAGGCGGACGAGGACGAGCTGTGGCAGGTGCTGGCCGAGCAGTCGGCGCCGATGCTGAAGTTCCTCGAAGACGAGACTCCGCTTCGCTTCGAACTGGTCAATCATCCCGATCTCTATGCCGAGGCGCCGGGCGGCAAGAAGTTCGGCCGCATGGTGTCGACGCGGCCGATCAGCCGCTTTCTGCTCGGCCGCCTGTGGAACCGCGTGCGACCCTCGGTGAAGACGCAACTCTTCACCTATCGCGAACTGGTCGATGGCGTGCTGAAGAACCCGGTACGTGGCGCGCTCGGCATGGCGCCCACTCTGCTGTGGCGGTTGCTGACGGCGTCGGTCGGCGCCGGCAATGCGCTGGTCACCGGTCTCGCGCGCGGCTGCCTCGACAAGGGCTGCACCCTCGTGCTCGAAGCGCCGGTGACGCGGCTGGTGATGGACGGCGATTCGGTCGCGGGCGTAGAAGCCACGATCGCGGGCGAGAAGCACACGATCCGCGCCGCGCGCGGCGTCGTGCTGGCGACCGGCGGCTTCGACTGGAACCGCGCGCTGATGGAAAAGCACTTCCCCGGGCTCGACCTCACGGGCGCGCCCGACACCAACACCGGCGACGGACAGGCGATGGCGGCCGAGGCGGGCGCGGAGCTCGCGCACATGGACCAGGCGCTGATCTCGCCCGCGACCTTCACGACCTACGAGGGCCGCCGCCATGCCCAGCCGCTGCTGGAGACCTATGCGCCGCACGTCATCCTGGTGAACCGCCACGCCAAGCGGTTCGTGAACGAGGGCAGTCCGGCGCTGGGTGTCGCGGTCGACGAACGCGGCCCCGACGGCAAGCCGATGCACCTGCCGGCGTGGCGCATCTTCGACGTGCGCTACGCCAAGGCGATGACGCTCTCCATGCACTTCGGTTCGAAGGAGAAGGGCTTTATCCGCAAGGCTGACACGATCGAGGCGCTGGCGGCGGAGGTCGGCCTCGATCCGCAGGCGCTTCGGGCCACCGTGGATCGTTTCAACGGCTGGTCGAAGGAGGGCGTCGACCGCGACTTCCAGCGCGGCGAGACGGTGTGGGAGCGCTTCTATACCAAGGACCGCGCGCTGGGCACGGTCGATACGGGGCCGTTTTATGCAGCACCCTTCCTCTATGTCAGCCTCGGCACCAAGGGCGGGCCGCGCACCAACCGGTACGGCCAGGTGCTGCGTCCCGACCGCAGCGTGATCGGCGGGCTCTACTGCGCCGGCCTCGCCGCGGCGAGCCCGATCGGCACCAAGGCGGTCGGCGCCGGCACGACGATCGGCCCCTACCTCACCTTCGGCTACGTGGCCGGCAAGGCGATCGCGCGGCGCAATGTCTGAAGGTTCTGGTCCCCTGGGTATCCTGATGCTCGACACGCGCTTTCCGCGCATCGTGGGCGACATCGGCAATGCGGCCTCCTACGACTTCCCCGTGATCTTCCGCAAGATGGAGGGCATCGGCTCGTCGGATGCGGTGACGACGCATCCCGACCGGCCGCGCGTGTTGGCGGCCCTCAAGGCCAACGCCGAGGCGCTGGCCGCCGAAGGCGCGGTCGGGCTCTCCACGAGCTGCGGCTTTCTCGCGCTCTATCAGGATGATCTCGCCGCGGTGTCGCCGGTGCCGGTCGCGACCTCGGCGCTGCTGCACATCAAGGCGTTGAAGGACAAGCGCGTGGGCGTGATCACTGCCTCGGCCAGGAACCTCACGCCGGCGCATTTCGAAGCGGTCGGTGCACCGGGCGACACGCCGTTCGTCGGATTGCCCGAGGACTCCTCGTTTGCCGGGACGTTCCTGCGCAATGGATTGACGCTCGATCGCGACGTGGTCGAACGCGAAGTCGTGGCGGCGGGGCGCGATCTCGTGTCGAAGCATCCCGGCATCGACACTGTCGTGCTCGAATGCACCAACCTGCCGCCGTACAAGCAGGCACTGGAGAAGGATCTTGGCCTGCCGGTGTTCGACGTGCTCGATCTGCTGCGCGGGTTCTATGCCGAGCTTGGCAGCAGGCGGCGATAGAGCGGCTGCAGCAGGGTCGGGATCAGGTAGATCGGGAACTGCACCGCGGCAATGAACATGAAGATGTCGGGGTCGGCCGTGATCGGCAGCACCGCCATCAAGAGCGCATTGTGCCGTCCACCCGAGCAGTAGCCGGCGGTGAGGGCGGTGCGGCGGTCGAGGAAGGGCAGGGTGATGAAGGTCGTCACGAGGTTGCACAGCAGCATGCCGGCGAAGGCGCCGGCCACGAAGCCCGCCAGTTTCAGCGGCTCCGCCGCGGCGCGAGCCACGACGCCGTCCATCAGCGGGATGGCGAAGACCATCAGCACCACCACCGAGATGCCGTCGAGGGTGGAGCCTGAGTCCTTTAGGCGCGGCCCCAGGAAGCGGCGGATGGCGATCGCCCCGGCCAGCGCCACCGCCACGATGAGGGCGAGCCGCAGGCTGAGGTCAACGATGCCGATCTTGAGGTCGAGGTCGAGCAGCCACAGCGCCAGCGGCGGCAGGGTGAAGGGGACCAGGAAATTGGTAAACAGCGTCAACAACAGAGCGAGCGACGAATCGAGGCGCAGGAAGGTGGCGATGGTGGCGGCCGAGATGATGCCGGGCGCCATGGCGCTGAGGCAAAGGGCCGCGATCAGGCCGGGCCACAGGCCGAGCGCCTGCCAGATCGGCCAGACGATCAGCGGCACGGCGATCAGGTTGAGCAGCGCCAACACGATCGCGAGGCCGGGGCGCTTGAGCAGGGAAGCGAGCCGCGGCCAGTCGGTGCGGGCCAGCGCCAGCATCAGCAGCGCCACGGCGAGCGGCCAGAGCAACGGCCGTGCGGCGGCGGCGACGTCCTGGAAGGCGAGGCCGATCGCCAGCGAGAACGGCAGCAGCGTCGTGGCGCGGCCGCCCATGCGCCGCAAAACGTGAACGACCGTGTCCATTGGCGGCAGCCTAGCACATGCTAGCGTCGGCCATGTTCCTGCGGACCCTTGTCGCGGCCCTGCTGGCGCTCGTGTCCGCATCAGTGTCGGCGCAGCCTGTCCTTGCCCCCGACTGCACGGTCGACGGCACGCTCAGCGACGACGGCGGCCTAAAACTCGAGATCGTCTATCGCTGCCGCTCGAACGAGGCGCTCACCTTCCAGGCCGATGGCGACCGCATGGTCTCCAAGGTGCTGTCGTTCCGCGACGGGTCGGGCGTGTCGCAGCCGGTCGCGCCCGGCGGCTGGCGGGTCGAGCCGCGCAATGGCCTCGTCGAGGCGCGCTACGGCTTCGACCTCGGCGGCCATGCCCGCGCCGTGGACACGCCATCGAAGGCCCTGTTGCGCGGCGAGGGCGCGATCTCACTTCTCTCGGGCTGGCTGCTCGAACCGTTCGGCTACACCCATCTGCCGATCATCGACATCCGCATGACGACCGCGCCGGGCCTCGTCTTCGCCTCAGGCCTGCCGAAGGTCGGCGATGCCTGGCGCCTCACGGGCGCCAACCTGCGCTTTGCGGGCTACACGGTGTTGGGCCGTCTCGAACTCCGAGATCTCGCGGTGCCGCTGCCGGGTTCGCTGCGAGCGGGCGAAAAGAAAGGCGAGGGCGTGCTGCGGCTCGCGCTGCTCGAGGGCTTCACGGCCCCGCAGCGGGTCGAGCTTGTGGACTGGGTCCGCCGCACCGCCGAGGCCGAGGCCAACTACTGGCAGGGCTTTACCGCGAAGCAGATGCTGCTGGTCCTCGTGCCCGTGCCGTCGCGCCGAGGCGTCGGCTATGGCCGCACCGTGCCGGGCGGCGGCCCGACGGTCATGATCGAGATCGGCGCCGACATGGATGCCCGCCGTCTTTTCAGCGACTGGGTGCTGGTGCATGAGCTGATCCATACCGGCATGGCTTTTATCCGCGGCCGCAGCACCTGGTTCATGGAGGGTGCCGCCACCTACGTCGAGCCGATCATCCGCGCCCGCGCCGGCTGGAAGACCGAGGAAGAGGTGTGGCGCGAATGGGTCACCGACATGCCGCAGGGCGTGCGGGCTTTTACCCGCGGTTTGGGTGAGGCATCCGGCCGCGAGAATTACTGGGGCGGCGCGCTCTTCATGCTGCTGGCCGACGTCGACATCCGCCGCGCCACCGACGGCGCCAAGGGGCTTGAGGATTGCCTGGGCGGCGTGCTGTGGAGCGGCCTCGACGGGTCGCAGCGCGCCACGCTCGACGCCTATGCCGCGATCTGCGACCGCGTTACCGGCACGACGGCGCTGCGCGGCCTGATCGACCGTCACTTCGTGAGCGCACGGCCGGTCGATCTCGCCACGGTATGGCGCGACCTCGGCATCTCGATGACGGGCAGCCGAATCGTTTTCGACGATGCGGCGCCCGACGCGCGCTGGCGCAAGATGATCGTGATGGGCATGCGGCCGACGCCGCGCGTGCCGCTTCCGTGGGGACCCTAAAACATGCCGTTGGTGTTGGCGGCCTTCTCCGGGATCGGCTGCACCACGTCCCAGTGCTCGACGATCTTGCCGTTCTCCAGCCGGAAGATGTCGACGATAGCGACGCCGCGTTCACCCGGCTCGCGCACGCCATGGACATGCAGGATCACGAAGTCGCCCTCGGCGAAGGCGCGCTTGATCTCGCTCTTAGCGTTGGGGAACTTCTCCTTGCGCAGGGCGATGAAGGCCTTGAAGCCATCGATGCCGTCGGGCGCGCCGGGATTGTGCTGGATGTATTTCGGTCCGAAATACTTGGACGCCGCGTCGAAGTCCTTCTGGTTCAGGCCCTTCTCGTAGAACTCGAGCACGGCCTTCTTGTTGGACTCGGGATCGGCGTAAGCGGGCGCCGCCGCGGCGAACAGCACGGCGAGGACGAGGGCGAGGTATTTCATCATCATCTCCTTGTTCCCAACAACGCATGCTAGCATCCTGCCATGACGGAACGTACTGGCGTGTGGCTGGAAGATCTCACCTGGCAGGAAGCCAAGGCGCGCTTCGACGCAGGCGCCGTGGTGGTCGTGCCGGTGGGGGCGGCGTCGAAGGCGCATGGCCCGCACCTGCCGCTCAAGACCGATGCGCTGACCGCCCGCGCGCTTGCCCAGAGACTGATCGAGCGGCTGCCCGTCGTGGCCGCCCCGGTCGTGGGCTTCGGTTTCTATCCCGCCTTCACCGAATTCGCCGGCAGCCAGCACCTGACGGCCGACACTTTCAGGGCGCTGATGCGCGAGCTGCTCGGCAATCTCCGGGGGCATGGCGTGCGGCGGATCGCAATCCTGAACACCGGCGTCTCGACCGAGAAGCCGCTCGACGAGGTGGCGGACGCGCTGGGCGAGGTCGCCGTGCTGAACATGCGGCTGCTCGGGACCAGCGCCGACGCGCTGTTCGACAATCTCGAGGGCGGCCACGCCGACGAGCGCGAGACCTCGGTCATGCTGGCGCTGGAGCCGCGCAGCGTGCGCATGGACCGTCTGGCGCCGGAGGGCGATTTCAAGCTGACCGCCGCGACCGGCGATGCCTTGCGCGCCTCAGCCTTCAAGGGCGAGCGGCTGATCGACGCCCGGGTCGAGGATATGGTGGCAGCGCTCGTCGCGCGCTGGCCGGATGCCTTTTAACGCGGCGGCGCCGCTTCGCCCTCGAACCTCACCGGCCGGAAACTGCGGACCAGCTTCTTGGCCTCGGCGACCTGCGTAGAAGTCATGCGGGCCGCCAGCATGTCGCGCTGCCGGGCGGCTTCGGAGGCTTCGCTCAATGTGTGACCGGCGCTGATCGAGAACCACATGTAGGCGAGCACGAAGTCCTTCGGCACGCCGTCGCCCTTCACGTAGAGGATGCCAAGCTTGTATTGGGCGAAAGGCTGGCCCTGCAGCGCCGCCGACTCGAACCATTTGGCGGCCTCGGCGGTGCTGCGCATCTCGCCCATGGCCTCGGTGTAGATCATGCCCAGACGATACTGGGCGTAGGGATTTCCAGCCTCGGCTATCGGCAACAGGATCTTTTCCGCGGTCGCATAGTCGCCGCGCTGGTAGGCGGCATTGGCGTCGTCGAGCGGCGCGGCGAGCGTGGGCCCGGCGGCGGCAAACGACAGCAACAGACAGAGCCCGATCAGGGATCGCTTCATGACCATTTCCTCGGCCGAAGTATGTCACAGGTGCGTCCGTGGCGCAGCCCAGATGACATCAGATGTTGATGGCTGCTGGGCCGGTCTTCTCCCAGTCGATCCAGCCCGTCAGCTCGAGGAAGCTGCCGTCGTCGGTGCCGATCTCGCGGGCGATGAGGGCATTCAGTTTGGCGTTCATCGCCGCGATCAGCTCGCGATGGCGTTCGAAGTCGTGGGCCAGGTTCACCATCTCGTCGGGGTCGTTCTGAAGGTCGTAGAGTTCGAGGTCGTTCTTGGCGCGCAACTCTTCCAGTGTAGCGGGCGTGTTGAAGTCCCGGAATGAGAAGTAGCGGCTGAACTTGTAACGCTCGTCGGTGATGCTGCGGATGCAGACGCGCAGCGGCCAATCGACCGGGAACGACTCGATCTTCTGGAACAGGGCCGAGCGTACGATCGATTTGTCCAAAAGCGTCTCGTAGAGTTTCCGAGTGAACTTCGGATCGTGCACCATGAGCTGGCTGTAACAGAACAACACGCCGCCGCGGCGGCGGGTGAATTCGGGATCGGTCGGCTGGCGCAGCAGCGGGGAGAAGTCCTGGCCCTTCATACCGGCCATCGTGTCGGCTACGGCCACCGTGGGCTTGCCGGTCAGGGCGACGACGCTGGGCACGAGGTCGAGGTGTGAGGTCGTCTCCAGGCAGCGCTGGCCGCCCTTGACCTCGGGATGCACGACCAGCATCGGCACATGGTTCTGCTGGCGATAGGTCGTCGTGCCCTTGCCCGAGAGGCCGCCGTGCGCGCCCAGCAGCTCGCCGTGATCGGAGGTGAAGACAACGATGGTCTTGTCGGTGAGGCTGAGCCGGTCGAGTTGCTCCAGGAGCTGCACGATCTGCTGGTCGACGTCGCGGATGGCGTTGAAATAGTAGTCCTGGCGCAGCCGCACGCGGCTCTCTTCCTGCGGGATCAGGCCGGTCAGGATCGCGTTGGCGGCATGATAGATACGATGCGCCGGCACGCGGTCGGGCGCGTCGAGCGGTTGCCGCCAGCTCGGCTGCAGCGGGATCTCGTTCCAGGACTGCTTGTAGAGCGTGTCGTCGGGCGGATAGGCGATTTTCAGTTTGGCCTCGATCGCCTGCTGCGGCGGCTGGCCGGGCATGTCGGTGTTCACCCACATGACGTCGTGCGGATTGACGAAATTGACCGCGAGGAACCACGGCTGGCGCTTGTCGGTCATGGGCCGGCCTTTGGCCTTCAACCATTGGGCCGCCTGCGCCGCGACGATCTGGTCGTACTGGTAGCCGCCCTGGGCGCCTTCGATGAAGTCGCCGGTTCCGGTGTAGTCGTAGAAGCCGTAGGCGCGATCCATCATGGTCTCGAACAGCGCCTTGATGTCGTCGGCCCGGTTCTCCATCGCCATGGCGCCGTTCAAGTGCCACTTGCCCTTGTAGGCGGTGTAGTAGCCCAGCTTGCGCAGGATCTTGCCGATGGTCGGCAGCTTGGGATCGAGGCTCTTCATGTAGGGCACGCCAGCATTGTCGAAGATGCCGTTCAGCGGCATGTGCAGGCCCGTATAGATCACCGCCCGCGACGCCGAGCACATGTCGGCGGCGATCTGGTGGTTCTCGAAATAGGTGCCGGTGCGGCGCAGCCGCTCGTGGCCCGGCAGCGGCACCGGCCAGCCCGGCCCCATGTAATGCTCCTGGTCGGTCAGGATGAAGAGGATGTTGTAGCCGCCGTCGCTGGAGCCTGGCGCCTCGGCCGAGGGGAACGCCGCTTCCGTGCCACCGGTGATCGCCGGCTGGGGCAGCGCCAGGGCCTGGGCCAGTGCATCACCGGCCACGGTGGCGCCTGCCAGGGCGGCGGCGGTTCGGAGAAAAGTTCTTCTCGGGTGTTTACGCTTGGTCATCCCTGATTCTCATGGAATTGCCGCATTCCGGCAACGATGTCGTGATGGCTGCCATCTGGCCCGCCGGCCAGGAGCATGGGATAATTCGTCATGGCCAATGATTCTGGACTCCTCATTCCGGGCGACACGGCGTTTCCGTTCGACAACAGCTACGCCCGCCTGCCCGAGCGCTTTTATGCCCGCCTGCCGCCGACGCCGGTCGCGGCACCGCGCCTGCTCAAGCTCAACTATGCGCTGGCGCGACAGCTTGGCCTCGACCCCGACGTGCTGAGTTCGCCCGAGGGTGTGGCCATCCTGGCTGGCAACCGCCTGGCCCCGGGCTCGCAGCCGATCGCGCTCGCCTATGCCGGCCACCAGTTCGGCGGCTTCTCGCCGCAGTTGGGCGACGGCCGGGCCATCCTGCTGGGCGAGGTCATCGACCGCGACGGCGTGCGCCGCGACATCCAGCTCAAGGGCTCGGGCCCGACGCCGTTCTCGCGCCGCGGCGACGGTCGCGCGGCGCTGGGCCCGGTGCTGCGCGAATACCTCGTCAGCGAGGCGATGTTCGTGCTGGGCATTCCCACCACCCGGTCCCTGGCGGCCGTCAGCACCGGCGAGCCGGTGTGGCGCGAGGCCGAGATGCCGGGCGCGGTGCTGACGCGCGTGGCGTCGAGCCACATCCGTGTCGGCACCTTCCAGTTCTTCGCCGCCCGCGAGGACGTCGAGGCGCTGCGCCTGCTGGCCGATCACGCGATCGACCGCCATTACCCCGACGCCCGCAAGGCGGCGCAACCCTATCGCGCCTTCTACGAGCAGGTGATCGCGCGCCAGGCCAATCTGGTCGCGCAGTGGATGCTGGTGGGCTTCATCCACGGCGTCATGAACACCGACAACTCCTCGATCTCGGGCGAGACCATCGACTACGGTCCCTGCGCCTTCATGGACGCCTACGATCCGGCCACGGTGTTCAGCTCGATCGATACCCAGGGCCGCTACGCCTACATCAACCAGCCGCGCATCGCGCCGTGGAACCTGGCGCGCTTTGGCGAGACGCTGCTGCCGCTGCTGGCCGACGACAGTGAGGCGGCGCTGGCCATCGCCAACGAGGCGCTCGCCACCTTCCAGCCGCGCTATGCGGCGGCGTTGCTTCAAGGCCTGCGCCGCAAGCTCGGCCTGTTCACCGCGGAGGAGGGCGATACGGTGCTGGCCGAGGATTTCCTGAAGGCGATGGCCGCGAACCAGGCCGACTTCACGCTCACCTTCCGTCGCCTGGGTGACGCAGCCGCCGATCCGGCGCTGGACAGCGGCGTGCGCGACCAGTTTCTCGATCCGGCCGCTTTCGATGGCTGGGCGATGCGCTGGCGCGAGCGGCTGGCGCGTGAACCGCAGGATGGTTCGGCCCGCCGCGCGGCGATGCATGCCACCAACCCAGTCTATATTCCGCGCAACCACCGGGTCGAGGCGGTGCTGGCCGCCGCCATCAAACGCGACGACTACGCGCCGTTCGAAGAGCTGATGACGGTGCTGTCGCACCCCTTCAACGAACGGGCGGAGTTCGCCGCCTATGCCGAGCCGCCGACCGATGACAGGAGCGGCTACAAGACCTTCTGCGGTACCTGATGCGGCGCACCGTCTCCCCGATTTCACTGGTGCTGATCGTATCCGCGTCCCTGTTGGCCTCAGGGCCGGCCCGGGCCGATGCCATCGACGGCAACTGGTGCCATGCCGACGGACGCAGCCTGTCCATCAAGGGCCCGCAACTCACGACGCCGGGCGGCAAGCAGATCGAAGGCGACTACGACCGCCACGGCTTTGCCTACGTCGTGCCGGCGTTCGAGCCCGAGGCCGGCGCCACCATCACCATGGTCCTGATCAGCGAGACCGAGATGCGCCTGATCTCGCCCGCCCATCCCGACCAGCTCTGGCGCCGCTGCGGCAAGCCGATTTCCTGAGCTCCGTCGGCTAAGCTTCCGGAGGCACGACCAGGAACAGGTCGGTGTCGCCGGGATCGACGCCGCAGGCGGTCAACGCCGCATGGACCTGGCCGCGATGGTGGGTCTGGTGATTGAAGAAATGCACCATCAGCGGGCCCTTGGGCCGGCGCATCTCCGCCTTGGCCGCGCCGCTCCACCATACGAGGTCCGACTCGAGCCAGGCCTGGTCGACCCGGCCGGCGAGATCTTCGATCCGCGCGTCGGCCTTGATCCGCTCGGCGCGCAGTTCGTCGAAATCAGCAAACAGGGTCGGGCTCGCGGTGTTGGCCACCGTGTTGGCCGGCCAGCCGTCGAAGCGCGACATCCATTGCCGGTCGCCCCACATCAGGTGATTGAGCGTGCCGTGCAGCGACTTCCAGAACAGGCCACGATCGGCCTTGCGCTGTTCGTCGGACAGAAGCGCCGCGCCGGCATAGAGGCGACGGTTCATCTCCGAATTATAGCGCGCCATGGTGCGGATATAGGACGGCGTGATCATCGCGACACCGATCCTTTACGATGGCCCGGCGCGGCGGATGCGTTCGAGCTCCGCCTCGCTTGGCCGGTAGGCCGGGGCTTTGGGATCGAAGCAGGTCCAGCCTTCGCCGCGATAGGCGCTGCCGCGCTGCACCGGATCGATCGGCTTGTAGCGGTCGAGAATGGCCTGGATCTTGGCGCCTTCGCGGCCGGCGACGCGCGCGCTGACCAGCGTGCAGCCGCGGCGCACCGCTTCCGAATAGACGTCGGCGTGCTCCTTCGACAGGCCGGCATCGACCAGCGCGCCCACGACGCCGCCGGCCGCAGCGCCTGCCATGGCGCCCACGGCGATGCTCGCCAGCCAGCCCGCCGCCACCACCGCCCCGAGACCGGGAATGGTCAGGATGCCGAGGCCGGCCAGCATGCCGGCGCCGCCACCCAGCGCGGTGCCGAGGCCGATGCCGGTGGCGGTGTCGGGGTACTTGTCGACCTCGTCCAAATCGGCGCTAACGCATTTGTTGGCGACCAGGCTGATGTCCTTCGACGGGACGCCCGCTTCTTCCAGCGCGCTCACGGCGGCGCGGGCATCGGCGTGGGTGTCGTAGGCCCGGCTGACGGTTTTCATGATCGTGTCCTTTGGTGATTCGCGGCGGACGACGGGTGAATACGCGCGCGAGGCCACGAGGTTATAGCAGGACGGCATCGGAGGGGAGCGGGGAGTGGGGTGCGAGATCAGTGGAGCCGGTCGCGCGTCGCCCGTGGCAAACACGGGTTCCACAGCGTAGCCAGCGATGAAGTCGCGTTTGTCGCTGTCGGATACCGCCGCCGCAACGGACGTCGAGCGTCCCGCCGATCTCCTCTGTACGATTGAAGCGCTGCATGCAGGCGAGCTGCTGCGGGCGATGTGGGGTCGTCTCTCGCCCTGTGAACCGTGGTGTGCGGACGGTGCAACCGACGCGGGCCGTCGGCGTTGCCCAGTCACACCGGTGCTGCTCTCTGCGCCGGCGATGCAGGAGTACCCATGGTCGATACCGTCATCGTCGAATCCGATTCAGGTCCCGTCTCCGCGGTGTCCTGGCCGGCGATCATCGCTGGCGGGTTCGTGGCCGCGGCCATGACGCTCCTCCTGTTGGCGTTGGGGGCCGGCATCGGCTTCAGCGTCGTCTCGCCGTGGTCAGGTCTGCCCGACATCACCACGACAAAGGCCGCCACCGTCGGCGGTATCTTCATGGCCGTCACCGCAGTCATGTCGTCGGCGCTAGGCGGCTATGTCACCGGACGGCTGCGCGTCCGCTGGGCCAGCAGCACCCCGGCGGATGAAGTCTATTTCCGCGACAGCGCGCACGGCGTGCTGGCCTGGGCTTTCGCGACCGTGATGGGTGCAGCGCTTCTCGCCTCGGCCGCGACGGTCGTGAGCGGAGGCGCGGCGGCCGGTGTCGGACCAGGGGCTGCGATCGCCGCCCGGGACAATGGGCGCACGGCAACGCTTCTCGACCCGCTTCTCGATCGCCTGTTCCGGCCCGACTATGCCGCCCTGACCGGTGGGGCGGGCCAGCGTGCCGCAGGCGTGTTTGCCGGCGGCCGGGACCTCGCGGTCGATCGCGACGCGGCGCTGCGCCTCCTGCGGTCGCGCCCTGATCTTGGCGCCACTGGCCTTGCCGCCGACGATCGCCAGTATCTCGCCCAGATGGTGGCGGCGCGGACCGGCCTCGCGCCGGCCGATGCCGAGCGCCGCGTG
>CANJHI010000143.1 GCA_947474005.1 Alphaproteobacteria bacterium | reverse complement strand
TGGCCGGCCAGCCCTGAGTCGGCGGAGTCTGCGCCGGCGGGGTCTGTGCCGACGCTGGCAGCGCCATGGCGGCAGCGGCAAGGAGGATTGGAGCGAGAAGACGATTCATAGGCGGTAGGCCCGCGTTGGGAGGGGTGATTCGTATCGGTCGCCATGGGCCATCTGTCAACGCCCCGCGCGGTTTGCAGTCTGCGTGATAAACGTGCCCAAAGAATGGCGCGATTCCATTTGAGTTGCGTCTCTGGGTCGTTTACGCCATCGTTGTTAAAATCGCGGGCCCCACAGAAGGGCTCCAAGTGCTTGGGAGGCAAGGGTAATTTCGTGGAATCACCGCGTTGCTCGCGGCGGTCCACGAAACCAGCAGGAACATGGCAGGACAGTTTTCATCCAGCGGATCGCCGTTGCTCAGCGTCCGCGACGTTTCGGTCCGCTTCGGCGGCATCGTCGCACTCGACGGCGTAACGTTCGACGTCGTGGCCGGCCAGGTGGCGGGCCTCATCGGCCCCAACGGCGCCGGCAAGACGACCCTCTTCAACTGCCTCAGTCGTCTTTATACACCCAACGGCGGCGACATCCTGTTCGAGGGTCAGTCGATCCTCAAGCGTCCGCGCCACGACATCCCGCACATCGGCATCGGGCGAACCTTCCAGAACGTTGCTCTGTTCGACAACATGTCGGTGCTCGACAACGTCAAGGTCGGTTGCCACAGCCGCAGTTCCACGAGCTTTTTCGACAACGCGCTCAGATTGCCCAAGGTCCGGGGCGAAGAGGAGCAGATCACCCGCCGCGCGCTCGAGCTGATCGACTTCATGGATATCCAGCCGTTCACGGCGGCGCGCGCCGGTGGCCTGCCGTTTCCGATCCGAAAGCGCGTCGAACTGGCGCGGGCGTTGGCGTCCAGCCCGAAACTGCTGCTACTCGACGAGCCTGCTGCCGGGCTGAACCACGAGGAGATCGAGGTCCTGAAGGGCCAGATCAAGCGGGTGCGCGATACGCAGAACGTCACCGTGCTGCTGGTCGAGCATCACATGAGCCTCGTCATGTCGGTGTCCGACAAGGTCGTGGCCATCGATTTCGGCAAGAAAATCGCCGATGGCACGCCGGCGGAAGTGCAGCGCGATCCGGAAGTAATCCGCGCCTATCTGGGGACCGCGTAATGGCCGCGTTGCTGGAAGTGAAGGGGCTGAAGGCGTTCTACGGCCAGACCCAGTCGCTGTACGACGTCGGCTTCGAGATTCCCGACGGCGGCATCACGACGCTGCTGGGCGCCAATGGCGCCGGCAAGACCACGACGCTGCGCGCCATCTGCAACATGGTGCGGACAGACGGCACGATCCGCTTCGACGGCAAGGATATCGCCGGCCAGGCGACCGAGGAGATCGTACGGCTGCGGATTGCTCATGTGCCCGAGGGCCGCGGCACCTTCACCACGCTCACCGTCGACGAGAACCTGCGCATCGCGGCCTATACGAGACGCGACAAGGCCGCCGCGCACGCCGATCTCGAGCGCGTGTTCGGCTATTTCCCGCGGCTCAAGGAGCGCATCCAGCAGCAGGCTGGCACGCTGTCGGGTGGTGAACAGCAGATGCTGGCGATCGCCCGCGCGCTGATGCTTAGGCCGCGCCTGATGCTGCTCGACGAGCCGTCGTTCGGCCTGGCGCCGCTGATCGTGCAGGAGATCTTCCGCATCCTGAAGCGCATCAACGAGGACGACAAGGTGAGCATCCTGCTGGTCGAACAGAATGCTGCTCTCGCCCTTGATCTCGCCACCCACGCCTATGTCCTCGAGACCGGCCGGGTGGTCATGTCGGGGCCCTCGTCGGTCGTGAAGAACGACGAGAACGTCCGCAAGTCGTACCTCGGCTACTGAGGCGGAGAAAAATGGAACAGTTCCTCCAGCAGATCGCCTCGGGCCTCGCCAACGGCGCCATCTATGCCTGCGTCGCCCTGGCGCTGGTCATGATCTACGTCTCGACCGACCACATCAATTTCGCCCAGGGCGAGATGGCGATGTTCAGTACCTACATAAGCTGGCAGCTCATGACTTGGGGCCTGAGCTTCTGGGTCGCCTTCATCCTGGCGGTGGTGTTCTCCTTCGTGCTGGGCGTGATCATCGAGCGGGCGATCCTGAGACCGCTGCACAACGCGCCGGTGCTGTCGATCGTCGTGGTGTTCATCGGCCTGCTGGCGATCTGCAACTCGATGGCGGGCGCGATCTGGAGCTACCTGATCAAGGAATTCCCGTCGCCGTTTCCCAAGAGCAGCTTCGGCATCGCCGGCGTCATCGGGCCGCATCAGCTCGGCGTCGTCATGGTCACGCTGATCGTGCTGGGCCTGCTGTTCATCTTCTTCCGCTACACGCCGCTCGGGCTCGCCATGCGGGCCGCCGCCCAGAACCCGCAGATGGCCCGCCTCGTCGGCGTGCGCGTCGACTGGATGCTGGCGCTGGGCTGGGGCCTCGCCGCCGCCGTCGGCGCGGTGGCCGGCATCATGGTCGCCCACATCGTCTATCTCGATCCCAACATGATGGGCGGCATCCTGCTCTATGCCTTCGCCAGCGCCCTCGTCGGCGGTATCGGCAATCCCGGTGGCGCGGTGGTCGGTGGCTTCATCGTCGGCGTGCTCGAGAACATGGTGGCCTATGCCGGTAACCAGATCGAGAAGGCGACCGGGATCTACATCATCGGCAACGGAGAGAAGCTCACCGTGGCGCTGATCATCGTCATCACCGTGCTGACCGTTAAGCCCGCCGGTCTGTTCGGTCGCGTCGTCGTGAAGAGGGTCTGACATGCCGGCGTTTCCGAAGAAGCTGCTCTGGGTTCTGCTGGCGCTGGCGTTCCTCGTGCCGTTGCTGCATCCGTTGTTTCCCGACGTCGTGTCCGACTACCGGCTGTTCCTCGTCAGCACCATGATCATCGCCGCCATTGCGGTGCTGGGGCTGAACCTGCTCACCGGCTTCAACGGCCAGATCTCGCTGGGCCATGGCGCCTTCTATGCGGTCGGCGCCTACACGGCCGCGGTGCTGATGGACCATCTGAACATGCCGTACTGGGCGACGCTGCCGTGCGCGGCGGTCGTCTGCTTCATCGTCGGCTACCTGTTCGGCCTGCCGGCTCTCAGGCTCGAAGGGCATTATCTGGCACTCGCCACCTTTGCGCTGGCGCTCGCCGTGCCCCAGATCCTGAAATACAAGTGGTTGGAAGGTGTCACCGGCGGCGTCCAGGGCATCGTGCTCAACAAGCCCGAAGTGCCGTTCGGCCTGCCGCTCAGCGAAGACCAGTGGCTGTATTATTACTGCCTGATCGTCATGGTGGTGCTGTACTGGGCCGCGGCCAACATGCTCAACAGCCGCAGCGGTCGCGCGATGATGGCGATCCGCGACCAGTACATGGCGGCCGACACGATGGGCATCGACACCGCCCTCTACAAGACGGTCACCTTCGGCATCAGCGCGGCCTATACCGGCATCGCCGGCGCTCTGTCGGCATCGGCGATCGCCTTCGTGTCTCCCGACAGCTTCACCATCTTCCTGTCGATCAAGTTCCTGATCGGTCTGGTCGTGGGCGGCGTGGGCTCGCTGGCGGGTTCGGTCGTCGGTGGCATCTTCTACGTGCTGGTCGACAATTCCGCCCAGGCGCTGTCCTTGTTCGTGAAGAACGACCTCGGCCTGCAATTCGATTTGTCGGCCTACACGGTCTTCGGCATCCTGCTGATCGTGCTGATGTACCTGATGCCGATGGGCATCGTCGGCGGCGTCTACCTGCTGATGCGCCGCCTGCGCGGGCTGCGCGGCTAGGGTCGCCGGTCCTTGTTCGTCTCGATCCATTTTCAAGCGTGAGGTTAGTGCATGGCGTAATCCACTCCAGGGAGGACACGATGAAAACCAACAGGCGTACATTCGTCGCCGGCGTATCGGCGGCTGCAGTGCTTTCGGGTTCCCGAGTAGCGTATGCGCAAAAGAAGTACGACGACGGGGCCAGTGATACCGAGATCAAGATCGGTCACACCAACCCCTACAGTGGTCCGGCGTCCGCGTATGGAGTGATCGGCAAGACCATCGAAGCCTACTGGAAGTCGGTCAACGAGGCCGGTGGCATCAACGGTCGCAAGGTGAAGTTCATCACGCTGGACGACGGCTACAACCCGGCCAAGACCGTCGAGTGCATCCGCCAGCTCGTCGAGCAGGACAAGGTGCTGTGCACCTTCAACACGCTCGGCACGCCGACCAACACGGCGATCCACAAGTACATGAACCAGAAGAAGGTGCCGATGCTCTACGTCGCCACCGGCGCATCGAAGTGGGGCAAGCCCAAGGAATTTCCTTGGACGATGGGCTATCAGCCCGACTACCACACCGAGGCGGTGATCTACGCCAAGCACATCCTGGCCAACGTCAAGGACGCCAAGATCGCCGTGCTGATGCAGAACGACGATTACGGCAAGGACTACTACGAGGGTTTCAAGGAAGGCCTCGGCAAGGACATCGGCAGGATCGCCAAGCATGTGAGCTACGAAACGACCGATCCGACGGTCGATTCGCAGGTCATCCAGCTCAAGGACTCGGGCGCCAACGTCTTCTTCAATATTGCGATCCCGAAGTTCGCAGCCCAGGCCATGCGCAAGGCCGGCGACCTCGGCTGGAAGCCTGTCCAGTATCTGAACAACGTGTCGTCCAGCGTCGCTTCGACCATGAAGCCCGCCGGTTTCGAGAACGTGCAGGGCGTGATAACCGCACAGTACCTGATGGACCCCACCGACAAGCAGTGGGACGACAACGCCGACATGAAAATGTGGCGGGCATGGATGGCCAAGTCCAATCCCGGCGCCAGCCTGTCGGATGCCTCCAACGTCTTTGCTCATTCTGTGGCAGCACTGATGCACGAAACATTGAAGAAGTGCGGCGACAACCTCACGCGTGAAAACCTGATGCGCCAGGCGGCGAACTTCCAGAAATTCCGGTTGCCGCTGCTGCTGCCCGGAATCACCGTCAGCACCAGCCCGACCGACTACTATCCGATCCAGGCAGTCCAGCTCTCGCGGTTCAAGGGTGAGAGCTGGGACCTGTTCGGCGACGTCATGCACGCCGAAAGCAGCTGATCTCGCCTGTCGAACCTGGGCAACGGGAGGGCCGCCGGTATCCGGCGGCCTTCTCATTTTACGGCGGGATTTGGCCTTTTCTCTGCCGCCTTTTCGGCCGAAAGTCCCCCCGGGCAACAACCCTGGGAGGAAAAGTCAGTGAAGACGAATAGGCGTATGTTTATCGGCGGCGTGTCGGCCGCTGCGATGGTATCGGGTTCAGGCGTCGCGTTTGCGCAGAAGAAGTACAGCGACGGGGCGAGCGACACCGAGATCAAGCTCGGCCATACCGGCCCCTACAGCGGCCCGGCCTCGTCCTACGGCGCGATCGGCAAGTGCATCGAGGCCTACTGGAAGAGCGTCAATGCCGCCGGCGGCGTCAACGGCCGCAAGGTCAATTTCATCACCCTCGACGACGGTTACAATCCGGCCAAGATCGTCGAGCTGATTCGCCAGCTCGTCGAGCAGGAGAAGGTGCTCTGCACCTTCAACACGCTCGGCACGGCGAACAACACCGCGATCCACAAATACATGAACCAGAAGAAGGTGCCGATGCTCTACGTCGCCACCGGCGCGTCGAAGTGGGGCAATCCGAAGGAGTTCCCGTGGACGATGGGCTTCCAGCCCGACTACCACACCGAGGGCGTCATCTACGCCAAGCACATCCTGGCCAACGTCAAGGATCCCAAGATCGGCGTGCTGATGCAGAACGACGACTACGGCAAGGATTACTTCGGCGGCTTCAAGGAAGGCCTCGGCAAGGACGTGGGCAAGATCGTGAAGCACGTCACGTTCGAGCCGACCGATCCGACGGTCGATTCGCAGATCATCCAGCTCAAGGACTCGGGCGCCAACGTCTTCTTCAACATCGCAACGCCGAAGGCTGCCGCCCAGGCGATCCGCAAGGCCGCCGACCTCGACTGGAAGCCGGCGCAGTATCTCAACAACGTGTCCGCTTCGGTGGGCTCGGTGATGAAGCCGGCCGGCCTCGACAACAGCCAGGGCATCATCACGGCGCAGTACCTCAAGGATCCCACCGACAAGCAGTGGGAGAACACCGAGGACTTCAAGGCGTGGGTAGCCTGGATGGACAAGTGGATGCCGGGTGCCAACAAGGCCGACGCCAACTACGTCTTTGGCTACGCGGTCGCCACCTTGATGCTCGAGACGCTGAAGAAGTGCGGTGACAACCTCACGCGCGAGAACGTCATGAAGCAGGCGACGAACTTCCAGAAGTTCAAGCTGCCGCTGCTGTTGCCGGGTATCACGATCAGCACCAGCGCGACCGATTACTATCCGATCCAGGCGGTCCAGCTGGCCCGCTTCAAGGGCGAGAGCTGGGATCTGTTCGGCGACGTCATGTCGGCCGAAGGCTCCTGATACGCGCCAACCGAGTAGGGGAAAGGCCGCCGGATTCCGGCGGCCTTTCTCGTTGTGGCGATCAGCGCATGTTCCGGGTCTGGTCCGCGGGCCTGCGCTGCAGGGCCTGGCGGCATTCCGCGGTGTCGATGCGGCCGTCCTTGTTGAGGTCGCAGCGGGCGAAGTTGCCGTCCGCCACGGCCATGAACTCGATCAGGGTGACGACGCCATCCTTGTCCGCGTCGAGGCGCTGGAAATAGGCCGACTGGCGCCCTGTTTGGCGGTCGGCGGGCAACACGCTGTTGCCGGCGGCAGGCGTGCGGGCAAACAGTTCGTCCTGGGTGAGCTTGCCGTCGCCGTTGGTGTCGAGTCGCTTGAAGCGGGCTTCCTGGCCCGCCTTCCATTCGGCCCGGTCGACGACACCGTCCTTGTTGGTGTCGTAGCGCATGACGCCAGTGGGCTCACGGGCCGGCTCGCGCGCCGGCCTGGTGGTCGGCGCGGCTGGCGTCTGGTCGCCGGGGGCGGCGAGGGTAGGGGCCGCCAGGAACAGGAGGGCGGTCGCGAGCGAGAACAACTTCGGCATAGGGATATATCCTTATAGTTGTGTCAGGAGATGGTGATACACGCGCCATTTCCCTTACCCGGCCGTCTAAGCACCGATATAGTCTGCCCCGCGACCGAAATATGGCCGTGTTGTGGTTTTGTTCTCACTGCCCCGAAGGTATCCACATGGCGTACGACTACGACCTCTTTGTCATCGGCGCCGGTTCCGGTGGCGTCCGCGCCTCGCGGATCGCCGCGACCCACGGCGCCCGCGTCGGCATCTGCGAGGACTATCGCGTCGGCGGGACCTGCGTCATCCGCGGCTGCGTGCCCAAGAAGCTCCTGGTCTACGGGTCGAAGTTCACGCACGAATTCGAGGATGCCGCGGCCTATGGCTGGACCGTGCCGGCGCCCAGTCTTTCCTGGCCGACCCTGCGCGACAACGTGAACAAGGAAGTGGATCGGCTGAACGCGGTCTACCTGCGCCTGCTCGACGGCGCCGGCGTGAAGCTGCACATGGGCCGTGGCCGGCTGATGGATCGCCACACGATCCAGATCGGCGAACAGACCGTCACCGCCGACAAGATCCTGGTCGCCACCGGCGGCCATCCGGTGATCCCGTCGATCCCGGGCTGCGAACTCGCGATCACCTCCAACGAGGCGTTCCATCTTCCGGAGCTGCCCAAGCGCATCGCCATCGTGGGCGCGGGCTATATCGCCGTCGAATTCGCCGGCATCTTCAACGGCCTTGGTGTCCACGTCGACCTGGTGTTGCGCCGTGATCGCGTGCTGCGCGGCTTCGACGAGGAATGCCGGACCGCCGTCCATGACTCGCTGAAGGAAAGCGGCATCAAGATGCGCACCGAGACGGAGATCGGCCGCATCGTGAAGAAGGGCGAGAACGGTCCGTACGAGATCCACACGCCGCTCGGCGGGATGTTCGAGACCGACCTGGTGATGTACGCGACCGGCCGCGCACCCAATACCAAGGGCATCGGCCTCGAGAAGGTGGGCGTGCAGCTCGACAAGGCGGGCGCCGTCGCTGTCGACGAATGGTCCAAGACGACGGCCGAGAACATCTGGGCGGTGGGCGACGTCACCGACCGCATCAACCTCACGCCCGTCGCGATCATGGAAGGTCATTGCTTCGCCGATACCGAATTCGGCAACAAGCCGCGCAAGGCCGACCATCGCACTGTGCCGTCGGCGGTCTTCTGCCAGCCCGAGATGGCCAATGTCGGCCTGACCGAGGAGGAGGCGAGACGGACCCTGGGCGAGCTGCGGATCTTCACGGCGGCTTTCCGGCCGATGAAGTACACGCTGTCGGGCCGCCACCAGCGCACGTTCATGAAGCTGATCGTTGAAGCCGCCACCGACAAGGTCGTGGGCGCCCACATGGTGGGCGACGATGCCGCGGAGCTGATCCAGGGTCTCGCCGTGGCGATCAAGGCGGGCGCCACCAAGGCCCATTTCGATGCCACCGTCGGCATTCACCCCACAGCCGGTGAGGAATTCGTCACCATGCGGACGGCCCGCGCCGACACGACGCCGACCCGGGCCGCGGCCGAGTAGCGAAAGCCGCCCCCGGGCGGCCTTTCCGGCCATCTGGCATTTCATCCACAGCGCGTATAGGTTCACCCACCCCGGCGGCTGGATGGTTCGAAAATGGCCGGTTCGGGAGCAGGAGATAAGACGATGACCGCGATCCAGGGCTCAACCCGGGCAGGCGCCCGGACGGCCACGAAAGCGCAATCCCGCAGTTCGAGTGCCGCCGACTGGTCGCTGACCAGCTGGCGCGGCAAGCCGGCGCAGCAGATGCCGGTCTATGGCGATGCCGCAGCGCTCGCCAACGCCGAGGCGCGGCTGCGCCGCTACCCGCCGCTGGTCTTTGCCGGCGAGGCGCGCAAGCTCAAGACGGCGCTGGCCAAGGTGGCCGCGGGCGATGCCTTCCTGCTGCAGGGCGGCGACTGCGCCGAGAGCTTCGTCGATTTCACCGCCAACAACATCCGCGACACCTTCCGCGTGCTGCTGCAGATGGCCGTCGTGCTGACCTACGGTGCCGGCATGCCGGTGGTGAAGCTCGGCCGCATGGCCGGCCAGTTCGCCAAGCCGCGCTCGTCCAACGTCGAGAAGATCGGCGACGTCGAGCTGCCGTCCTACCGCGGCGACAACGTGAATGGCTTCGAGTTCACCGCCGCGTCGCGCCTGCCCGACCCCGAGCGCATGGTGCAGGCTTATAATCAGTCGGCGGCGACGCTCAATCTTCTGCGCGCCTTCGCCCAGGGCGGCTACGCTGACCTGCACGAGGTCAACCGCTGGAACCTCGACTTCGTGCGCAACTCGCCGGCGTCGGCGCGCTACCACGACCTCGCCGCGCGCCTAGACGAGACGCTGAACTTCATGGCCGCCTGCGGCCTCAATTCGGCGACCACGCCGCAGATCGCCGAGACCGACTTCTTCACCAGCCACGAGGCGCTGCTGCTGCCGTACGAGGAGGCGCTGACCCGCGTCGATTCGACGTCGGGCGACTGGTACGACTGCTCGGCCCACATGCTGTGGATCGGCGACCGCACCCGCCAGCCCGACGGCGCGCACGTCGAGTTCCTCCGCGGCGTGCGCAATCCGATCGGCTTCAAGTGCGGTCCCTCGCTCTCGGTTGACGACACGCTTCGCCTGATCGACACGCTCAATCCGGCCAACGAGCCCGGCCGCATCGTCCTCATCGTGCGCATGGGCGCGGAAAAGGTGGCCGAGAAGCTGCCGCCGCTGGTGCGCGCGGTGGAACGCGCCGGCAAGTCGGTCGTCTGGTCGTGCGATCCCATGCACGGCAACACCGAGACCGCGTCGAATGGCCGGAAGACCCGCCACTTCGACAACATTCTGCGCGAGGTGAAGGACTTCTTCGCCGTGCATCGCGCCGAAGGAACCCATCCAGGCGGCGTTCACTTCGAAATGACCGGCCAGGAAGTCACCGAGTGCATCGGCGGCTCGACCGAGATCACCGTCGATAATCTCAACGAGCGCTACGAGACGCAGTGTGACCCGCGGCTCAACGCCAGCCAGGCGCTCGAACTGGCCTTCCTGCTCGCCGAGCAGCTCAAGGCGGAGCGTCTGTCGGTCGCAAGGGCGCGCCCGGCGGTCTGACCGACGCGGCAGGCCGAGCGCGAGAGGAGCCCGGGGAGGGCCGATGACGCATCCGAACAATGGCGAGATCGAACGCTACACCGATCACTACTTCAATCGCTCGAAGCAGGTGATCGGCAAGTTCGGCGACTGCCAGGTGACCTACGCCATTTTCATGCGCCGTCCGGTGGTGTTCGCCCCCCGGCTGGCGCTCGACTGGCTGGCCGAGACCGGCCGCGAGCGCAATGCAAAGGTCGATCTCGACTTGCGCTACGGCGAAGGCAAGTGGGTCGGTGCCGGCGAGCCGATGATGTACATCACCGGCTCGTTCTTCCATCTGGTCGATCTCGAAACCATCTTCCTGCAGAAACTGGGGCCGGCGTGCGTTGCCGCCTACAACGCCTGGACGATGTGCGCCGACATGCCGAAGGCGGCGTTCCTTGCCATGGACGCCCGCCACTGCGCCGGCCAGGAGATGGCCGAGATGATGGCCTATGCCGCGTCGGTCGGCTCGGCGCGCGCCAAGCGCAAGGTGGGGGCGGTCGGCTTCATCGGCAATGCCACTCATGCGACCGCGCACTTCTTCGGACGCGAGCATGGCCTCGGCACCATGCCGCATGCCCTGATCGGCTACGCCGGCTCGACGCTGCGCGCCGCCGAGATGTTCCACGAGACCTTTCCCGGCGAGCCGATGACGGTGCTGGTCGACTATTTCGCCCGCGAGGTCTCCGATTCGCTGGAAGTCTGCCGGCGCTTTCCCGAGCTGGCGGCCAAGGGAATGCTGTCGCTCCGGCTCGACACCACCGGCGGTCGCTACATCGAGGGGCTGGATCCCGCGTCGTCCTACGCCGTGCTGGAACGCTTCTCGCCCGAATCGATCCGCGGCTATCGCAGCGAGGAGGAGCTTCGCTTTCTCGTCGGCACCGGCGTGTCGGCGGCGGCGATCTTCCACTTGCGCGCCGAACTGGACCGCAACGGCTTCGACAAGGTCAGGATCGTGGCGTCGTCGGGCTTCGGTCCGGCCAAGTGCCGGGTGATGGCCGAGGCCAAGACGCCCATCGATGTCGTGGGAACGGGCTCGTTCCTGCCGTCGAACTGGACGGAGACCTACGCCACCGCCGACATCGTCGAATACGACGGCGAGAAGCGGGTAAAAATCGGCCGCGAATTCCTGCATCGCACCCGCCCCGACGGCAGCACGCGCCCGCTTTAGGAGAAACGCCATGCTCAAGCTCTATTACACACCCGGTGTCTGTTCGACGGCTTCGCATATCGGCCTCGAGGAGAGCGGCGCCAAGTACGACTCTCAGGCGTTGTCGTTCGCGACGAACGAGCAGAAGACGCCGGAGTATCTGAAAATCAATCCGCGCGGTCGCGTGCCGGCGCTGGTGGTCGACGAGGGCGCGATCGTGGAGAACACCGCGATCCTCGACTATGTGGCGGCAAAGTACGCGCCGCATCTCATGCCCAAGGATCCCGTCCAGCGGGCGCGGGCGATCTCGCTGATGGCGTGGTTCTCCAACACCGTGCACCCGAACTTCACCCACGTCGGCCGGCCCGAGCGCTTCGCCACGGACACTTCCGTGCACGATCATCTCAAGGCCGTGGGTCGCGAGAACTTTTATGCCAATCTGAAGGAGATCGATGGTCTCCTGGCGGGCAAGCAATGGATCATGGGCGACGCCTTCAGCGTCGTCGACGGCTATGCGCTGGTCTTCTACGGCTGGGGCAAGCGCATCGGCCTGCCGATGGCCGACCTCAGGAACTACACCGCCTGGAAGGACCGCATGCTGGCGCGGCCGGCAGTGAAGCGCGTCCTGGAGCGCGAGCAGAGCGTCCTCCTCGCGGCCTAGTCGACGCCGGCCTCAGCCGACGACGAAGCTCTGGTACATGAACTTCAGGTCCTGGGTTTCCTGCGGCGTGATCTCGCCGTCGAGCACGCGTGCTTCGAGGCTGCGCAGCTTGCGCTTGATCTCGGAGGGCGTGCGCGGGCTCAGCAGCACCATGAAGAACTGCTCGTGCGGCGAGAGCTCGCGATCGCGGCGATAGCCAAAGGGGCCATGGCCGACAGCCCGGTCGGCGGTCGGCGCCGGAAGGGCAGGCGTCCTGATCTCGGACGCCAGCGCGTCGTCCCAGGTGAGACCCGCCTCGCGCACCATCGTCGCGGCGAGCTTGGCGGCGGCCAGCGCCTCGCCGGCATTGCTGCTGTCGAGGATTTCCAGGACCTTGACCAGGGTGGCGCGGTTGAATGTCGACACGGTTTGGTGTCTTTGACTATTGGATGAGGAAGCTTCACTAAGTACCTACAAGATATAGTCGCTCCCGCGCCGGAGCAAGGACCTCCCGTGACTGCCCCCCAAACTCCGCCCGGGACTTCCCGCCCGAACGCCTTTCCGGTCTACCTGCTCGGCCTCGGAAGCTGGTTCGTGCCGCTCGGCATCCAGATGGTGCTGTTCCCGTGGCTGGTCGCGGTCGTCCTGCACATGGACGCCTTCGCCGTGGGCGTGGCCCAGGCCGCCGTCATGGCGCCGTCGCTGCTCTTCCTGCCGCTGGGCGGGCTGGTCGCCGACCGCGGCAACCCGCGCCGCCTGCTGCTGCGCTATCACCTGCTCTACGCCATGCCGCCATTGGCGCTCGCCCTGGTGCTGTGGGGTGGCGGCCTCAGCTATCCGCTGCTGATCGCCTACGGCCTCATCGCGGGCTCGATCGGCGCCTTCGCCGTGCCGACGCGCGATGCCCTGCTGCCGGTCGTGGCTCCCAAGGGCGGCCTGCCGCGCGCGGTGGCACTCGCCACGGCGCTGCAGTTCGGCGGCCAGCTTTTGGGCATCGCCTGCGCCTCGACCGCCGACCGCTTCGGGCCGCTGCCGCTCCTGGTGCTACACGCTTCGTTGGTCCTGCTGGGCTGTTTCGCCGTCTGGCGACTGCCCGATCCGCCGCCGCATCCACCGGCCGATCATCCCGGCTTCTGGAAGAGCGTCGGCGAGGGCGTGTCGGCCGCGGCCAAGTCGGACCAGATCTGGCCGGTGCTGCTGCTCAACTTCGGCGTCGGCATCTTCTACGTCGGGCCGTTCATGGCCATCCTGCCGCTCGCTGTGCGCGACAACTATCACGGCGGCGCGCAGGAACTGGCCTATGTGAACCTCGCCTTCTGGGCCGCCACCATCGTGGCCGCCATCGCCTTCGCCGGCCTGGCGCGGCGGTTCTCCCTGCGCGGCCGCCTGATCGGCATCGCCGTCGCCGTGGGCTCGCTGATCCTGGTGGCACTGGCGAGTCTGCCGTCATTCCCAATCTTCGTGGCGCTGAACTTCGTCTGGGGCCTGGGCGCCGGCATCACCATGACCCAGAGCCGGACGGTTCTGCAGATCGTGGCGCCGGCCACCCACCGCGCGCGCCTGATGTCGCTGTTTCAGTTGGGCCTGGGCGGCGGCGGCCCGATCGGCGCGCTGCTCACCGGCACCATCTGTTCGATCTGGGGCCTGCAGGCCGCCATGCTGCTGCCGGCCTTCGCGATGATGCTGCTCATCGCGGTGATCCTCTTCCGCTCGCAGCTCTGGTCGATGCGGACGGTGGAGTAGGGAAGGCGAACCATCGAGGTGAGGCCCTTCGGACGATCCCCTGAACAGCCATTCATATTTTCTTTTCAGAAAAAGTTGCAGGTTCAACAGGAATAGGCTAAGAAAAAGCCTACATTGGTGGATTTCGTATCCGCCCATCCAGCCCGCCCGGCACTCGCCGCGGCGGGCTTTTTCGTGCCTGCGGAGATACCAAACATGGGAACGATGATCTACCCGACCGTGCCAGTGGCACAGCCGGAGGCGGAGCCGTGGCCGCCCCTCTCGGAGGATGGCGATGAGCACACGATCCGCGTCGACGAGATGTTCGCGCGCCAGCTCGATACCGAGTTTTCGGCTGGCGTGCGAGGCCTGTTGCACGCTCCCGAGACCGGGGTTTCGCCTCAGCGCGGCGAGGCGGCGCTGGAAGCCATCGCCGGCGCGCTGCCGGCGCTGGGCGAACTGAAGGAGCGCACGCTGGCCCAGGCCATCGGCCCGCGTCAGCGCAGCATCCTCGAACCCCTGATCGAGACGCGGCTCGACTGGGCGGCCGGCACGCTGGGCCGGCTGGCGCAGCGCGCCACGGTCGACGTGGATGACGCCAGCGTCGCCGACCGGATCGCCGGCCTGAACCAGGATGCGGCGATATCGTGGCAGGACCCGGCGTACCTGCGGAAGCTCGGCCGGACTGCGGTCGACGAACTACGGTATCAGGGCGACCGCCGCGGCTGGGATCCGGCCGAGATCGACTCCAGGGCACGCAGCGGCCTCTCCGGCCTCTATGCCAGCGCCGTCGAGACCGCGATCAATCAGAGCGATCTCGAAGGCGCATCGGCTCTCTACGACCACGCCCGCGAGGTCAGCATGGACCTCGTCGAGGTAGGTAAGAGCGCCGTAACGATGGGCCACGCGGCAGATCTCGCCGATCGGCGAGATGTCGCCGTCCATCGAGTAGACCGATTCGAAGGCCACGATCTTGGGCGTCGCCGGATCGGCGGCGGCCAGCAGC
>CANJHI010000142.1 GCA_947474005.1 Alphaproteobacteria bacterium | reverse complement strand
TCCGGCCGCTCACCGACGCCGTGGCGACCGCGCCGCCGCCGCCCGTCGCCGCGCTGGGCGCGCTCCTGTTCTTCAACGGCCTCGGCGGCTTCTCGCCCGACGGCCGCGAGTACGTGACGGTTCTCGGACCGGGGCAATCGACGCCGGCGCCCTGGATCAACGTGGTTTCCAATCCCTCGTTCGGCTTCCAGGTGGCGGCCGACGGCGGCGGCTATACCTGGTCGGAGAACAGCCGCGACAACCAGCTCACGCCGTGGTCGAACGATCCGGTCAGCGATCGTCCCGGCGAAGTGCTCTATGTGCGCGATCTCGACAACGGCGATCTCTGGGGCCCGACGGCGCTGCCGATCCGTCACGAGACGGCGCCCTACATCGTGCGTCACGGCCGGGGCTACAGCCGGTTCGAGGTCGTGGCGAACGGCATCGCGCTCGGCCTGCTGCAATTCGTCCCGCTGGGCGATTCGATCAAGATCTCCAGGCTCACGATCCGCAACATGTCGGACCGTCCACGCCGCCTCTCGGTCACGGCCTACGTCGAATGGGTGCTCGGCCTCGGGCGCGGCGCGTCGGGCCCGACGGTCGTCACCGAACGCGATGCGTTGAGCGGCGCGATCTTCGCGCGCAATCCATGGAACATGCATCAGGGCACGCGCGTCGCCTTCGCCGATCTCGGCGGCCGCCAGACCGCCTGGACCGCCGATCGCAGCGAGTTCATCGGACGCAACTGCACCGCCGACAATCCGGCGGCGCTGAGCGGCACGATCCCGCTGTCGCAACGGGTCGGCGCCGGCCTCGATCCGTGTGCGGCCCTGCAGACCGAGATCGAACTCGACCGCGGCGGCGTGACCGAGATCGTCTTCTTCCTCGGCCAGGCCGAGGATGCTGCCGCGGCGCGCATTCTGATCGAGCGCTATCGTGCCGCCGACCTTGGTGTCGTCCATCGCGAGGTCATCTCGTTCTGGGACGAGACGCTGGGCGCCGTCCAGGTGAAGACTCCGGACCGCTCGATGGACCTTCTTCTCAACGGCTGGCTGCTCTACCAGACCTTGGCCTGCCGCTACTGGGCGCGCGCCGCATTCTATCAGGCAGGCGGCGCCTACGGGTTCCGCGACCAGCTGCAGGATGTCATGTCGCTGATGGTCGCCCGCCCCGAGCTGGCGCGCGCCCATGTCCTGCGCGCCGCCGCCCGGCAGTTCGTCGAAGGCGACTTCCAGCATTGGTGGTTCCCGCCCGCCGGCCAGGGCGTGCGCACGCGCATCTCCGACGACCGCGCCTGGCTCGCCACTGTCGCGGCCCACTATGTCGAGACCACCGGCGACGGGGCGATCCTCGACGAGCCTGTGCCCTTCATCGACGGTCCGGCGCTGCGGCCCGGCGAGCACGATCTCTACTTCCAGCCCAGCCAGGCCGACGAGACCGCCTCGCTGTTCGAACATTGCGCACGCGGCCTCGATCTCAGCCTTGCCACCGGCGCGCACGGCCTGCCGCTGATGGGCACCGGCGACTGGAACGACGGCATGAACATGGTGGGCGAAGCGGGCCGCGGCGAAAGCGTCTGGCTGGGCTGGTTCGTCCATGCCGCGCTCACGGCCTTCATACCGATCGCCCGTGCCTGCAACGAGACCGCGCGGGCGGCGCGCTGGACGGCCCATGCCGAAGCGCTCAAGGAGGCGCTGGACCGCGGCGGCTGGGACGGCGACTGGTACCGCCGCGGCTATTACGACGACGGCACGCCGCTCGGCTCGGCGAGCAGCGACGAATGCCAGATCGATTCGATCGCGCAATCCTGGGCGGCGCTCTCGGGCGCCGCGCGGCCGGAGCGGGCGGTGCAGGCGATGGCGGCACTCGACGGGCGTCTGGTCAACCGCGCCGATCGCGTGGCGCCGCTGTTCACGCCGCCGTTCGACAAGACGGTGCTCGAGCCCGGCTACATCAAGGGCTACCCGCCGGGCATCCGCGAGAATGGCGGCCAGTACACCCACGCCGCCGCCTGGTCGATCATGGGCTTTGCCGCCCTCGGCCAAGGCGACAAGGCGGCCGAATTGTTCGCGCTGATCAATCCCATCAACCACACCGCCACGCGCGCCGGTGTGCTGCGCTATAAGGTCGAGCCCTATGTCGTGGCGGCCGACGTCTATTCGGTGGCGCCGCATGTCGGGCGTGGCGGCTGGACGTGGTATTCGGGATCGGCCGGCTGGCTCTACCGGGCCGGCGTCGAGGCCATTCTCGGCCTGCGCCTCAAGGGCAATCTATTGTGGATCGACCCGTGCATCCCGGCGGCCTGGCCGGAATACGAGATGACGCTGCGCTATCGTGGCGCGATTTACGAGATCACCGTCCACAATCCGGGAGGCGTCGGTCGCGGCGTCATCGCCGTCGAGGTCGACGGCAAGGCCTCGCCGGTGACGGAGGGCAAGGCGTGCATCCCGCTGCGCGAGGATCGCGCCACGCACGCGATCCTCGTGACATTGGGTTAAGCAGCGAGGGTTAAGCAGCTACTTCCGCTTGCCGACCGTCGCCTTGGCCGGATTGGAATTCGCCGATGCGAACGGCGAGGCCGCGACGAGCTTCTTGGACTTGTCCTGCTTGGGCTTCTTGGCTTCGCGATTGCCGCGCTGTTGCTTCTGCGCCATGTCGGGTCTCCTGCTGTTTGTGCGGCAGGACCCTAGGCGTTTTTAACACGCATGTACGATCTGTCTCGCTACGCGGTCAGTCTGGCGCGGCGACGGATGCCTTGATGACGGACGCCTCGATGACGAAGCCAGACTTGGCCGGCCCAGGCTTGGCCGGCATGGCCAGCCGCTCGCCGAGCGCGTCGGATGCCCCGATCCGCCCGACGACGGCGGAAATTCCGATGCCGACCAGAAGCAGGCCGATGCAGGCGCCGGGTCCGTAGCCCCAGCCGGTGCTGTAACGCCAGCATGGCATGACGGCGATCCCCGTCGCTGCCAGCAGGACCGTAATGGTCAGGACGATCATGCTTCGGAGCGCCTCCTCCCCGGGACAACGGCCGCCGGCCGGCAGAGTTCCGCCTTAATTTTGCCTTCAGCCGTCCACCTTCCAGTCCAGAGGCCCGGTTCATCCACAATCGCGCGCATGACGGGACGCGCCGACCCGGCGATAGTGCCGGCAAAACAATGACCGACGCCCTCTCGACTGCCCTCTCGGCCGCTCACGCGCTGCTGCATTCCGTCTTCGGCTTCAACGAATTCCGGCCCGGCCAGGAGGAGATCGTCCGCGCCGTATTGGCGGGCGAAAACGTGCTCACGGTCATGCCGACCGGCAGCGGCAAGTCGCTGTGCTACCAGCTCCCGGCCATCGTGCGGCCGGGGCTCACCCTGGTCGTGTCGCCGCTGATCGCCCTGATGCGCGACCAGGTCCAGGCGCTGACCGCCGCCGGCGTCGCGGCCGGCAGCCTCAATTCGAGCAACGAGCCTGCCGAGAACGCCCGGGTCATGGGTCTCCTGCGCACGGGCGAACTGCGGCTGCTCTACGTCGCGCCCGAACGTCTGGCGCGGCCCGACACGGTCGAGATGCTGGCCGAGGCCCACGTCACGATGATGGCGATCGACGAGGCGCATTGCGTCTCGCAGTGGGGCCACGATTTCCGGCCCGAATATCTCACCCTGGGCAATGTCGCGCGCCAGATCGGCGGCCGGCTGCAGACGCTGGCGCTGACGGCGACGGCGGATGCGCCGACCCGCGGCGACATTGTCGAGAAGCTCTTTCCCGCCGCGCCGCCGCGTGTCTTTGTGCGCAGCTTCGACCGGCCGAACCTGCGCCTTGCCTTCCAGACCAAGGAGCGCTCGTCGCGCCAGGTGCTGGCCTTCGTGCGCGCCCACGAGGGCGAGAGCGGCATCGTCTATTGCGCTTCGCGCCGCAAGGTCGAGGAGCTGGCGACGACGCTGGCCGAGTCGGGCGTGCGCGCGCTGCCCTATCACGCCGGCCTCGACAAGCGCGTGCGTGACGCCAACCAGGATTCCTTCCAGCAGGACGACGGCGTGGTGATGACCGCGACAGTCGCTTTCGGCATGGGCATCGACAAGCCCGACGTGCGCTTCGTCTGCCACGCCGACCTGCCATCCAACGTCGAAGCCTATTATCAGGAGATCGGCCGCGCCGGCCGCGACGGCCTGCCGGCCGACACGCTGACGCTCTACGGACTGGGCGACATGCAGCTCCGCCGCCTGCAGATCGAGCAGAGCGATTCCTCCGACGAGCGCAAGCGCATCGAGCGCCAGCGTCTGGGCGCGCTGCTGGCGCTGGCCGAGGCGCCGCGCTGCCGCCGCCAGACCCTGCTCTCCTATTTCGGCGAACAATCCGAGCTCTGCGGCAACTGCGATCTCTGTGTCGAGGGGGTCGAGCGTTTCGACGGCACGATCGATGCGCAGAAGGCGATGTCGGCCATCCTGCGCACCGGCGAGCGCTTCGGGATGGAGCACCTCGTCGCCATCCTGACCGGGGATCGCACCGAGAACGTGCTGAAATTCAATCACGACCGGCTGCCGACTTTCGGCGTCGGTTCGGGCCGCAAGGCCGGCGACTGGCGCTCGATCTTCCGCCAGCTCTCGGCCGTCGGCCTGATCGCCCAGGACCTGATGGAGCACGGCCGCTGGTGGGTGACGGAAGAGGGCTGGCGGGTGCTGAAGGGCGAGGCGCGCATCGAATTGCGCAAGGACCTCTCGTCGGGCGCCGCCAAGGGCAAGGCGGGCTCGCGCCGCGACCGGCGTGCCGCCACCACCGCCGCGATCGTCGGCGACGCCGACACGGCCCTGCTCGATGCCCTGAAGGCCTTGCGCACCAAGCTGGCGCGGACGCAGAACGTGCCGGCCTATGTTGTGTTCTCCGACCGCACGCTGGCCGAACTCGCCTCGCACCGTCCGGCCAATGCAGGCGCCATGCGCGAGATCCACGGCATCGGCGACGCCAAGCTCGAACGCTACGGGGCGGCGTTCCTCGAAGTCATCCGCGCAACTGTTTAGGGACACCGGACCGCGGGCCTCCAGGCCCGCCTCATGAAGATGAGCGGGCCTGGAGGCCCGCGGTCCGTCTCGATGAATTTCTATTCGCCCGAAGACTCTGGATTCTCGAAGGGTATGCCGGCCTTGAGGAGGCGGTAGCGGCCGTCCTGGAGTTGCGCCCCCATCACGATGCCGGTGCGGGCGCTGCCGCCGTCGAGGCCGAGGCGGTCACCCTCGAACAGATGCGGGTCGTCCATGCCGCTGATCGCCGTGTGCTTGTCGGGTGGCGTGTGGCCGTGCACCACCAGCGTGCCGCCAAAACCCTGTTTCCAGTCGAGGAAGCCGTGGTTGATCCAGGCCCAGCGCGCCTCGGTGAAGACCGTCCAGGGCCGGGTCAGGAACTCGTCGGGATCGGCGTGCGGATCGAGCCCGCCATGGACGAACAGCGTGTTGCCGAGACTGACATGCGAGCGCATGCCGTAGAGCCGCTGGACGATGCGCGTGCCGAGCGCCGACTGGAGCAGCGCCTGGTCGGCGTGTGCTGCCGCGTGGCCCGTCCGCGCCGCCATCTGGTCGAGCAGCTTCTGGCCGCCCATGCGCTTGCTGAGCCACATGGCTTCGGCCTTGTGGGCATGCGGTCCGCCGATGACGGCCAGCATCATCATGATCTCGTGGTTGCCCATCACCCGGTCAATGCGATCGACGCCGCGGGCCTCCGATTTCTCGGCCCATAGTTCGAGCACACCCACGCTGTCGGGTCCGCGGTTGATCATGTCGCCGAGATAGATCAGGCGCCGCTGGCCGCTCTCGGCTTTGGCGAGTTCGGCGATGGTATCGAGCAGCACGCGGAGTTCGGGCGCGCAGCCATGGACGTCGCCGATGGCGAACACGGTCTCGCCCTTCAGTGCGAACGGCGCGGGCTTCCAGGCGGAAATCTCGACGGGCAGGGTCATGCGCCGATGATAGCCCTCCCCGCGGCGGCTGGGTATGCTGCCGGTACCCGTCGCAGAACGGATGAAGCAGGGAGGAAAATGATGACCGGCATCAACCGTCGGCGCGCCCTGGCCGCAGGTATTGGCGGGGCCCTCGCCATGCCCGGCCTGGCGCGTGCCCAGACTCAGCCTCAGACTCAAGCCACCTGGAAGCCCGACAGGCCGATCACCGTCTATAACCCTCTGGCGGCGGGCGGCGTGTGCGACGTGCATCTGCGCTTCCTGGGTGAGCGCGTCGGCCGCAAGTGGGGCCAGCAGGTGAATGTCGACGTGAAGGCGGGTGCCGGGGCCACGCTGGCGGCGGCGCAGATGGTGAACGTGAAGCCCGATGGCACCGTCATCGCCTGCATGACCATCAACTCCCTGCGCTATCCGCACTATCAGACGGCCAACTGGCATCCGCTGCGCGACTTCTCCTACATCATCGGCCTGTCGGAATTCACCTTCGGCGTCGTGGTGCGGTCAGACTCGCCCTACAAGACGATCCAGGACCTGATTGCGGCGGGAAAAAGCCAGCCGGACAAGCTCAACTACGGCACCAGCGGCATCGGCGGCACCGGCCATCTGCTGATGATCGAGACCGAACAGGCGACCGGCGCCCGCTTCACGCACATTCCCTACAAGGGCACGACCGACTGGATGCCGGCGCTGCTGGGCGGTCACATCGATTTCGTGCCCGATGGCGCGGGCTGGGCGCCGTTCGTCGAGAACGGCCAGGTGCGTGTGCTGGCGATGGCGACGGAGAAGCGCTTCGGCAAATACCCCGACAAGCCGACGCTGATCGAAAGCGGCATCAATGCCGTGGCCGTCAGCCCCTACGGCCTGGTCGGACCGAAGGATCTGCCGCCCCAGGTGGTCCAGGCGCTGCACGATGCTTTCAAGGAGGCGATGGCCGATCCGGGCCACCAGCCGCTGCTCGACCAGTTCATCCAGGAGCCGTGGTACCGCGATCCCGCCCAGTACCGCGCCTTCGCCGAGAAGTACTACGTCGACGTGAAGCCGATGCTGGTCAAGGCGGGCCTCGCCAAGTCGTAGAGCTCCCTCGACCTTGACAGGATGAGCGGAATACTATAGGAATATACCTATGTTCTTCCGCTCCCCTTCGCTTGCGTGCGATTCAGCTCCCCTCGGAGACGGCGGAAACACGCTCGAATCGGAATCGCGCAATGTCGCGTTTTATGCGACAGGCGACAGCCGCCGGCAGGCGGAGAAATGCCAAAAAGATCAGGGAGTTGACGGGCAAAAAGCCGACCGGAAAAGAGCGCGAAACGAATTTTCTGTTTGTCGCGTTTCAGGCGACATCGTTCTCGCGGATGAAAGTGCGGACCCGCGGCATGATCTGCTCGCGCCACTTGCGGCCGTTGAAGATGCCGTAGTGGCCGACCCGGGGCTGCTCCCAGTGGACGTGGCGGGCGCCGGGAATGTTGGGCGTCAGCGCATGGGCCGCCTTGGTCTGGCCGAGGCCGGAAATATCGTCGAGCTCGCCCTCGACCGTCATCAGGGCGGTTTCGATGGCGGCGGGATTGATCTTGCGGTCGCGGCTCACCCACTCGCCGCGCGGCAGCAGGTGCTCCTTGAAGACCACTTCGATGGTCTGGAGGTAGAATTCGGCGCTCAAATCCATGACCGCGAGATATTCGTCGTAGAAGGCGCGGTGGCCGTCGGCCGGATCGTCGTCGCCCTTCACCAGATGCTCGAACTGGCGCATGTGGGCGTTGACGTGCCGGTCGAGGTTCATCGAGATGAAGCTGGTGAGCTGCAGGAAGCCCGGATAGACGCGGCGCATGGCGCCGGGATAGCCCATCGGCACCGTCGAGATCACGTTCTGGCGGAACCACATCATCGAGTTGCGCATTGCGAGATCGTTGGGAACGGTCGGGCTCTGGCGGGTATCGATCGGGCCGCCCATCAGCGTGAGCGAGCGCGGCTGGCGCGGGTCCTTGGCCTCGGCCATCAGGGCGGCGGCAGCCATCACCGGCACCGAGGGCTGGCAGACGGCGATCACATGCACGTCGGGGCCGAGGTAGCGGCAGAAGGCCATGATGTAGTCGATATAGTCGTCGAGCGAGAAGTTGCCGGCGGTGAGCGGCACCTCGCGAGCGTCTTTCCAGTCGGTGATGTGGACGTCGTGCTCAGGCAGCAGCGCCTCGACCGTGCCACGCAGCAGGGTGGCGAAGTGGCCGCTCATCGGCGCCACCACCAGCACCTTGGGGTCGCGCCGCGCGGTGTCGCGATGGAAATGGACGAGGTCGCAGAACGGTTTGCGCACCAGGAGTTCTTCGTTGACGTCGACGGTCTCGTTGCCGATCTGCGTGGTCGCGAGGCCGAAGTGGGGCTTGCCGTAGTTCTGGGTCAGCCGCGCCACGATCTCGGCGCCCGCCGCCACCGACTTGCCGAACCAGGTGTCGGACAGCGGATTGTAGGGGCTGGAATAGGCCTGCTCGAGGGCATTGGCCCAGAGGCGGACCGGATTGGCGAGCTGCCGCTGGAATTCGTAGGCTTGATACAACATTGGGCGCGGATTGTACGCAGTGGCGACTGCTTGTCACTTCAATAGTGCAGCGCACAATGTGTGTAGATTCAATGGCTTAGAGTAACCGTCCCACGGCCGTCGCGATCGTTTCGGCCTTGGCGTCGTGGGTGAAATGGGTAACGAAGCGGCCGTTGCGGTCGAGCAGGTAGACGATCGAGGAGTGGTCCATCAGGTAGGGCCCGCCATCCTTGCCTGGGACCTTCTGGTAGTAGACGCGAAAGGCGCGGGCCGCGGCGGCAACCTGGTCGGGCGTGCCGGTGAGGCCGATGAAGGTCGGGCCGAAGTTGGTGACGTAGCCCTTGAGCAGCGCCGGCGTGTCGCGCTCGGGATCGACGGTGATCAGAACCAGGTTCACCTTGCTGGCCGCGTCAGGGCCCAGTTTCTCGATCGCCGTCTCCATCAGCAGCAGCGAGGTCGGGCAGACGTCGGGACAGTAGGTGAAGCCGAAGTAGATCAGGGTCGGCTTGCCCTTGAGGCTGTCGCTGGTGACGGTGCGGCCGTCCTGGTCGACCAGCGTGAACGGGCCGCCGATGCTGGGGCGGCCGCCTTGGACGGCATCCCAGCCGATCCAGCCAGCGGCCAGGGCCAGGGTTGCAATCCAGACACCCAGCAGGGCCTTCATGGTACGCGACATGGACGGGAACATGGGCCGTGCCCGGCGGCTCGACAAGCCGGACCACTGGTCGCACAACATGAAGCGATAGGGAGAAGTGATGAGGGAGAGCTGATGAGCGCCGATATCGTCCTTCTGGCACGCGCCGCAGACTACGCCGCCCGGCAGCACATCGCCCAGCGGCGCAAGGGCGAACGCGCCGAGCCGTACGTCAACCATCTGATCGAGGTGGCGGCACTGCTCGCCGAGGCGACGGGCGGCGATGACGCGACGCTGCTGGCCGGCGGCCTGCTGCATGACACGCTCGAGGACACCGACTCGACCTACGAGGATCTGGAACAGCGTTTCGGCGCCGAGGTCGCGGCGCTGGTGGCCGAGGTGACCGACGACAAGTCGCTGCCCAAGGAAGAACGCAAGCGCCTGCAGATCGACAAGACGCCGTCCAAGTCGCGGCGCGCAAAGCTGCTGAAAATCGCCGACAAGACTTCCAACCTGCGCAGCATGGTGAACAGCCCGCCCAAGGGATGGTCGCCGGAGCGGCTGCGCGACTATGTCGTGTGGGCCGAGCAGGTGGTGCGCTCGTGCCGTGGCCTCAACGCCGCGCTCGATGCGGCGTTTGATGCGGCCCACGCCGACGCGAAGCGGCATCTCGGCTGATGACCCGGCGCATTCTCGTTCTGGGCGGGGGCTTCGCCGGTCTGTGGAGCGCAATCAGCGCCGCTCGCACCCTCGATAGCTTGAGTGTTGGGCTTGATCAGGTCGAAGTCGTGCTGATCGACTGCAGCGCGTGGCATTCGATCCGTGTCCGCAACTACGAGGCCGACCTCGGCGATACGCGCGTGGCCTTCGACAGCGTGCTGGCGCCGGTCGGCGTGCGCCGCCTCGAAGGCGAGGTCACCGGCATCGATGTCGCTGGCCGAACCGTCGCCTATGAGGCGGGCGGCAAGGAACAAAACATTGCCTACGACCGGTTGGTGTTTGCCTTGGGCAGCCGCCTCGCTCGCCCGCTGATCCCCGGCTTCGGCGAATATGGCTTCGATGTCGACACTTATGCGGGGGCGGAACGACTTAACACGCACATCTCAGGTCTCAAACCCGGCCAGTCCACCGTTCTTGTCGTCGGTGGCGGCCTGACCGGCATCGAGGCTGCGGCGGAAATGCCGGGCAAGCTTCGCGCCGCCGGCATCGCGTCGCCGCTCGTTATCCTGGCCGATCACGCCGAGCGCGTGGGCGCCGACATGGGCGAGGGCGCCGTGCCGGTGATCGAGGAAGCTTTCGCCGCTCTTGGTGTCGAAACGCGCGGAGGCGTGTCGGTCGCGGCCGTCGATGCCGAGGGTGCCACGCTGGCGACCGGCGAGCGGATCGCCGCCGCGACCGTCGTCTGGTGCGCCGGCATGCGGGCGCATCCGCTCACGGCGCAATTCCCGGTCGAGCGCGACCGGTTGGGCCGGCTGCCGGTCGAGCCGTCACTCAAGATCAAGGGGCTCGCGGCCGAGTTCGCCGCCGGCGACGCGGCGTGGTTCCTGGTCGACGGCGTCCATTGCTCTGTGATGTCGTGCCAGCACGGCCGGCCGATGGGCCGCTTCGCCGGCCACAATGTCGTTAGCGACCTGTTGGGCCGGCCGATGCTTCCGCTCCGGATCGACTGGTACACCACGATCCTCGACCTCGGTCCGTGGGGCGCGGTCTATACTGAGGGCTGGGATCGCCAGCTCGTGTCGCAGGGCAGCGCCGCCAAGCGCACCAAGGAAATCATCAACCGCGAGCGCATCTATCCGCCGCGGTCAGGGAAGCGCCGGGAGATTCTCGATTCAGCGACGCCCACGGTGCAGGCGCCGCCGGTCCGATTTAGCTAAGCTCGCGTCGGCCGAGCTCGGCCGGGTTGAGGGAGAAGACCATGTTCTACGATGCCGCCAAGCGCGACCATGGGCTGCCGCAGGATCCGTTGAAGTCGTTGATCGTGCCGCGGCCGATCGGTTGGATTTCGACCATGGATGCCCAGGGCCGGGTCAATCTCGCGCCCTACAGCTTCTACAACGGCGTCGGCGAACATCCGCCGATGGTCTATTTCTCGACCACCGGCACCTATGGCGACACGCCGACCAAGCACAGCCGCATGAACGCCGAGCAGACCGGCGAGTTCGTGGTCAACATGGTGAGTGCTGCCCTCGCCGAACAGATGAACGTCACCACGGCGATGGTGGCCTTCGGCGTCGACGAGCTGAAGCTGGCCGGCCTCACCGCTGTTCCCTGCCAGTTCGTGAAGCCGCCGCGGGTAAAAGAATCGCCCGTGGCGCTTGAGTGCAAGTACTGGCGCACCATCGAGATGCCGGCCGAGAAGGGCCACGAGCATCAGCGCGGCGCGGTGGTGTTCGGCCAGGTGGTCGGCATTCATATCGACGACAGCATCATCAAGGACGGCCGCATCGACACGCTGGCCTTCAAGCCGGTCGCGCGGCTGGGCTATAGCGAATACACCACCACCGACAACGTCTGGAAAATGCGCCGTCCGGACGATCCTCGCTATCAGTAGGCCGCGCTATCAGTGAGCCCGGACGACCGGCGCGACGGACCGCGCCATCGCCAGCACGCGCCTGTCGGCCATCGCTTCGCCCATCAGCATGAAACCGACCGGCAGTTCGCCGGCGGCGTGGCAGGGCAGGCTGATGCCGCAGCGGTCGAGGAAATTGCCGACCGTGGTGTTGCGCAGCAGCAGCATGTTCTTCTTGGTGAAACCCTCGGCCGTGGAAACCTCGTCGAGCGTCGGCGCCACGATGGCGCAGGTCGGCATGACGACGGCATCGTAGTTCGAGGTGATCGCCGAGACGCGTCGGCAGAGGTCGGCGCGCTCGCTCAGCAGCTTGATGTAATCGGCGGCGGTCATCTCCTTGCCGCGCAGGATGCGGGGCGCCACGAACGGGTCGTAGACGTTGCCGCGGCGGGCGATCAGCTCCTTGTGCCAGGCATAAGCCTCGGAGGCAGCGAACCCGCCCTTGGCGTTGATGGTGGGCAACTCGTTCAGTTGCGGCAGGTCGATGTGATCGATCTTCACGCCCTTTGCCGCCAGCGCCTTTAGAGCCCGCTCGAAGGCCTTGGCGACGACAGGGTCGAGATCGTCCATCACGAAGTGCTTGGGTATGGCGAAGCGCAGTCCGCCGAGCAGCGCAGCCTCGGGCACGCTGATCGGCTCGGCGGCGAACACCGCATCGACGATGGCGCAATCCTCGACGGAGTTGGCCAGCGGTCCGATCGAATCGAGCGAGGTCGAGAGCGGGATGACGCCGTCGATCGGCACCCGCCGTGCCGTGGGCTTGAAACCGACGATGCCGCAGACGGCGGCGGGAATGCGCACCGAGCCGCCGGTGTCGGTGCCGAGGGCGGCCACGGCCATGCGGTCGGCGACCGAGACGGCTGCACCCGCCGAGGAGCCACCGGGCACGCGCTTGCGGTCGGCGGGATTGCCCGGCGTGCCGTAGTGCGGGTTGAAGCCCACGCCCGAGAAGGCGAACTCGCTCATGTTGGTGCTGCCGACGATCACCGCACCCGCTGCGCGCAGGCGGGCGACTACGGGCGCATCGGCCTTGGCTGGTGGCGCATCGTCGAGCGCCTTCGAGCCGGCGAGTGTCGTCTCGCCGGCCACGTCGCAGAGGTTCTTGATCGAGACCGGGATGCCCTGGAGCGGCGAGGCAGCGAGCCCCACCTTGCGCTGCAGGTCGCTGGCGTCGGCGGCCGCCAGCGCCTGCTTGTGCCAGACCTTGATGAAGGCGCGCTTGCCCTCGCCCTTGGCGTCGTCGATGCGGGCCAAGGCCTCTTCGGTGAGCTTGCGCGAGGTGGTGCGGCCGGCGGCAAGTTCCGCGGCGAGGTGCTGGATCGTCGGATTGGCCGCCATGCGCTTACTCACTCCTACTTGGACCGGTTCTTCACCAGATCGTCGACGACGCCGGGATCGGCAAGGGTAGAAGTGTCGCCGAGGTTGCTGACGTCGTTCTCGGCGATCTTGCGCAGGATGCGGCGCATGATCTTGCCCGATCGGGTCTTGGGCAGGCCCGGCGCCCACTGGATCACATCGGGCGTGGCGATCGGGCCGATCTCCTTGCGCACCCAGGCAACCAGTTCCTTGCGCAGAGCATCGGAGGATTCCTGGCCGGCCTTGAGCGTCACGTAGGCGTAGATGCCCTGGCCCTTGATGTCGTGCGGGTAGCCGACCACGGCGGCCTCGGCCACCTTGGTGTTGCCGACCAGCGCACTCTCCACCTCGGCGGTGCCGATGCGATGGCCGGAGACGTTGATCACGTCGTCGACCCGGCCGGTGATCCAGTAGTAGCCGTCGGCGTCGCGACGCGCGCCATCGCCGGTAAAATACATGCCGGGATAGGTCTTGAAGTAGGTGTCGATGAAGCGCTGGTGATCGCCATAGACCGAGCGCATCTGGCCTGGCCACGACCCTTCCAGGCAGAGGTTGCCGGAACAGGCGCCTTCCAGCCGCTTGCCCTCGGCATCTACCATGACCGGCTGCACGCCGAAGAACGGCTGGGTCGCCGAGCCCGGCTTGAGCGGTGTTGCTCCGGGCAGCGGCGTGATCAGGATGCCGCCGGTTTCGGTCTGCCACCAGGTGTCGACGATCGGGCAGCGGCTGTCGCCGACCACGCGGTAGTACCAGAGCCAGGCCTCGGGATTGATCGGCTCGCCGACCGAGCCCAGCAGCCGCAGGCTCTTGCGGCTCGCCTTCTTCACCGGCGCCTCGCCTTCGCGCATCAGGGCGCGGATGGCGGTGGGCGCGGTGTAGAAGATGTTGACCTGGTGCTTGTCGATCACCTGCCAGAAGCGGCTCGAATCGGGATAGTTGGGAACGCCCGCGAACATCAGCGTCGTGGCGCCGTTGGCGAGCGGTCCGTAGAGGATGTAGCTGTGGCCGGTCACCCAGCCCACGTCGGCGGTGCACCAGTAGATGTCGCCGTCGTGATAGTCGAAGACGTATTGATGCGTCATCGAGGCGAAGACGATGTAGCCGCCCGTCGTATGCAGCACGCCCTTGGGCTTACCGGTCGAGCCCGAGGTGTAGAGGATGAACAGCGGATCCTCGGCCGCCATCGGCTCGGGCGGGCATTCGGCCGGCACCTTGGCCGCGATCTCGTGCCACCACACATCGCGATCCGCATTCCGGGCGACCTTGCCGCCGGTGTGCTTCACCACCAGCACCTTCTTCACCGCTGGCGCCTTCCTCAGCGCCTCGTCGGTATTGACCTTGAGCGGCACCGGCTTGCCGCCGCGCAAGCCCTCGTCGGCCGTGATGACGACGGTGCTGTCGCAGTCGACGATGCGGTTGGCCAGCGAATCGGGCGAGAAGCCGCCGAACACCACCGAGTGGACGGCGCCGATGCGGGCGCAGGCCAGCATGGCGTAAGCGGCCTCGGGGATCATCGGCAGGTAGATGGTGACGCGGTCGCCCTTCCTGACGCCCAGCTCCTTCAGCGCGTTGGCCATACGGCTCACTTCGCCGTGCAGCTCGCGATAGGTGATCTTCTTCGACTTGGCGGGATCGTCGCCTTCCCAGATGATCGCAACCTGGTCGGCGCGCTGGGCGAGATGACGGTCGACGCAGTTGGCCGAGACGTTCAGCACGCCGTCATGGAACCAGCGGATGCGGACGTCGCCGGT
>CANJHI010000141.1 GCA_947474005.1 Alphaproteobacteria bacterium | reverse complement strand
TGCCGGTGAACATTGAGAAACCCCGAGGCCGAAAAAACCCAGTTTCTCAAATCGGCATTCAAGTCGGTGACACCCCTAAAATCCGTTTTCTCCTTCTTTATCAGTGCGATACCCTACACCCTCGGCAAAATTGCCGGACAGCAGTGTATCTCAGAGTGAATTTTGAACATCTCGATCACCTAGTCACTAGCAATAATTTCAACAAGGATGAAGTAACTTACTGGCGGAAATGTGGTTGCTGTCGTTCACAGAAAACTTAGTCTTGATAGCGATAATCCAATAATATCAGATGCTTATGAAATTTCACTATGGCTGTTGAAATTTTAACTGCAGTTAAATTGCAATATGTTATCAACATGCCTGGGTTGGTTTGTGGGCTCTTGCGCCCCCTACCTAAGGCGTGTCGCAATTGTTTCCTGACAATGCTGCAACTGCAAAGGCGAGCCCAAGAGTGGGACGGGATATGACGCCAGTCACATTCGAAGGCTGTTTTGGATGGCTGCATGCCCCGCGCAATGGTGCTGGCGGCGATGTCGCTGTCCTGATCTGCCCGAGCCTCATGGAGGACGCAGTCGTTGCCCATGCCTCTTTGCGGTTGCTTGCCGACAGGCTGGCGGCCGCGGGCTACTGGGCGCTGCGTTTCGACTATCCTGGCACCGGCGACTCCTGCGACGGCGACATCGAGGGCAATGGCGGGCACTGGACCGTCTGGCAGCATAGCGTCGATGCCGCTGCGACCTGGCTGCGGACCGCCACCGGCGCCCAGCGGCTGGTCGCCTGCGGGTTGCGCATCGGCGCGACATTGGCCGCGCTCACCGCTGCGCGCCGCGACGACATCGCCGGCCTCGTCCTGTTCGAACCGGTGCCGAGCGGCAATACCTACGTGCGCCAGCTTCGTCTCGATGCCGCGATGCTGACGGGGCAGAGTCCGGCAAAGGACGAAGGCCTCGACATCCGGGAGTTCAAGTTCAGCTCCAGGACCCTCGAGCAGATCGCAGCAGTCGATCTGCGCCAAGTCCGATTGCCGATCGCGTCGAAGGTGGCGATCTTCGCACGCTCGGACGCCAGACGGCTCGAGGCATGCGCCCGAGCCTGGACCGATGGCGGCGCGGCGGTTGCCAGCCTGGGCTGGGAGGGTCTGGCCTCGCTCGTGCATCAGAATCTCATCGAGGAAGATGCGCTCGCGGACTTCAGCGGCGTATTGCGCTGGCTGGAGCAGACGATTCCCGCCGGCGCGCTTCAGCAGAGCGGCACGCGCCTGCCTGGCCCCGAACCTGCCGCGCTTCATCCGCCGAGCTGCATAGAGACACCGCTCAACTTCGGAGACGACGGGCGCCTGTTCGGCGTGCTCTGCCAGCCGGCTCAGGGCACTCCGGGCGACGTCGTCATCATCGGCAACATCGGGCGTGAACCGCACTACGGCACGGCACGGCATACTGTGGCATTCGCCCGACGGCTCACCTCGGTCGGCATCGCTTCGCTCCGGATCGACTATGCCGGGCTGGGCGACAGCCTGGGTCCAGCGGGCCGGGAAAACGTCCGCAGCCATGTCTTCAACGTCGAGCGCGGCCCCGATGTTCGTGCCGCCGTCGATGCGCTGGAAAGACTGGGCTATCGCCGGTTCGCGCTGCAGGGCGTCTGCTCCGGCGCCTATCACGCCTTTCACGGCGCTCTCTTCGAGCCGCGAATCTCGGAACTCCTGCTCGTCAACATACCGCTGTACACGCTGCCCGAGGGTGACGTGCGGGCCCATATCGAGCAGCGCGACCTCACGCCGCTCTTCCAGAAGCTGGTCATGCGTCGGAGCTGGAAGAGGTTGCTGAGCGGCCAGTCGAACCTTCGCAACGTCGTCCTCGCTCAGCTCGCCAATATCCGCGCGAAATGCGTGAGCAAAGCCCGAAGGCTTGCTGAGCGGCTGGGGCTCAGCCGGCAAAAGAGCTTCGCGCAGCAGGCATTGGCGACGTTGTCCGGGCGCGGCGTCCGAACCCAGTTTCTGTTCTCCCCCGACGAAGGCGACATCGCCGTCTTCGCGCGCGAGTTCGGCCGGACGGGCGCGGACCTCGCTGCCTACACCGGCGCCACGATGCGTATCGTACCGGGAATGGATCACAGCCAGATGAAGGACGCCGGACGCGACCTCGCGGAGCGGTGGACGATCGAGTTCCTGGCGGAGGCGCATTGGCCGCAGGCCCGGTCCGACTAGTTCTTGGCCGCGAGCGCGGCTGCGATCAGGCTTGCCGCGAGGGCATTGCCACGATCGGCGTAGTGGTCGGCGACGAAGTAGGCGGCGGGATTCGTGCCCGCGCCCGCGGCGGCAAAAGCCGCGGAGGTATCGAGCGTCGCCAGTCCCGCCCGCTTCGCGCACGCAAGCACCGCGGCCACCCGCGCCGCGACTTCTGGGCGGTCCAGGGGATAGTTCCAGCGATCGCTTTGCTGGAAGGCAACGACGAGGGCATTGGCATCGTACTTTCGGGCGAGCGCTGCAAACCGGTCCATCAGCCGGCAGGAGACGAGGACGCCATCGGCGCCGGTGCTGGCGTTGTTGCCGAACCAGAGATCGTAGGCGCCGAGGCGACGCATCAAGGTGTCCAGCAGGTGCGAATAGCCGAGGACAGCGCGTATCGCGACGAGCGGCCCGGAGAGCGGCATGGTGGGCACCGGCACGTTGCGCAGCTCGAGCCCGTCGCCGGCCGGAACGAAATAGGGCTTGTGCTTGAAATCGCGAAACGACAGCGCCGTGCGCTCGATGTCGGAACCGATGAAGGCCAGCACGATCGTCTGCGGCTTGAGACGCGGCACCAGGCGTTCGGCGCGCAGCACCATCTGGTCGATGCCGTATCCGCGCACGCCAGCGTTCAAGGTGCGCCGGCCGGTCTGACGTTCGAGCTGGGCGGGCCAGCTCTCGTCGCCCGACACCGACCAGCCCTCGGTATAGGAGTCGCCCAGCACAAGGATCAACGGCCCTGCCGCCGGCGAAGCCCCCAGGTTCTGAGTGCGAAAGCCGTCCGCCGAGTAGGATATGGGCTGCCCGTTCACCGTCCCGGAAGCGCCGGGCACCGGCTCGTAGCCCAGTTCGCTGTCGTAGCGCAGGACGCCGCGCTCTTCCGGGTCGAAGGCCCATGCCTTCTGCCAGACATCGATGTAGTTGGGATAGCGCCATAGCGAAGCCGATGAATCACGGAGCCGATCGACGACTTCGGCCGCCAGCAGGACCAGCACTACCGTGGCAAGGGCAAGGACGAGCCCGCCGCCGAGCGACGGCCGGCGGCGTGGCGCGGTCGCCAGAGGCCGGGAGTCGTTCGTCATGGGCGACCCTTCATCCCGTTCACGACGTCGGCGAACAGGCGGTATTTGACACCGACGACCGAGAACTCGCGCGCCCAGTTGACGAAGTCGCCCCACGGGTCGTTGAGCTTGCCCAGTCCCGAGACGATCGCCACGACAGTGCCGACCTCGATGCGGCCTTCGACGGCGAACCAGCCGCCGACGCCCAGCGCCGCCGCGACCGAGAAGTAATACATGAGGTTCATCGCCAGGTTCATCGAGTATTTGAACTTGTAGATGCCCATGTTGAGCGCGAAGACTTGGTCGATGCGCCGGCTCTCGGCCGGCACGTCGAGCTCGTCCACGACCGCGCTCGCGATCCCGCTGCTCACGTCGCGCAGGGTGCGGATACGGGCCTCGGCGCGGCGGTTGATCGCCCATTGCATCAGCGGCACGAACACCAGCTGAGGCAGGAAGAACAACGGACAGAGCACCGCCATCCACGGCTCGAGATAGATCATGTAGCCGATGACGCTGGCCAGGATGCCGCCCTGCAGCAGCGGCTCGGAGATGCTGACGCCGACGAAGCCGCCGATCGGCTCTGCTTCCTGGACGATCATCGCGATCTCCACGCCCGCGATCTCCACGCCCGTGGTCTCCGTCGAGCCGGCCGCAACGTCCATGCGCTGCACATGGAGCGTTCGCCTGAGGGCGCGCACTGCGGTCTCGCTCACCCAGGCGCGGTAGACGTTGAGGACGAGCTTGAACGACTGCTCGAGGATCGCCACTCCGGCATAGGCCAGCGCCAGCAGGAAGATGGTGCGCACGGCACCGCTGCCAATGGCGTCGTTGACGATGCGGCGCTGCAGTTCGAGCGGCACGGCGCTCAGCGCGAACACGGCGACCGACAGCAGCGCCAGCGCCGCCTGATGCATCCCGCTCTGCTGCAGGACGTAGCCCATGATCGTCCGCGGCAGCATCGCTCGTACTTCCCGGATCAGGCCAGAAACCGCAGGCATCCCGCCTCTTCGAGGACCGGGTCGAGCCGCCGCCGCGCCGCCGCGGGAAGAGCGGCCAGACGCTTGCGCAACGCATCGAAGCATTTGGCCTGGTAACGGAACGGCGCCTGGGCATAAGGCCGGCCGAGCAGTTCGACCTCGAAGGTTTCGGCGCCGTCCTGCAGGGCGCGGGCATTGGCGGCGAGGAACGGCAGATAGGTCGCACCGGCATGCTTCAGCAGAGCGGCGATGCCCTCGGGCAATGGCGCGGCGGCATCGATCCACGCGCCGTCCACGCCCGAAGCGTCATCCAGCCGCATCAGCCAGCAGAACACGTCGGGTGCACGGGTGCGCATCTCGGCCGCGGGCGTCGGATCGACCGACAGGATCTGGAGCTGGCCGTAGAGGCCGAAATCGGCCAGCGACGGCCGCGCGCCCAGCAGAAACGGCAGGTGGCGCAAATGCCGGTCGAGCGTGTCGAGCACGAAGCGGTAGCTCTGCTCGATGACCGGCCGGTTCTGCTCGGTGCAACCGACCAGCGCCATGCGCCCGACCTGGCGGTCGTTGAAGGACTGCATCACCTGCCGGCGCGCGCCCTCCTCCATAACCGGATCGCGCGAGCTCACGATCCATACCTGGGCGAAGTCGCGATCGGCAGAATAGTACCAGCGGTAATGGAACATCATCTTGGTGATCCATTCGTCGCCGAAGTCTTCCAGAAGGTCGCTGAGATAGGCGAGGCCGGGATCGTCGGGGACGACCGAGCGTTCGCCGGGATGCTCGCGCTCCAGCGCATAAGCAAGTGGCGTCGAGTCGTTCATCACGCGACCGTCGGGAAAGCGCAGCACCGGGATGACCGGCGGCAGCCCGGCCGCCACGGCCACATCGCGCGGATTGCCGGTCGCGTGCCACACGAACGGCAGGCGGCGATAGCGCATCAGCGCCCGCATCTTCACCGAATAGGGCGACGGGTTGAAACCGTGCAGCGCGTAGACGCCGCTCACAGGCCCAACACTGCCTTGGCGATGATGTTGCGCTGGACCTCGTTGGAGCCGGCGTAGATCGAGGCGGCGCGGTTGTTGAGATAGAGCGGCATCGCCGTGATGCCCCACTCCGGCGTCACCGTGGGCGCATTGTGGCCGAGCAGCCGCGCCTCGGGCTCGAAGGGTGCTGCATACCAGGCCAGCGCCTCGACACCGAGATGGTCGATCTTCTGCGAGGTCTCGCTGCCCCTGATCTTCATCGCCGACGAGGCCGCGCCCGGGTTCTTGCCCTTGCTGAGGTCGGACAGCACCTGCAGCTCGATCATCTCCAGCGCCTGGATGTCCATCTCCGCCTCGGCCAGCCGCTCGGCGAAGCTGCGCTCGGTGGCGAGCTTGCCCGATCCGTCGGCCGCCTCCTCGCGCACGATGCGGCGCAGATCGTCGAGCCTTGCATAGAGGTTGGGCGTATAGGCCTCGCCGCCGCGCTCGAACTCGAGCAGGTACTTGGCCACCGTCCAGCCGGCGTTCTCCGGCCCGATGCGGTTGGCCACCGGCGTCCGCACATTGTCGAAGAACACCTGGTTGACCTCGTGGTCGCCGGCCAGCGTCACGATCGGCTTCACGGTGAGGCCGGGCGTCTCCATCGAATCGATCAGAACGAACGAGATGCCGTCCTGCGGCTTGCCTTCCGTTCCGGTGCGCACCAGGCAGAACATGTGGTCGGCGACATGGGCGCCCGTCGTCCAGATCTTGGTGCCGTTGATGACGTAGTCGTCGCCGTCCCGTACCGCCCGCGTCTTGAGGCTGGCGAGATCGGAGCCCGAGCCCGGCTCGGAGTAGCCCTGGCAGAAGACGATGTCGCCCGCCACGATGCGCGGCAGATACTTGGCCTTCTGCTCCGGCGTGCCGTACTTCATGATCACGGGACCTACCATGCGCAGCCCCATGGCGAAGATGCGCGGCGCGTCGACGGCGGTGCACTCGCGCGAGAAGATGTAGCGCTGGATGGCACTCCAGCCGGTGCCGCCATGTTCCTTCGGCCAACTCGGCGCCGACCAGCCCTTGCGTGCCAACACTTTGTGCCAGCGCACCCCAGCTGCAACGTCGGCAAAGACGCCGCCGGTCTTGCGACCGGCTTCGCGCAGATCCTCGGTCAGGTTGTCGTCGAGGAAACGGCGGACCTCGCCGCGAAAGGCCTCGTCCTGGGCACTGAGAGCTAGATCCACGGGCATTCTCCGGCTGGTCTGTCCACAGAGGCTAGCGGGCCGCAGCGCCGGCCGTCCAGAGCGCGGCTGGCAGAGGCTTCCGGCGAGCGGTATGGTTCGTGCTTGTTGACAGCGTTGGTTGGAGGTCGGCCATGCGTATGTTGCTCTCCCTGTTCGCGCTCCTGTTCCTGGCTCTGCCCGCAACGGCGCAGGACCGCAAGGAAGTCGACATGTCCCTGGTGATGGCCATCGACATCTCCGGCAGCATCGACCCCGACGAGGCCCGCCTGCAGCGCCAGGGCTATGTCGAGGCCTTCACCGACCCCGTCATCATCAAGGCCATCCTGGGCGGCAACCACGGCCGCATCGCGGTCGCCTACTTCGAATGGTCCGACGCCTGGGTGCAGAAGCTCCTGATCGACTGGACCCTGCTCGACTCCAAGGAAGCGATCCAGGCCTTCGCCGCCCGCCTCGCCAACGAGCCGATCTCGATCGCGCGCCGCACCTCGATCAGCGGCGCCATCCGCTACGCCATCCCGCTGTTCGGACGCAGCCCCTACGAGGCCGAGCGCAAGGTGCTCGACATCTCGGGCGACGGCTCGAACAACGACGGCGGCCTGGTCACCGACCTGCGCCACGAAGCGCTCAAGGAGCGCATCGTGATCAACGGCCTGCCGATCATGAACGACCGGCCCAATCCGTTCGGCTTCCCGAGCGAGACCGACCTCGACAAGTACTACCTCCACTGCGTCACGGGCGGCCCGCGCTCGTTCGTCGAGGTTGCCGTCAACTTCGAGGACTTCCCCCGCGCCGTGCGCAAGAAGCTCCTGCAGGAAGTGGCCGACATCGGACCCCGCCTCGAGTTCATCCGCGACTTCGACATCGGCGAACTTGGCCTTTCGCCGGCGAGCCGCGACGGCATACAGCTCGCCCAGTCCACGCCTAGACGGGCCAGCAGCGCCGTCGAGGACTACACCCGCTTCGTGCGGCCCGAGTACGAGCTGGGCTGCGACGTGGGCGAGCGCCGCAGCCGCGAATTCTGGCAGCGCCGCTTTGGCGTGACGCCGGACTGAACCCTTCCTATCTTGCGCGCCGCCCCGGCCGCTCAAGCCGCTGGCTCCTCTGTCTTTTTCGCCGATTCCGCCGCCCCGGAACGGGAAACATTGTGGGACATTTCTTCACCTCTCCGCCGGTCGAGATAGTCGAGCGCCCGGATCGAGGCGAGATGGGTAAAAGTCCGCCGCCAGCCGATCTCCAGCCCCTTGTGATAGACGGAGCGCAGTTCGCCCTCGCGAATGATCGCCATCAGCCGGTCCTCGACGATCTGCCGGCGCTGCTGGAGAATATCGTCCCAACGCCTGCGAAATTTCGGGTCGCGCTCGCGCCAGCGATAGAGCGTCGACAGCGGCACGCCCGTGCGCTTGGCGGCCAGGCTGACCTCGCCGCACTGGCGCAGCTGGCGAAGAAAGAACACCCGCAGGCGCGGCGGCGTGCGCCGCTTCACCGGGCTGCGGAGCACCCGCGCCAACAACTCCGAGGCACTCCAGGTTGACACGCCTTCTTCGCCGGGTTTGCCCGGCGGGTTCGAAATTTCCAGGACATCCATGACCGTCCCTCCTCTCCTATAGATCGGATTTTCAGTCGGATTAATCGTACATTCCTATCCTCTTGTCAAGCGAGGAGCTCGGGACGGTATTTTGTATCGATTGCTCTAAAAATGTTTTTTGGTGTCTGCATGGGCCGCCTGAAAGAGTTCGACGAGGACAAAGCCATCGACGGCGCCGTCGACTGCTTCTGGGCGCGCGGCTATGAGGCGACATCGGTGCGCGATCTGGCGGAGCACATGGGCATCGGTGGCGCCAGCCTCTACAACGCTTATGGCGGCAAGCGCGCCCTGTTCGTCACCGTACTGGAGCGCTACGCCAACCGCTCGTCGCGCGAGCGCATCGCCCGGCTCGAAGCCACCGGCCGGCCCAGGCAGGCGATCGAAGCCTTTCTTGCCGAGATCATCGACCGCTCGCTGAAGGATCGGGCGCGCAAGGGTTGCCTGTTGGTCAACTCGGCGCTCGACGTGGCGCCGCACGATGCCGAAATCGGCAAGGTCGTCGCGGGCTACCTCGAGGAAATCCGCTCTTTCTTCCAGCGCTGTATCGAGGCCGGGCGCGACGCCGGACAGATACCACGCAACATCGACGCTGTCGGCGTCTCGGCCCATTTGCTGGGCGTCCTTCTGGGAGTCCGGGTGCTGGCGCGCACCCGCCCCGATCGGGCGCTTCTCGAGAGTGTCGTCCGCCCGGCGCTCGACCTGTTGAACAGACCGGCAATGCCCGGCACCCGGCGCAAGATCGCCACAGACTGAGGAGAACAAACCGATGGTCAAGCGTCTCAGCGATATGCCTGAGGTCGAGGCGCGCCACCTCGCCCGCATCGAGTGTCCGACCTACGACGACACACCGTTGCTTGCTGGGAAGCCGCTTTCGGCCCGGCGAGTCGCGATCATTTCGACGGCGGGCCTGCATCGGCGCGGCGACCGGCCGTTCCAGCCCGGCGACGGCAGCTATCGCGTCATTCCGGCTGAAACTCCGGCGGGCGATCTCGTGATGAGCCATATCTCGGTCAACTTCGACCGCACGGGCTTCCAGCAAGACCTGAACGTCGCCTTCCCGATCGACCGCTTGCGTGAGCTGGCCGCCGAGGGCGTCGTGGGATCGATGGCGTCGGTGCACTATTCCTTCATGGGTGCCTTTCCGCCCGCCGCGGCCGAACCGCACGCCCAGCACCTCGCCGGGCTTCTGAAGAACGACAAGGTCGACGCCGCCCTTCTCGTCCCCGTTTGACCCGCCTGCACGCGCGCCGTGGGCGCGCTGGGGCACTTCCTGGAACGCGAAGGCATTCCCACCGTCGGCATCAGCCTGGTGCGCGAACACACCGAGACGATCCGGCCGCCGCGTGCGCTGTGGGTCACGTTCGAGCTCGGACGGCCGTTCGGCATACCCGACGACGGGCCGTTCCAGCGCCGCGTGCTGGAAGCAGCCCTCGCGCTGTTCGCGCACACCGATGGTCCGCTGATCGCCGACTACCCGGAACACATCGATGAAGAAGCCGATCTGACCGGCTGGGCCTGTCCCATCAACCTGGCGCCGACCCAGACCGGCTCGCTGACAGCGGAGATCGACAGGCTGGCGGTCTGGTACGACCGCGCCGTCAGCACGCGCGCCCGCACGACGGTCGGCGTTTCAGGATTGGACATGCCGACAGCCGGACGACTGATCGATGCGGCGCTGGCGGGTCCGCTCCCGGAAGCGCAGCCGCTGAAGCAGGCGATCGACGACCTGAAGGCCTTCTACCTCGAAGCGGCCTCGGCCTTTCCCGATCCCGGTTCGGCCAGGACGCGCAAGGCGTGGCTGTGGAGCGAGACGGCGCTGGCGACCGCGCTCCTGGCGCTGCAACCCAGGCTCGCGGCGAGCGCCGATCCCGGTCACAGGATTCTCGGCAATCTCACCCTGATACCGGCGACCGAACGGCACCGATTGACTGTCGCACTCTGAACGGCCGGTCCTTGAATGTCCCGACCGAGGCTACGCGCCGTAGTCGGACGCCGGCCGGTTCGGGCGGAAGGCCTTCAGTACGAAGTGATCGAGCGACACGGGACCGGGGCCGGCGATGGCGAGCCAGGCGAACATCACGAAGTAGGAGATCTCCTCGAAGCCGAGAAGCGTTTCGAGGGAATCGACCTGGGCTGCTTTGGCCGAGACGATCGCCACGAGCATGACGATCATCATCGGCACGGCCGCGAAGCGCGTCAGCAGGCCGACCAGCAGCAGGAAGCCGCCAACGAACTCCACGCCCGAGACGAACGGCGTGACGATCTCCGGCAAGGGAATACCCCAGCTCCGAAAATTCTCGATCATGCGCGGCAGGGCCTGCAGCTTTCCCCAGCCGCTCCACAGGAACACCCAGCCGACGGTAATCCGCACCGCCAGGGGTGCCGCCCAGGTGAAGTAGCTCGCGACGATCCTCGACCAGTCGTAGAAGACCGTCATTACCGTGTTCATGGATGGCTCCCGAAAGAAACGGCCGCCGGAAAGTGGACTGTGGGGGCCCTCTTTCCAGCGGCCGGCCGGCCGGCTCGACGAGCCGCGGTCGATATGGCGATGGATCGATCAGATGACCTTGCCACCCTTGGCGGCGCAGTCCTTGGCGTCGGTCGCTTCGGAGAAGCCCTGGCCCTTGCAGGCATTCTGGCCCTTGCAGGCGTTGCTCGCGCTCTTGCAGGCGCTCTGGCCCTTGCAGGCGTTGAGACCGCCGCAATGCACGCCGGCTGCGCTGGCAGTGGCCGCGGCGAAAGTGGTGGCGGCGAAGATTGCAGCGGCGGTGGTGATCAGCGTACGCTTGTTCATGAAGTCCTCCTGAAATGTACGAGCATTGGGCTCGCAACAGGTTATTCGTGACGAATGCCCCAGACGTTACGTCGCGAAAGAATTTTCTTTTTGAGCACGTGCGGTGCCGATTGGCAGCAGAAGGTGTGTAACGTTTCCGCCTTCGTACACGAATACGTGAAAGACCGACCTCGTTGTCCGACCTGAACGATCTCTCCGCATTGATGCGATTGGCCAGACAAGGTGACGACGAGGCCTATCGGCGTCTTCTCGGCCAGGTTTCGGTGTGGCTGAGGAGCATCGTCCGGCGGGGCCTGATATCGGCGGGGCGCGGCACGGCGGATGGCGAGGATATTGTGCAGGAAGCGTTGCTGGCCATGCATCTGAAGCGCGACACCTGGGATGCGACGCAGCCGCTCGAACCCTGGCTGCGTGCCATCGCGCGCTACAAGCTGATCGACTACCTGCGCCGGCACGGCTTTCGCGACCATGTCGATATCGACGACTTTGCCAACTCTCCGGAGGCGGCTGTCGATGCCGATACCTCCGCAACGATCGACTCCCGGCAGATGCTGGCGAGTTTGCCCGAGCGCCAGCGCCGGATCGTCGAAGAGATTTCCCTGGAGGGACGGCGCGCGGCCGACGTGGCGGCGCGTTTGGGCATGAGCGAGGGCGCCGTTCGCGTTTCACTTCACCGCGCCCTCAAGGCGCTTGCTGCTTTGTATCGAAGAGATCGCACATGAAGACCGAAAACCTGGTCGAGGCCCTGGTCGCCGACCGCGCCACCGGCAAGAAGGGAATTCCAAAGCCTCTCGCCGCAGCGCTTGCGCTCGGAAGCCTGGTATCGCTTGTCCTCTTCTTCATCGAACTGGGCATCCGGAAGGACATTGCGCAGGCCCTGGTAACCTGGCGCTTCGACCTGAAAGTCGGCCTGCTCGTCCTGGCGCTGGTGCTGACCTTCGGTCTCTGTACGGCATTGTCAGGCCCGGTTGCGTCCGGCCGTGCCGTCCGGCGCCTGCTGCCGCTGGCCGCGCTGGCGGCGATGGCCGTGGCGATCGAGCTCGTGATCCTGCCCAGGGATTCATGGGCAACCCGGCTGGTGGGAAGCAACGCACTCATCTGCCTCATGGCCATTCCCATGCTGGCGATGGCCCCTCTCGCGGCGGTGCTCTTGATGCTGCGCGCGGGGGCGCCTGCCTCACCCGCCCTCGCAGGCGCCGCAGCCGGTCTCCTGGCTGCCGTGGCCGGCGCGACGCTCTATGCCTTCCACTGCTTCGACGACTCACCGTTGTTCGTCATGACCTGGTACACCCTGGCCGCGATCCCCGTGATCGCTCTCGGCGCCCTTGCCGGTCATCGGCTGCTGCGCTGGTGAATCTAGCCCTGCGCCTCGAAGAAGGCGTCGGCGCTCTCGACCTCGACCAGCTTTCCCTTGCGGATTTCCAGGAAGCGCGTCGCCGCGGTGCGGGTAAAATAGCGGTCGTGGCTGACGAAGAGACAGGACACCTCGCCCTGCTCCAGCTCGGCCTCCAGCGCCTCCTGGCCCTCGATGTCGAGATGGTTGGTCGGCTCGTCCAGCAGGTAGATGTTGGGCCGCAGCAGTTTCAGGCGCAGGAACACCAGCCGCGCGCGCTCGCCGTGGCTCAGCAGGCGGATCGGCTGGCGGATGCGCGCGAACGCGAAGCCCGCCTGGGCGAGCAGCGGGACCGCCTCCTTCTCGGTGGCGCCCGCCGCCCCCGCGACATAGTCGAGGATCGTCATGCCGAGCGGCAGGTCGCGCATCGACTGGTCGAAATAGACCAGCCGGCAGGACGGGTTGAAGCGGATCGCGGCCTGGCTGTCGTAGTGCTCCTGGGCCGGATCGTAGGCGGCGGCGAGCGCCGATAGCAGCGTCGACTTGCCGGCGCCATTGGCACCCAGCACTGCCACGCGGTCGCCGGCGGCCACGGTCAGGCGATCGATGGACAGCAGCTTGCGTCCGCCGCCCGGCACCGAGACCTCGAGGTTCGAGAGCCTGAGCGCCACCTTCGCATCGATCTCGCCGTCGTTCAGCTCGAGGCGGCGTTCGCGCGCCACATAGGTCTGCGTGCGATCGGCCTCGATGCGGGCGATCCGCGATTCGACGGCGTTCTTGCGCTTGTTGAGGTCGGGATTCTTGACCGCCCAGACCTTGTAGCGCGCCGCCGCGCGCTCCAGCCGCTCGATCTCCTTCGCCTCCAGTCGGCTGCGTGCCGCCGCCGTGGCGTCGCGGCGCAGCAGTTCCTCACGGGCGAGCGAAAACCGCGTCTTGAAGGCGTGGACGCCGTCCGAGCGCAGAAACAGCGTGCGCTCGGTCACGCGGTCGAGGCATTCGCGGTCGTGGCTCACGATCAGCATCGGCACCTTGAAATCGACCGTCAGCCAGCGCTCCAGCGTGTTGATGTTGGCGAGGTCGAGATGGTTGGTCGGCTCGTCGAGGATCAGCAGGTCGGGCTCCTCCAGCCGCGCCGCCGCCGCGATCAGCATCAGCCGCTGCCAGCCGCCCGACAAAGTGCCGAAAACCTGCTCGGCCATCTCCGGCGCCACGCCGATCTCGTCGAGCAGCACGTCGATGCGCCAGTCCTCGCCGCCGAGGCCCGCGCGCTCGAGCGAGGCACCCAGCACTTCGCGCACGGTCTGGCCGGCCAGCCCCTTGGGAATGTCCTGCGGCAGGCTGCCGACGCGCAGGCCGCGCGAGCGGACCACCTGGCCGGCATTGAGGTCGAGCTCGCCGGTCAGGCACTTCAGCAGGGTGGATTTGCCCGCGCCGTTCTCGCCGACCAGCGCCGTGCGCGCGTCGTCGAGCAGGAACGACACGTCCTCGAAGACGCGCCCTGCCCCGTAGTAGAAACTGGCATTCTCCATGCCCAGGACGGCCTGACGCGGCGCCATGATCGTTCTCGCTGGTCTCGCAGTTCGAAAGGAGCGGCGGTTTTGAGGGGCGAAGCCCCGGCCGTCAATAGACCGGGCCGGGCATTGTCTTTCGCCGCCTGGCGCGTCAGCCTGCCGAATTGGGTTCCGAGGAGAAGAAGAATGGCCGTCGTAGAAACCGAACGTCACGGGCAGGTGCTCGTGGTCCGCATGAACCGGCCCGAGCGGCTGAACGCGCTCAGCCACGAGATGCGCACCGAACTGTCCAAGGCCTGGAACGACTTCCGGCACAGCAAGGAGTTCGAGGTCGCCATCTTCACCGGCACCGGCCGCGGCTTCTGCGCCGGCGAGGACATGAAGGAGTCGCTGCAGAAGGGCGTGGCCGGCGGCCAGCGGCCGGAGATCGAAGACCCGTTCATGTCGGGCAAGCTCGAGAAGCCGGTGATCGCCGCGATCAACGGCTTCGCCATGGGCGGCGGCTTCATGCTGGTCGAACGCACCGACCTGCGCGTCGCCGTGCGCGAGGCCGTGTTCGAGGTCTCCGAGGCCAAGCGCTGGCTACTGGGAGGCTACAACCATGGCCATATCGCCAACGTGCCCTATCCCATCGCCATGGAAATGGCCCTGGGCTTCCGCTTCACCGCGCAGCGCTTCTACGAGGTGGGCTTCATCAATCGCCTGGTCGAGGCCGACCAGCTGATGCCGACCGCGCTCGGCATGGCCGAGCATCTGCTGACCCTGCCGCCGGCGTCGCGGGTCAACACGGTGCACATGATGCGCCAGATGCGCCCGGCGCCGGGCCCCGACATGCAGCGCCTGGCCGATGCCCTGCACGACCATGGCGCCAAGAGCGATTTGATGGAATCGCGCGCGGCCTTCGCCGAGAAGCGCAAGCCCAACTTCAAGGGCTGGAACGATCCCGAAGACCGCTACAAGCTGCCGACGCTCGATTCGGTCAAATAGAAACCTGACCTCCGGGGATCCGCGCACGGATTACATGCGGTCCCGGGCTGCTGGTGGCCTCTGCCGCAGGAACGCCAAGATAGCGAATGGATATTTCGGCAAGGCCCAGATCTTCCAGGTCCTGGAAACCGTATTCACGCAGATTCTGCGAGATTTCCGCGGGATCGAAGTGACTGAGCCATGGCTCGCCAATTTCAGCCGCCCAGGCGCTGACTGCGGCGACGGCGCCGC
>CANJHI010000140.1 GCA_947474005.1 Alphaproteobacteria bacterium | reverse complement strand
TATGGCTCGCTCGATATCCCGGCTCTGTGTTCGCTTGTTGCCACCAATCAACAGCATTACCAATTCGCGGCCTTGCTGCTTGAAGGTACACCCGATAGCCCGGACCGTAGTCGACGCGCAGCTCACTCACGCCGCTCCCTACAGGCTTCACATCGCCGGCAAGACCAAGAGCCAGGCGGTCCAAACGCACGTGAATACGCGCACGCGCGTTCCGGTCCTTCAAACTTGCGAGCCACGCGGCAAAGACCAGCGTTTGGCGTATCTCAACCACACGACCATGTATCCTATGGAATACTACTGGTCAAGACGCTCGCCCAACCGAGCGCGAAGTGTCACTCCGCCGCTTGGCGTACCGGATCGGTCTCCGGCGGATTGTTGGAAGGCTTCCAGCGCAGGATCGGCTTGCGCGCGGCGAGGGTCTCGTCGAGGCGGCGGCGCGGCGCGTAGAGAGGCGCCGCCTTGAAGGCTTCGGCCGCGGTGCCGGTCTTGGCCCGTGCGGTGAGCGAACGCAGCGCGCCGATGAACTGGTCGAGATCCTCCTTGGCCACGCTCTCGGTCGGCTCGATCAGCATCGCGCCATGCACCACCAGCGGAAAGTACATCGTCATCGGGTGGTAGCCCTCGTCGATCATCGCCTTGGCGAAATCGAGCGTGCTGACGCCGGTGTCCTTCAGGAAGCTGTCGTCGAACAGCGCCTCGTGCATGCACGGGCCCTCGAAGGCCGGGCTCATCGTGTCTTTTAGCGCCGCCATCACATAGTTGGCGCTCAGCACCGCGTCTTCGGCCACCTGTTTCAGCCCGTCGGCGCCGTGGCTCATGATGTAGGCCAGCGCACGGGTGAACATGCCCATCTGGCCGTGGAAGGCTTTCAGCCGGCCGAGCGGCGCGCCCTCGACCCCCAGAGACTTGAGGGCGCCGTCATCCTCGGCGACACGCCACTCGGCACCGTCCTTCACGATCCACGGATAGGGGGCGTAAGGCGCCAGCGCCGCCGACAACACCACCGGCCCTGCCCCCGGTCCGCCGCCGCCATGCGGCGTCGAGAAAGTCTTGTGCAGGTTGATGTGCATGCAATCGACGCCGAGATCGCCCGGCCGCACGCGGCCGACGATGGCGTTGAAGTTGGCGCCGTCGCAGTAGAAGAACGCGCCCGCCGCGTGCACGGCCTTGGAAATTTCGACGATCTCCGATTCGAACAGGCCGCAAGTATTGGGGTTGGTCAGCATGATCGCCGCGACATCGGGACCGAGTGCGGCCTTGAGCGCCGCAAGATCGACGCGGCCGCGATCGTTGGCCGGGATCGGTTTTACGGTGAAGCCGAGCGCCGCCGCCGTCGCGGGATTGGTGCCGTGCGCCGACTCGGGCGCCAACACCACCTTGCGCTGGGCGCGTTCGCCGCGTGCCTCGAGGGCGGCGGAGATCGCCATCATGCCGCACATCTCGCCGTGCGCGCCGGCGGCCGGCGACATCGCCACGGCCGGCATGCCGGTCAGCGTTTTTAGCCAATGCGCCAAACGATCGATCAGTTCGAGCGCACCCTGCACGGTCGATACAGGCTGCAGAGGATGGAGATCGCCGATGCCGGGCAGGCGCGCGACCTTCTCGTTGATCCGGGGATTGTGCTTCATGGTGCACGAGCCCAGCGGATAGACGCCCATGTCGATGGCGTAGTTCTTTTGGCTGAGCCGCGTGTAGTGCTGCACCACCTGCGGCTCGGAAAGTCCCGGCAGGCCGACCTCGCCGCTGCGGCGCAGGCCGTTCAGGCGATCCTTCACCTTTGGTGGCTCGGGCAGGTCGACGCCGCAGCGTCCGGCCTGGCCCATCTCGAAGATCAGCGGTTCCTCGATCTGCAGGGCGCGATTGCCGGTGAAAGTGCCGTGGGTGTTGGCGGACCCGGCGGAAACGCCACCGGCCCTTCCCTGTGAACGGTCGAGCGACTGGACCATCACAGCACCTCCTTCAGTGCGGCAACCAGCGGGCCCATGCCCTCCTCGGTCGCCGTCTCGGTCGCCGCCAACAGCAGCAGGTTCTCGACCGAGGGATCGTTCGGGATCAGGCGCGACACCGGCAGGCCGCCCAGGATGCGCTTGGCGGCCAGCGCCTCGACGACCGGCGCGGCGGGCTTGGGCAGGCGCACCGTGAACTCGTTGAAGAAACTGTCGTTCAACACCTTCACACCGGGGATGCCGGCTACGCGGTCGGCAAGCTCCGACGCCTTGGCGTGGTTGATCTCGGCCAGGCCCCTGAAACCCGCTTCGCCCAGCAGCGTCAGATGCACCGTGAAGGCGAGCGCGCAGAGGCCGGCATTGGTGCAGATGTTCGACGTCGCCTTCTCGCGGCGGATATGCTGCTCGCGCGTGGAAAGCGTCAGCACAAAGCCGCGCTTGCCGTCGGCGTCGACGGTCTCGCCGACGAGGCGACCCGGCATCTGACGCATGTATTTTTCGCGCGTGGCGAACAGGCCGACATAGGGGCCGCCAAAGCCCAGGCCATTGCCGATCGACTGGCCCTCGCAGACCACGATGTCGGCACCCATCTCGCCCGGCGGCGCGATCAGGCCCAGCGATACGACCTCGGTCACCACCACGATCAGGAGCGCACCGGCGGCATGGCAGGCGGCGGCAAGCTTGGCGAAGTCGCGGACGTGGCCGAAGAAGCTCGGGTTCTGCACCACAACGCAGGAGGTCTCCTTGTCGACCGCGGCGATGAGGTCTTCCAGGCCCTCGATGTCGGGTTTGCCGATGACGGCGCTAAAACCTTCCCACCTGGCGGCGGTCTCGATGATGCGGCGGTATTGCGGATGCAGCCCGCCCGAGACCAGCGCCTTGTGCCGGCGCGTCACGCGATTGGCCATCAGCACGGCTTCGGAGGTGCCGGTCGAGCCGTCGTACATCGAGGCGTTGGCCACCTCCATGCCCGTCAGCAGCGTGATCTGGGTCTGGAATTCGAAGAGGTACTGCAGCGTGCCCTGGGTGATCTCCGGCTGGTAGGGTGTGTAGGATGTCAAGAACTCGCCGCGCTGGATCATGTAGTCGACGGTCGCGGGCACGTGATGGCGGTAGGCGCCGGCACCGATGAAGAACGGCACCGAGGCCGGCGACAGGTTCTTCGCCGCATAGGCCTGGAAGGCGCGCTCAACTTCCAGCTCGCCCTGATGGTCGGGCAGGCCGCCGATCTTGGCGCCTAGCACGGCCGAGGCCGGCACATCGCGGAACAGTTCATCGACCGATTTGGCGCCGATTACGCTCAGCATCTCGCGGCGGTCGGCATCGGTGAGGGGGAGATAGCGCATCAAACGCTCCTAGTGGATTTGAACCCGTTGTCATCCCGAGCGAAGCGAGGGATCTTTAGTTTTCACCTCAACAAAGATCCCTCGCTTCGCTCGGGATGACAAAGTTGCTCGGGTGACTAACCGAGGCTCTTCACGAAGGCTTCGTAGGCGGCCTCGTCCATCAGGCCGGCGAGTTCGCCCTTGTCGGACATCTTGATCCTGAAGAACCAGCCCTTGCCCATCGGCTCTGAATTGACGTCGCCCGGCGTGTCGGCCAGCGCTGCGTTGCTCTCGACCACTTCGCCCGAAACAGGCGCGTAGATATCGGAGGCGGCTTTTACCGACTCGACCACAGCGATGGCCTCGCCCTTGGCGACCTTGCGGCCTGATGCGGGCACATCGACGAAGACCACGTCGCCCAGCTGCTCCTGGGCATACTGGGTGATGCCGATCGTGCCGGTGTCGCCCTCGACCCGGATCCACTCGTGTTCTTCGCTATATCTGACGTCGGCCATTAAAGACTCCTATCCGCGGTAGTAGGCATGTTTGACGAAGGGCATCGGCACGATCTCGGCCGGCACAGGCTTGCCGCGCACGATGAGCTCGACCTTGGTGCCGTTTGCCGACTGGCTGCGCTCGACGTAGCCCATGGCGATGGCACGGCCGAGTGTCGGCGCGAAACCGCCCGACGTGACGGTGCCTAAAACCTTGCCGGCAATTGCGATCTCCGCGCCCTCGCGCGCGATCGCCTTGCCCTCGGGCAGGAGACCGACGCGCTTGCGCGGCGAGCCCTCGGCGATCTGCTTCTGCACGACCGCGGCGCCGGGAAAGCCACCCTGGGCGCGGCGCTCCTTGCCGATGCTCCACAGCAGAACCGCCTCGACCGGCGTCGTGGTGGTGTCGATGTCGTGGCCGTAGAGGCAGAGGCCCGCCTCGAGCCGGAGCGAATCGCGGGCGCCGAGGCCGATCGGCTTCACTTCGGGATGGCCGAGCAGCTTCCGCGCAATCGGGTCGGCCGCATCGGCCGGCGTGGAAATCTCGTAGCCGTCGCAGCCGGTGTAGCCCGAGCGCGTGACGTAGCAGCGGGCACCCTCGATCATGACGAAGGCACCGGTCATGAACTTCATCGCCGCAACCTGCGGCGCGAACCGCGACAGCACTGTGACGGCCTGCGGGCCCTGAAGTGCCAGGAGCCCACGGGAAAACATCGGCTCGATCTCGCAGGCGGACGAAAGGCCTGTCTGGATGTGCGCCAGATCGGCGTCCTTGCAGGCGGCGTTGACGACCAGCTGCAGGTGATCGCCGGTGCTGGTCACCATCAGATCGTCGAGGATGCCGCCTGAATCGTTGGTGAACTGCGTATAACGCTGCTGGCCCGGCTGCAGTCCCGCGATGTCGCCGGGCACCAGCGTCTCCAGCGCCTTGGCGGCGTTGTGGCCCGCCTTGGCCGTGAGCCGCACCTGGCCCATGTGCGAGACATCGAACAGGCCGCAGGCGTTCCGCGTCTGTGCATGCTCGACCAGGATCCCGGTCGGGTACTGCACCGGCATTTCGTAGCCGGCGAAGGGCACGAGGCGCGCGCCGAGTTCTTTATGCAGCGCATACAAAGGCGTGCGCTTGAGAGGGCTGGCAGGAACTTCGGTCAAAAAGGTCTCCACAGAGTCGCGTATACCCGACGCAAGGACTGCGCCGTTCGCGACCCCCTCTGTCCGGAGACCTGAAAGATTCGCCGGGGATACCCCTCATCAAGAATGGGGCCGGCTTACTTCGTCGGTGGGCGTGCGCCAGATGAGGCGCCCGCCACTTTCCAGAGACCCATCCTCCTGCGGTCCGTTTGCCTGAGAGTTTCCGGGGCCGGTTGCTCCTTCGGCGCCGCCAAAAGAAAGGCGGGCTCTCCCACAGGGATCGTCTGGGTGATCAGACCATAGGCGGTGCTCTTTCGGCCGTCACGCGCAAAGGCCGCGACATGGGACATTTTCCTGACGCTAAGGCATGAGTCCCATGTCGCGGTGAGCGCATTCAAACCTTTGATGCGTCGCGAGATGAGCGCCTTCCCGGCCATCGTCGCATGTCCCGTAGAAGGGGACATTTTTGAATGGCCGCTTCCCCGCCGCGACAGGCTTCGACGGGATCGCGGCAAGGAGTTTCGGGCAAGTCATAAGGATAATCCTATCAGATAAGACGATTGTCGTCAATGGGGTTCTTCTTGAAAATAAGCGATTGCTCACTTATTTAATGAGCGATTGCTCACTTCATGGAAATTCACATGCTGATCCGTCGTGCCATTATCGAGTTCCTGAACGTGCAAAGCGAGGCCACGCCTGCCGCCATCATGCTCGACTGGGTAATCGACTGGCGCTGGTTCTGCGAGGGAGTCGAGGAAGCGACTTTAACAAGTGAGCGCTCCCTCATAGAGTGCCCGGCATGGGCAAAGCCGAAGACACCAAGGCACGGATAGAGCGCGCGGCGCTGGTGCTGTTCGTGGCGCGCAGCGTGGCGGAGACGACGACCCGGGAGATCGCGCTCGCGGCCTCGATCGCCGAGGGCACGATCTACCGCCATTTCCCCAGCAAGGAGCAGCTCGCCCTCGACCTGTTCCTGCGCCACCACCGGGCGCTGGCCGAGGCGCTGGACGAGGCGCAGCGCCCCCACCCGAGCCTGCGGGAAAAGATCGAGGCCATCGTGCGCTGCTATTGCGACTGGGCCGACCGCGACTGGACGCTGTTTGCCTACCATCTCCTCAACCAGCACGCCTTCCTGGCCAGGGTGCCGGACGACGCTCCCAACCCGGTGGCCGTCGTTCATAACGTGATCGACCGGGCGATGACGGCGGGCGAGATCCCCCGCCGCGACGTCGGCCTCGCGGCAGCCGCGGCGATCGGCGTGGTGCTGCAGCCCGCCACCTACAAGGTCTATGGCCGCTTCGAGGGCCCCCTCGCCGCTCATACCGGCTTCTTCGCCGACGCGGCCTGGGCGGTGCTGGCAGTGACGGAAAAATAAATCGCAACCTGGCTGTCGATCTGCCGCAAGCTGGTTCGACGACTTAAATGAGCGGGACAGTTCCGCGGGCGACGGCGCCCGCGGCTCGCCTCACGAGGAGTTCTCCCATGCGCTTCATGTCGTTCGTCACGTCCGCCCAGTCCGGCCCGCCCACGCCCGAACTCATGGAAGCGATGCACAAGCTCGCCGACCGGGAGTTCAAGGCCGGCCGCATGATCGACAGCGGCGGCTTGATGCCGCTCGCCATGGGCGCCCGGTAGGCCTGATGCCGTCGACCTCCGATTTGTTGTAGCATGCCAACCATGGTCACAGGGACCTCCAATAATCTCGACAGAGCGATCGCCCGGGTGGTGGAAACCATGCGACCGGAGGCGATTTATCTATTCGGCAGCCGCGCCCGCGGCGACGCCGCCGCCGACAGTGACTACGACCTCCTCGTCATCGTGGCGGACGATGCTCCTCTCAGTTCCCGTTCCCTCGATGCGACGACGCGTGTCGCCCGCGATCCGGGTGTGCCACTCGACATCGTTCCGTGTCGCCGCAGTGTCTTCGAACGCAAGCGGGACCGTATCGGTACGCTCAGTTACACTGCCGCACACGAAGGCCGGCTGGTCTATGGCCACTGAAGAGATTGTGGGCTGGCTTAACGTCGTCGACGACGATTTGAAGCAGGTTGTAAACAATCTTCATGGCCCGATGCCCTCGCTAAGCGGTGCCGCCTACCATTGCCAGCAGGCCGCCGAGAAGCTGGTCAAAGCGATTCTTGTGAAAGCCAGCATTGCCTTCCCTAAAACCCACGACATCGCCGCTCTCGTCGGGTTGCTACCCGATGGTCATCGTCTGAAGAAAGCGTTGAGAGGCTTGGAAAAGCTTACGCCCTACGGCGTTGCCTATCGATATCCAGCAGAAGACGAGTGGGAAGTACCGACGGCTGCGGCGATCGAAGGCTGGAAGGCAGAAATCGAGACAATCAGGTCGACCCTGTAGAGGGGCCTGACTGGCGGCACGATCGTCACGCCCCGACGTAGACGAACGCCTCCAGCCCCGACTTCAGCCGGATGGCGATGCGCTTGTAGTCCGACACCTCGTAGGTGTCGGCGGCGGCGAGTTCGGCCGGGGTGATCCGGAAGACGACGCCCGGCACTTCGTCGGCCGTATTGCCGCTGGGACGCGCCATGAAATGATGGGTCTTGCCGCTGGTCTTCACGACCTCGGCGTCCTTGATCTCGAATAGCGACGTGGCGTAGCCCGGCAGGGCGTCGGCGCGGCCCTCCAGCAAGCGACCGAAGGTGGCGAGCTGCACTTCCTCCTGCTGCAGGGTGCCGTAGGAGAAGAGCCAGACACTCGCTTCCTCGGCCAAGTCCGTCAGCCCTCTTTCGCCAGCGCCGTGAAGGCCTGGGCGAAGGCCTCGCGCGAGCCGCCGAGGCCGGTCTCGTTGAAGATGTCGGCGGTGAGCGACTGCACCGAGGCCTCGTCGATGCGCACGCCGTTGTTGGTGAGGAACTGGCGCGCCGCCGCCACGGCCTCGTCCATCGCACCGCCGGCCTTGTAGAGGCGGTAGTAGTCGGGATGGCCGCCGCGGCCCAGCGCCTCGGCGAGCACGTCGGTGAAGTTGACGACCCGCAAGGGATAGATGGCTTCGGCGCCAGCCAGCGCCCGGTGGCAGGAATGGTACATGGTGACGATGGTGTCGGCGCCGGCGGCAACCGCGCCTTCGGCCAGCGCGCGATGGATCGCCTGCTCGCGGTCCTTGAACTTCGCCGCCTGGCCACCGCAGGCATAGGAGAAGCCGGAATCCTGCACCAACTCGACCAGTTCGAGGTTGGGCACGGCACTCAGGAGTCTGCGGATGCTGTCGACCGTGGCGCCGATGCCGAGATGCTCGTGGATCACCACGCGGCGCTTGGGCTGGTCGATAAAGCGCGCCTTCAGTGCGTCGAGGTTGGCGGCGAGGAATTCGCTGATGTGGCCGAGATCGAAGAACGGCTCCTCGACGTCTTTCTCCAGTTCGTCGAAATTCTTGGTGCAGGTCGGGCACCAGGTCAGCACCTTGGACGCGCCGGACTGGCCGAAACGCTGGAAGGTGCGATGGCCCATGCGTTCATACGTCGGCAGGTCGGCCTCTTGAAATTGGTAGACGCCGCAGCAATGGGCGGTGCCGCCGACGACATCGAAGTCGAGCTGCATCGCGTCCAGGATATCCATGACGTTGAGCACGATGTGCGGCGTGCGCAGCACGTTGCAGCCGGTATAGAACAGGATCTCGGCGGTCCGTCGCTCGGCCGGCTCCAGGATCTTCTTCAGGGTTTCCGACGGAAGCTGCATGCTGGCCAGCAGCCGCACCGCCTGCGCCATGTGACGGAAGCGTCCGGCGGCATTGGCGGCGCCGACTTCGCGCGGCCGCGTGGCGTTCAGCGCCTTCATCTTGGCGATGGTCACCCACTGGCGGACGTTGATGCCCTCGGGGCAGGCATCGGTGCAGCGGGCGCTGCCGTCGCAGGCGTTCAGCCACTTCTGCAGGCCATCCGCCGCCGGGCCGCCGTCCTCAGTCAGAGCCATGAGTTCGCCGACGCGCGCCTTTGCCTCGCCGGCATCGAGGCCGATCTCGCGCGCCGTCGGGCAGACCTCGAAGCACTTGCCGCAGCCTGTGCAGCGGTCGGCGGCCTCGGCCGCCAGCGCCTCCAGCCTGTCGGCATAGGCGCTCACCGGCTGCCCGCCCGGCGGTTGTAGTTGAGTTCCTCCGGGCTGGGCTTCAGGCCCACGGCAATACGGTAGCCCGTCAGGTCGTTGAGTTCGTTGAACGGCAGGCTCAACGACAGCTCCTCGCGCGACTCGCCGCGCGGGCTGGCGGCCGACAGCTTGAAGTCGGCGGTGAAATCCTGGCCCTGTCGCACCGCGCCGCTGCCGTCGATCACGCGCACGAAGTACGGAACGCGCGTCTCACCCGCGGTGACGGAAGGCCCGGCCGAGACGGAGACGATCATCACCACGGTGACGTCGATCGCCTTGCTGCCGAGCTTGCAGGCCGAACCCGCGTTGACGAGCACCGCCTCGTAGGCGATGTCGCGCGGGTCACGCCCCGCCCCGTCCCTGAAGTGGGTGATCCGGCTGGCATCCTGCACCGTGAGCGGCGGCGGACAGACGAACGACGGCGGCGCCGGGCCGCCACCGCAGCTTCCGAGGGCGAGGGCAAGGGCCAGCGCTGCCGGCCCGCGAACGGCGAACTTTGCGAGGCTCATGGCAGGGTCTTGTGGGTGCCGTCGCACAGGGGCTTCTTGGCCGAATGCTTGCAGGCGCACATCCAGTGATCGCCCGACTTTTCCGCCGTGTACTTCATCGGCGAGAAGCTGCCGCCCTTGTGGGTGCCGTCGCAGAATGGCTGGTTCTTGCTCATTCCGCAGGCGCACCACCAATAGTCCTTGCCCGCTTCGAGCGCCACTTTCGCCGGCACCCTGGCCGCGACAACCGGCTCGGTCATGTTGCTTTCCCCGCTGCGGCGGCTTTGTTACGGTGCCGCGCCAATCCGTCGTCATCGATTTCTTGAGGGCGGACTCTAGGCAATGGTCCGCAGACCTGCAAGCGAGCGGGTCGGCATCCCGAAGAACGAATTTTCATGGCCGCGTTGAAAAAGCCGCTCACGATCCTGCTCGCCAGCCCGCGCGGCTTCTGCGCCGGCGTCGATCGCGCCATCCAGATCGTGGAACGCGCGATCGAGCGCTATGGCCGGCCGGTCTATGTCCGCCACGAGATCGTGCACAATCGCTATGTGGTCGAGAATCTCGAGGCCAAGGGCGCGGTTTTCGTCGACGAACTCGACGAGGTGCCCGATGACCGCCCGGTGGTGTTCTCGGCGCACGGCGTGCCCAAGGCGGTCCCGGCCGAGGCCGGGCGGCGCAACCTGCTTTATGTCGATGCCACCTGCCCCCTGGTTTCCAAGGTCCACCGCGAGGCCGAGCGCCATCACGAGTCTGGGCGCCGCGTCGTGCTGATCGGCCATGCCGGCCATCCGGAAGTGATCGGCACCATGGGCCAGCTTCCGCCCGGTGCGGTGCTGCTGGTCGAAAACGTCGCCCAGGCCGACACGCTCGACGTGTCCGACCCGCTTAACCTCGCCTATGCGACCCAGACTACGCTGTCGGTCGACGACACGACCGAGATCGTGGCCGCCCTTCGTCGCCGGTTTCCGGCCATCCAGGGGCCGAAGATGGAGGACATCTGCTACGCCACCACCAACCGCCAGGCGGCCGTGAAGGCGATCGCCAGGCGCTGCGATGCGCTGGTGGTGATCGGCGCGCCCAACTCCTCGAACTCCATGCGGCTGGTCGAGGTCGCGGCCAACTACGGCTGCGCCCGGTCCCGCCTCGTGCAGCGCGCCGCCGACATGGACTGGGAGTGGCTGGGTGACGCGCAGCGGCTCGGCATCACGGCCGGCGCCTCGGCGCCCGAACTTCTGGTCGACGAGCTGATCGAGGCCTGCCGCGCGCGCTACGACGTCACCGTCGAGGAAGTGCGCACCACCGAGGAAAACGTCGTCTTCAAGCTGCCGCGACTGCTGGTGGCATGACGTGTGGTGGCATGATGTGTCGGTGAGCTGAGATGGCGGTCTATACAGAAGTCGGCGAAGCCGAGCTCGACGCATTCCTGGCCGACTACGACATCGGCGAAGCCGAGGCGCTGAAAGGCGTGGCCGAGGGCGTCGAGAATTCCAACTACCTGCTGACCACGACCAAGGGGCAATATTTCCTCACGCTCTATGAAAAGCGCGTGGACCCCAGGGACCTGCCCTTCTTCCTCGGCCTGCTGGACCATCTGGCGGCGCGCGGCATCAATTGTCCCAAGCCGATCCACGGCCGCGACGGCAACGCGATCCGCGCGCTGGCCGGCAAGCCGGCGGCGGTCACGACCTTCCTGCATGGCCTGTGGCCGCGCCGGATCGGCGTCCAGCATTGCGGTCCGATCGGCCGCGCCCTGGCCGAGCTGCATCTCGCCGGCCGCGACTTCGCCATCAAACGGCCGAACGCGCTCTCTGTCGCCGGCTGGCGGCCGCTGTTCGACGGCAGCCGTGCCCACGCCGACGAGGTGGCGCCGGGCCTGGCGCGCGAGCTCGGCACCGAACTCGATTTCTTCGAGGCCAACTGGCCGCGCGACCTGCCGGCGGGCGTCATCCACGCCGATCTCTTCCCCGACAACGTGTTCTTCCTGCACGAAAAGCTGTCGGGCCTGATCGACTTCTATTTTGCCTGCAACGATTCGCTGGCCTACGACATCGCCATCTGCCTGAACGCCTGGTGCTTCGAGCCCGACCGGTCGTTCAACGCCACCAAGGCGCGGGCGCTGATCCAGGCCTACGACGGCGTCCGGCCGTTGAACGATGCCGAGCGCACCGCCCTGCCGCTGCTGGCGCGCGGGGCGGCGCTGCGCTTTCTGCTGACGCGGCTCTACGACTGGCTGCACACGCCGGCGACCGCGCTGGTGAAGCGCAAGGACCCGCTCGAATATCTCGCCTATCTGCGCTTTCACCGGCGCGCGGCATCGCTGGCGGACTACGGCCTGTGAGAGAGGAACTGTGAGTCATCCGCCCGAAGTCGAGATCTTCACCGACGGTGCCTGCAGCGGAAACCCCGGGCCGGGCGGCTGGGGCACCATCCTGCGGATGGGAGAGAAGGAACGGGAGCTTTCGGGCGGCGAAGCGGCCACCACCAACAACCGCATGGAACTGATGGCGGCGATCGCCGGCCTCGAGGCGCTGCAGCGGCCTTGCCGCGTGCGGCTGACCACCGACAGCAAATACGTCCTCGACGGCGCCACCAAGTGGATCAAGGGCTGGAAGAGGAACGGCTGGAAGACCGCCGACAAGAAGCCGGTGAAGAACGTCGACCTGTGGCAGCGCCTCGACACCGCGCATGCCCTGCACAAGGTCGACTGGCGCTGGGTCAAGGGCCACAGCGGTCACGCCGAGAACGAGCGCGTCGACGAACTCGCGCGCCGGGCCATCGACCAGCTGAAGGCTTAGGCGGCTTCGCGGCGCCGGCTGACCCGATAGGCGCAGCGGCGGGCGCCGGCCAGGATATGGTCGACGCGTTCGACGGTGACGTCGTTGCCCAGCACCGCGCGAAAAATCGCCAACTCCGAACGGCACAGGCCCTGGCAAGCCGCTGCGGCGGCACAGATCGGACAGTGGTTCTCGATGAGCAGGAAGGCGCCGGGCTTTTCCTCCGTGACGCTCGCCATGTATCCCTCGCGGGTTCGCAGGTCGGCGAGGGCGGCGAGCTTTCCCCGCAGGGAACGTCGTCGAGCGACATGTTCGCCGTAGTCGGCAAGGCTGGTGCGTTCGCGGTGGCGCACCAGCCTCTCCAAGCCGCGCGATCCAAAGACGGCCTGGGTGGCTTTCAGCAAGTCGACCGTGAGGTCGGCATGGCGGTCAGGGAAGCGAGCGTGACCCTGATTGCTCAATCGCCAGTACTTCTTCGGCCGCCCCCGCCCTTCGCGCCGATCCTCGCTCTCGACCAGGCGGGCGCTCTCGAGACCGACGAGGTGCTGGCGCGCGCCCGACGACGTCATGCCGAGGCGTGTGCCGACATCGGCCGCGGTCTGCAGCCCGCGCATCTTGAGGTGAAACAGGATGCGGTCCTGGTTGCGATCCGGGGTCCTGGCTTGACGCATGTCGGGGGAAATGTTCTTTTTTAAGAAAGTAAACACTTTCTAAAATAAACGCGGCACCGGCCACACGCAACCGCGGATGGCCGTTCTCCCGGAGGAAGAAACGGGGATGCGGCAGAGTTCGGTCCAGGACGGATGGCGGGCGCTTCTCCGGCGGGAATGGATGCCGGCTCTGGCCGTTCTTCTGGGCGGCGTGCTGCTGCATTCAATGAACGTGCTGATGCTGGCCACGGTACTGCCGACAGTCGTCGGTGAGCTTGGCGGTGCGGCGATGATGAGCTGGCCGACGACCGCGTTCCTCGCCTCCTCGATCGTGGCGGCAACCTGTACCGGACTGCTGACGGCCGCCGCCGGCGCCCGGGCGACCTTCTGCGCCGGCGCGATCATATTCGGAATCGGGGCGTTGCTCTGCGCGCTGGCGCCAGCGATGGGCTGGGTCATCGCCGGCCGGTTCGTCCAGGGCTTCGGCGGCGGATTGCTGTCGGCCGTGGCCTATGTGCTTGTGCGCGGCACCTTTCCCGAAGCGACGTGGGCGCGGGCGATTGCGCTGCTGTCGGGCAGTTGGAGCGTGTCGATCCTCCTGGGGCCGCTCGTCGGCGGTCTGTTCGTGCGTTATGGCGACTGGCGCAGCGGCTTCGTGGCAATCGCCGCCATCGCCGGCGTGTTGGCATTGGGCGCCTTCCGCGCCCTGCCGGCGGTGGCACATCAGCGCTCGGCGATGCCGCGTGTGCCGGCAGGCCGCGTCGCCCTCATCTGTGCCGCGATTGCCGGCACCTCCTCGGCGGCGATTGTCGCCTCGCCGGCCGCCAAGGCGGCGTTACTTGCCGCGGCGGTCGGCTCGCTGGCGGTGATGCTGCGGCTCGATCGTCGAGCCACGGCGCCGCTGCTGCCGAGCGACGCTTTCTCGCTTCGCACGCCGACCGGCGTCGGGCTGTGGCTCGTACTGCTGGTGTGCGTGACCTACAGCCCGCTGCAGATCTATGTGCCGGTCTTCCTGCAGAGCCTGCACGGGCTGGATCCTCTTTCTGCGGGCTATGCCGTGGCCGGCGCTTCCCTCGGCTGGACCACCGCGGCCCTCGTCGTCGCCGGCGCGACGGGCGCCTGGCCCGACCGGCTGATGCTGATCGGTCCGGCAACCATGGGGATCGGCCTGCTGGCCGTCGCCGTGCTGACGCCGTGGCATCCGCTTCCTCTGTTCCCCGCGATCGTGCTGGTGGGCGTGGGCATCGGCCTGTGTTGGGCCTTCATCGCGCAACGCGTCATGAGCAGCGCACGACCGGGCGACGAAGCGGTTGCGGCGTCATCGGTTGCGACCGTGCAGCAGATGGGGTTCGCGTTGGGAGCGGCGCTCGCCGGACTGGCGGCCAACGTCAGCGGATTCTCGGCCGACGTCGGAAGTGCGGGCGTTGCCGCCGCTGCTTTCTGGGTGCCGACCAGCTTTGTGGTATTCGCCGCCGCTGCCTGCCTGGCAAGCCTGCGCCTGCACCGCTTGCAGCCGGCGAAGAGCTAACCCCGCTTGGGCTGCGTCGGGACAGGCTTCTTTTCGGCGGGCTTTTCGTAGACGAGGTCGAAGGCCTCGCGCGTGCCGTCGCAGGGATTGTCGCCCTCGGCAAGGCGCCACACCTGCGACTTGCCGGAGCGGCGGAAGGTGAGCGTGCCCGCCACCTTGCAGGGCGTGCCCTTTTCGACCTTGGCGACGCGGAAGGCGACCTCGCCGCGGATCTGGATGACGCCGGCCGAGATGCGCTCGACCACGCCGTCGATCGAGGCCCAGTCGCCCTCGGTGCCGGGCGCCACGCTGTCGATGCGGCCCTTGATCGTCCACACGTTGCCCTGGCGGGTGACGGCCACGTCACCCGACTTGGCGCCCTTGATCTTGGAGTAGCGGCCCCAGACGATCTTGCGTGCGTCGATGAAGAGCTGCGCCTCGACGTCGGACGCGATGTCGGTCTTGTCGACCTTGGCCTGGCCGGCCGGCAAGGGCGACGTAAGCCCCGTGGTCGGTGCACCCTGCTGCACGGTCGGCGCCGCCTGCGGCGGCGGTGCGGGATACATCGGCGTGGCCTGCGGCTGCGGCGGCGTTTGCTGCTGGGCAGCGACAGCGCCAGGTAGCGCGAAGATGAGCACGATCGTCGAGACAATTCGATTCATTGCAGTGGCTCTTACCCCAGTCATTGCAAGCATACTACCGCTTCCCGCCGCTTTT
>CANJHI010000139.1 GCA_947474005.1 Alphaproteobacteria bacterium | reverse complement strand
CTGGCGCCTGCTGGTCGGCGCCAACATGCCCGCCGCCGAGCAGGCGGCGCTCGCCGCGGCGGCGACCGACGGCATCGTCGTCGAGCCGGCGCGCGGCGACTTTCCGATGCTGCTGCGCAACGCCGCGCTGTCGATTTCCCAGGCCGGCTACAACACGGTCATGGAAACGCTGTGCCACGCCGATCGTGCCGTGCTGGTGCCTTTCGGCACCGCGCGCGAGACCGAGCAGGCCGACCGCGCCCGTCTTCTGGCCGAGCGCGGCATGGTCGCGTCCGTGCCGCCGGGCTGCCTGTCGCCGGCCACCCTGGCTACAGCCGTCACCAAGGCGTGGGCCGGTCCGTCGATCCGCAGCTTTCCGCCGGTCGATGCGCGCGGCGGCGCGGCCACGGTCGCGGCGCTGCGGCAGATGGTGGCATCATGAGCGACTGGCAGGCGCTCGATCTGGAGCTCGGGAAATGGCGCGCCGCCGGCCGTACCGCCGAGCTGTGGTGGCGCGACGACGATGCCGCCGATACAAGCCCGGAATTGGATCGCCTGCTCGCGCTGCATCGCGAGACCGCGGTGCCGCTGGCGCTGGCGATCGTGCCGGCGCAGGCGACGGCGGCGCTGGCGGAGCGTCTCGCCACCGAGCCGGGTGTCGACCTGCTCCAGCACGGCTACGCCCACGTCAATCATGCAATGCCGGGCGAAGGAAAGAAGATCGAACTTGGCCCGCACCGCCCGGCTATGATCGTGCTGGGCGAACTCGGCACCGGCTGGCTGGCGCTGGAACGGCTGTTTGGCAATCGCCCCCTTGGTGTCATGGTGCCGCCTTGGAACCGTATTGCGCCGGCCCTGGTACCGATCCTGCCGGAAATCGGCTTCACCGGCCTGTCGACCTTCGGCGCGCGTCCCCGCGCCCAGCCGGTGCGTGGATTGCTGCAGATCAATACTCACGTCGACCTGATCGACTGGAAAAGCGGGCATGGCTTTGCTGGCGAAGAGGCATGCCTTGCCGTACTGGTGGCATCGCTCGTTCGCTCCCGCAGCGAAAGCGGCGAGCCAGTGGGCATTCTCAGTCATCATCTTGCGATGGACGACAGGGCTTGGGATTTCCTAAGGTCGTTCTGGGAAAGAACGGGAACAATGTCGGGTATGCGCGTACGCTCGGCGCACGAGCTGTTCGCAGCCAAAAAATCCGTCGGAGGGGAGGCGCGCGTTTGAGTTCAGCCGATCTGCGCTACCCGCGCGAGACGCTGTGGGCCGACTATCTGCGCGCCGCGGCGGGCGTTGTGCTGTGTGGCGCTCCCCTGCTTTTGCTCGAGGTCAATCCGTGGCTGGCCGCTATCCTGGCGGCCGGCTTCGTCCTGTTCACTCTGTTTCTGGCGCGCACTGCGCTCCGGCATCGAACACGCTACGTCCTGGGGCCGGACACGCTCTGCGCCGATGGGCCGGCCGGCACGCTGGTGGAATGGGGGCGGCTCGACCGCCTGAAGCTCAGCTACTTCTCGACCAAGCGTGACCGGTCCGACGGCTGGATGCAGCTCAGCGTCGGCTCGACCGGCGGACGCCAGGTGAAGGTCGATTCCTCGCTCGACGGTTTTCACGATATCGTCGAACGGGCGGCGCGCGCCGCTGAAGCCGGCGGCGTCGGCTTGAGCGAGGCTACGCGCGCCAATCTGCGGTCAATGGGCATATCGGTGGCGGGTCAGGAAGAATTGGCATGAAGGATCTGCTGCGCGTCGAGAATCTGACGGTCGATTTTGGCGTTCACGAAGGAATCCTGCGGGCCGTCGACAACGTGTCGTTCTCGATCCCGCCCGGCGGCACGCTGGCGTTGGTGGGCGAGTCGGGTTCCGGCAAGTCGGTGTGCAGCCAGGCCATCATGGGCTTGCTGCCACGCACCGCGACCGTCTCGTCCGGCTCGATCCTGTTCGAGGATCCGCGCGTCGGCGGCGGACAGGTCGACATCGCCAAGCTCGACCGGGCCGGCGCCGAGATCCGGCGCATCCGCGGTGGCCAGATCTCCATCATCTTCCAGGAGCCGATGACCTCGCTGTCGGCGCTGCACACGGTCGGCGACCAGATCGGCGAGGCGGTCGAATTGCATGGCGGCAGCCGATTCAGCGAGCTGCATTCTCTGGGCGACCAGATCGGCGAGGCGGCGCGGGGTTCCGGTCGGCGCCTCGGCCGCGCCGAGATCGACGAGCTGACGCGCGACATGCTGCGCATGGTCGGCTTCCCCGATCCCAAGCGGGCGCTGCGCACCTATCCGTTCGAACTTTCCGGCGGCCTGCGCCAGCGTGCCATGATCGCCATGGCGCTGGTCTGCCGGCCGGCGCTGCTGATCGCCGACGAGCCGACGACGGCGCTCGATGTCACCATCCAGGCCCAGATCCTGCGCCTCATGAAGGATCTGCAGAAGGAACTGGGCATGGCGCTCCTGATGATCACCCACGATCTCGGGGTGGTCGCCAATGTCGCCGACGACGTGGTCGTGATGTATCGCGGCAAGGTGGTCGAATCGGGCGACCTGCACGATATCTTCCGCGACCCTCAGCACCCCTATCTCAAGGCGCTGCTGCACGCGGTACCGCGGTTCGACATGGCGCCCGGCGAGCGCTTGCAGCCCATCCGCGAGATCACCGCGGCGACCGGCCACCTTCTCAAGGAGAAGGCTGTGACGACGCCGGCACCGACATTCAATCCCGACTCGCCGGTCCTCAAGGTCCGGCACCTCAGCAAGACCTTCCGCATCCGCAAGGCCGACACGCTGATCGAGTCGCTGATGGGCGGCGGCACCACGCGCACCATCCGCGCGGTCAATGATGTCAGCTTCGACGTCCAGCGTGGCGAATGCCTCGGCCTGGTGGGCGAGTCGGGCTGCGGCAAGACTACGCTCAGCAAGATGCTGATGAGGGGCATCTCGGCCGATCCCAACGAGGGCGCCGGCAGGGTGGTGTTCGACGACTGGGGCCGCAAGGTCGACGTCATGACGCTCGAGGGCAAGGAGCTGAACCGCTTCCGCACCAAGCTGCAGTTCATATTCCAGGATCCCTTCGGTTCGCTCAATCCGCGCATGACTGTCTACGACATCCTGGTCGAACCGCTGGTGATCCACGGCATCGGCGACGATGCCTACCGTCGCGAGATGGTGAGTGAGCTGATGGAGATGGTCGGCCTCGACCGCCGCCATCTCAGCCGCTACCCGCATTCCTTCTCCGGCGGCCAGCGCCAGCGCATCGGCATCGCGCGCTCGCTGGCCCTCAGGCCCGACATGGTGATCTGCGACGAGCCCGTCTCGGCGCTCGACGTGTCGATCCAGGCCCAGGTGCTGAACCTGCTCAAGGACCTACAGAAGCAGCTCGGCCTCACCTATCTCTTCATCTCGCACAACCTCGCCGTGGTCGACTACATCGCCGACCGCATCGCCGTGATGTGTGCCGGCCGCCTGGTCGAATTGGCACCGGCCGGCGAGCTGTTCCGCAACCCGCTTCACCCTTATACCAAGGCGCTGCTGTCGGCCGTGCCGATGCCCGATCCCGACCGCCGGCTCGATCTCGGAGCCCTGATGGAAGGCAAGGCGTCGGATCCGGCGCAGTGGCCGGCGCCGTTTGCCGATACCGGACAGCAGCCGCTGCTCTGGACCGAGGCCGGGCCGGGACACTACGTCCGTGTCGCGCAGGGAGGGGTCTGAGCATGCTCAAGTTCATCGTGCGCCGCGTACTGCTGATGATCCCGACCCTGTTCATCATCAGCGCTCTCGTCTATTTCATCATCGACCTGCCGCCCGGCGATTGCGTCACCTCGCAGGTCGACGAGCTCCTGGCGCGGGGCGACGCCGATGCACTCCAACGCGCCGACGAGCTGAGACAGCTTTACGGGCTCAATGAACCGCTGTGGCAGCGCTACTTCGAATGGGTCGGCGGCATCTTCCGCTGGGATTTCGGGCTCAGTTGCCAGGACACCGTCCCGGTCGCCGACCTGATCGGCGAGCGCATGGCGCTCACGCTGATCATGGAGTCCACGACCATCGCCTTCATCTGGATCGCGTCGTTCATCATCGGCGTCTACGCCGCGACGCACCAGTACCGGATGGGCGACTACGTCGCCTCGTTCATCGGCTTCGTCGGCCTTTCGGTGCCGAACTTCCTGCTGGCGCTGGTGCTGCTCTATGTCGGCAAGGTCTATTTCGGCCTGTCGATCGGCGGCCTGATGGATCCCGAATATATTGACAAGCCGTTCAGCTGGGGCAAATTCGTCTCGGTGGCCGAGCACCTCATCATCCCGGTGATCGTCATCGGCATGTCGGGCACCGCCGGCATGATCCGCCGGCTGCGCGCCAACCTGCTCGACGAACTGCAGAAGCAATATGTCGTCACCGGCCGGGCCAAGGGCCTGCCGCCGCTCAGGCTGCTGATCAAGTATCCGCTGCGCCACGCCATCAATCCGTTCGTCGCCGACATCGGCGGCCTGCTGCCCGACGTCATTTCGGGCTCGGTCATCGTCTCGGTGGTGCTGTCACTGCCGACCACTGGGCCGATGCTGCTGGGCGCGTTGAAAACTCAGGACGTCAATCTCGCTGCCACCTTCCTGCTATTCGTGGCGGTTCTGACGGTGATCGGCATGCTGATCTCGGATCTGGCGCTCGCCGCGCTCGATCCACGCATCCGCTTCGGCGCCACGTCGGAGAAGTGAGGCGGACATGACAGACCAGACCTCGCCTCCCCAGTCCGGTGTGCCCAAGTCCGGTGTGCCCAAATCCGAGCGCACGGCGCACTTCGTCAATCGCGAGCCGTGGGATCCCTACGTCGCCGAGCGCCTGACCGCCGACCAGGAAAAGTACTACATGGCCGGCCAGTGGAAGCTGATGTGGTGGCGCTTTCGCCGCCACCGGCCCGCCGTCGTCTCGATGATCTTCCTGGCACTGATGTATTTCTCCACGGCCATCAGCGAATGGATCGCGCCCTACGACCTGCATAGCCGCCACTCGGCCTATATCTTCGCGCCGCCGCAGGAAGTGCATCTGTTTCACGAGGGCAAGTTTCTCGGGCCCTTCGTCTATGGCCTGAAGACCGAGCGTGACCTCGAGACCCTGCAGCGCGTCTACACGCCGGACCCAGCCAAGCCGATGCCACTCCGCTTCTTCTGCAGCGGCGCGCCCTACGAGTTCTGGGGCATGATCGACGCCACGTTCCATTTCGTCTGCCCGCCCGAGGGCGGGCAGTTCTTCTGGCTGGGCACCGACCGGCTGGGGCGCGACCTGTTCAGTCGCATTGTCTACGCCGCGCGCATCTCGCTCACCATCGGCATCCTTGGCATCACGCTGTCGTTTGCGCTGGCGCTGATCCTGGGCGGCCTGGCGGGATACTACGGCGGCTGGGTCGACAATGTCGTCCAGCGTATCACCGAGATCATCAAGAGCTTCCCGCACCTGCCGTTGTGGCTGGCGCTGTCGGCGGCGCTACCGGTCACCTGGTCGCCGCTGGTGATCTATTTCGGCATCACCATCATCCTCGCACTGCTCGATTGGCCGGGGCTGGGGCGTGCCGTGCGCTCCAAGCTCCTGTCGTTGCGCGAGGAGGACTACGCCGCCGCCGCTCAGATGATGGGCGCCAAGCCCGCCCGCATCATCGGTCGTCACCTGTTGCCGGGCTTTATGAGCCACTTGATCGCCTCGGCGACACTATCGATCCCTTCGATGATCCTGGCCGAGACGGCGCTGTCGTTCCTGGGTCTTGGGCTGCGGCCACCCATCACCTCGTGGGGCGTGCTGCTGAACGAGGCGACCGACATCAATGTCGTCGCCGTGAATTGGTGGCTGATGCTGCCTGTCGTGCCGGTCATTCTGGTCATCCTCGCCTACCAGTTCATGGGGGATGGGATGCGTGACGCAGCAGATCCTTACGCCTAACGGCGTAAGGATCTGCTGCGTCAGGCGGGCGGCAGCGCCTGCAGGAGCGTAGCGACGAAGGCGCGGGAGCCCGCGCGGTTCAGAACAGACAAGAACTGCACGGGCCAACTCTCTGAATTCTTGCCCTTTCTGCACGGTGCGGGCTCTCGCGCCTATGAAGGCGCTGCCGCCCGCCTTGCGCAACAGTCGCGCGCCGAGCGCGCGCGACTGTTGCGCAAAAATCACACTATTGCCCCATTTGGGCCTAGCGACGGCCATGCACCGTTTCCATCTTCCTCTTGTATCTCCCCCGGACGTGGTTCCCCCCAAAGGCCACGTTCTAGCCTCCTCGGAGGCGTTTCGGCCGCCCTCTCATTCTCCCCCGAGAGGGCGGCCTTTTTCTTTTGGGGCCTCCTTCCGGCCGCGTGTTACGACGGCGCCCTATGGCGACCCCCCTTCTTGAAGTGGCGGATCTTGCCTGCCGTCGCGGCGGCAGGCGGGTATTCGAGCGCCTGTCTTTTTCCCTGGGTCCTGGCGAACTGCTGGCGCTGACCGGCCGCAACGGCAGCGGCAAGACCACTCTGTTGCGCGCCCTCGCCCTGCTGATCCGGCCCGATACAGGCTCGATTCACTGGCAGGGCACCGACGTGGCTGCCGAACCCGATGCCTGGCGTGGCCGCCTTGCCTGGCTGGGGCATCTGGAGGGCCTCAAGGCTGACCTCAGCGTTGCCGAGAACCTGCTGGCGGCGGAACGCCTGCGCGGGGCACCACCGGCCGGGGACAGGCTCGACAGTGCCCTGGTCGCCTTCGACCTCTCGGTGCTTGCACGGCGCGCCATGCGGACCCTCTCGGCCGGCCAGCGGCGGCGGACGGCCTTGGCCCGCGTGGTTCTGACGCAAGCCCCTCTCTGGCTGCTCGACGAGCCGCTGAACGCGCTCGACGCGCCGGCGCAGGCGGCCTTTCGCGGAGCGCTTGCCAGCCATCTCGCCTCTGGTGGCCTCGCTATCGCGGCTACTCACGCCGACTTGGGTGTTGCCGGCGCGCGCACGCTGGAACTCGGCGAACCGCAGAAGGCGTCGGCATGAGTGGCTTCGTGGCTCTCGTCGCACGCGACCTGCGGTTGGTCTGGCGCCGGCCTGGCGACGTTGCGGTCGTGCTCGCTTTCTTCGTCGTCGCCACGACGCTCTTTCCCTTAGGCATCGGACCGGAAGCCAATGTGCTGGCCCGCATCGCCGCGGGAGTCCTGTGGTGCGCGGCCCTGTTTGCGGCGCTGCTCTCGCTCGATCGCCTGTTCGCCGCCGACTTCGAGGATGGCACCCTCGATCTGCTGCTGCTGGCGCCGTGGCCGCTCGAGCTGGCAGCACTCGCCAAGTGCTGTGCTCACTGGATTGTGACCGGCCTGCCGCTGGCGGTTCTGGCACCCCTCCTGGGGGTGGCTTTCGGGCTGGAACCGGCGGTGTTGCTGGCGCTCAGCGCAACGCTCCTGGTCGGCACGCCCACCCTGTCGCTGATCGGCGGCCTGGCCGCGGCGCTGACACTGGGGGCACGCAAATCGGGGGCTTTGCTCGCCCTGCTGGCCTTGCCGCTTTGCGTACCCACGCTGATCTTCGGCGCAGGGGCCGTCGAGGCGCTGGCCACCGGAGGTGATTTTCGAGCCCATATCGCGGTCCTGGCGGCGCTGGCCCTGGTGGCGCTGGCGACCACGCCGTGGGCGATTGCCGCTGCCTTGCGGCAAGCCGGCGAATAGACTCGTGCGGGCGTTTGGATAGATAGAGCGACATGGCCGACCTCCACTTCCTTGCCAATCCCGCGCGCTTCAGGCGGTTCAGCCAGCGCGTGGTGCCCAGCCTGTCGGTCGCGACGGCGCTGATGCTGGCGGTCGGCCTTTATCTGGCGTTGCTCCAGTCGCCGCCAGACTACCAGCAGGGCGACACCGTGCGGATCATGTTCGTCCATGTGCCCTCGGCCTGGCTCGCCATGGCCGGCTACGCGCTGTTGGCCGGATTGGGCGCGTCGCTGCTGATCTGGCGGCATCCGCTGGCGGCGCTGATGGCGCGGGCGGCCGCGCCCGTGGGCGCGGGCTTCTGCGCCGTGTGCCTGCTCACGGGTTCGCTGTGGGGCCGGCCGATGTGGGGCGCCTACTGGGTGTGGGATGCCAGGCTCACGTCGATGCTGCTGCTGTTCTTCCTCTACCTCGGCCACATCGCCTTGAGCCGCGCCTACGACGAACCGGATCGCGGCGACCGCGCCGCCGCCATCCTGGCGCTGATCGGCGTCATCAACCTGCCGATCATAAAATTCTCGGTCGATTGGTGGAACACGCTGCACCAGCCCGCGTCGGTCGCACGCCTCGGCGGCCCCTCGATCCATCCGTCCATCCTGGTGCCACTGCTGTGGATGGCGGCGACCCTGTTCCTGCTGTTCGTGCTGCTGGTGCTGCTGCGCACCGACACCGAGATCGACCGCCGTCGCCTCGAGAACGCGGAGCAGCAGGCATGAGTACCCACGCCGTCTACGTCATGTCGGCCTATCTCGTGGCACTGGTGATCCTGGGCGGCTTGCTGATCTCCTCGCTCGCCGCCCGCCAGCGCGTGCGCCGCGAGCTTTCCGCCCGTGGCTTGGAACGCAAGCGATGACTCCGAAGCGCAAGCGCCTGTGGCTGGTCGTGGGCTCGCTCGCCGTGCTGGGTTTTGCCGCCACGCTGGTGCTGACGGCGCTCAACGACAACATCGTCTTCTTCTACTCGCCGACGCAGATTGCCGAGAAGAATATCCCGCCGGAGCGGCGCTTCCGCATGGGCGGCCTGGTCGAGGCCGGCAGCGTGACGAAATCCGCCGACGGTCAGGTGACCAGCTTCAAGGTCACCGACACACACAAAACCGTCGCCGTCGTCTACCGCGGCCTGCTGCCCGATCTCTTCCGCGAGGGCCAGGGCGTGATTGCCGAAGGGTCGCTGGGCGCCGACGGTGTCTTCTTGGCGCGCGAGATCTTGGCCAAGCACGACGAGAACTACATGCCGTCCGAGGTCGCCAAGGCGATCAAGGAAGCGGGCCAATGGAAAGAGCGCAAATGATGCGAAGCATCGTTTGCGCTGGCGGGCGGCAGGCGCTGCAGCAAAGCGAAGCGCCGGGAGCCCGCTGTGTGGAGCCTTGCAGGCGGTGCCTCACCAATCTTGCCCTTTCTGAACCGCGCGGGCTCTCGCGCCTTCGTCGCTGCGCTCCTGCAGGCACTGCCGCCCGCCAGCTCCGCTACGCTGCCGGCGTTCGCGTTTCAGGTGCTTCGTGGTAGCGGAGCTAGGTCACTTCGCCCTCATCCTCGCGCTGGCCGTCGCGCTGGTGCAGGGCACGCTGCCGCTCCTCGGTGCAGCGCGCGGCGACATCAGGCTGATGGATCTTGGCCGCACCGCGGCGCTCGCGCAGGCGCTGCTGGTGATCGTCGCGTTTGGCGCGCTCACGCAAGCCTACGTCACGTCCGACTTCTCCGTGGCCAACGTCGTGGCCAACTCGCATTCCGCCAAGCCGATGCTCTACAAGGTGAGCGGTGTGTGGGGGAACCACGAAGGCTCGATGCTGCTGTGGGCGCTGATCCTCGCCCTGTTTGGCGCTGCCGTCGCGGTCTTTGGCGCCAGCCTGCCCGACACACTTCGTGCGCGGGTGCTCGCGATCCAGGCGCTGATCGGCGTCGGGTTCCTGGCCTTCCTGCTGTTCACCTCGAACCCGTTCGAGCGCATCTCGCCGCCGCCGCTCGACGGCAACGGCCTCAACCCGTTGCTGCAGGATCCCGGCCTCGCCTTCCACCCGCCGCTGCTCTACCTCGGTTACGTCGGCTTCTCCGTCACCTATGCCTTCGGCATCGCCGCCCTCCTCGAAGGCCGCGTCGACGCCGCCTGGGCGCGCTGGGTGCGGCCGTGGACACTCGCCGCCTGGTGCTTCCTCACGCTGGGCATCGCGCTCGGAAGTTGGTGGGCCTACTACATCCTCGGCTGGGGCGGCTTCTGGTTCTGGGATCCGGTCGAGAACGCCTCGCTGATGCCGTGGCTCGCCGGCACCGCGCTGCTGCACTCCGCCATCGTCGTCGAGAAGCGCGACGCGCTGAAGAGCTGGACGGTCCTGCTCGCCATTCTCGCGTTTTCCCTTTCATTGCTGGGGACCTTCCTGGTGCGCTCCGGCGTGCTCACCTCGGTGCATGCCTTCGCCCAGGATCCAGCGCGCGGCATGTTCATCCTGGCCTTCCTGCTGCTGGTCACCGGCGGCGGCCTGGCGCTCTACGCCTGGCGCGCGCCGCAATTGCAGGGGGGAGGTCTGTTCCAGCCCATCAGCCGCGAGGGCGCGCTGATCCTGAACAACCTGCTGCTCTGCACGCTGGCGGCCACCGTGCTGTTGGGCACGCTCTATCCTCTGTTCCTCGACCTACTCACGGGTAACAAGGTCTCGGTCGGCCCGCCGTTCTTCAACGCCACCTTCGTGCCGATCTGCGCGCCGCTGTTTGCGGCACTTTGCGTCGGCCCCTATCTCAGCTGGAAGCGCGCCGAGCTGTGGCCCGCGCTGCAGCGCCTGCGCCTGGCCTTCATCGCCGCTGTGGTCGCTGCCATCGTCGCCGCTACCGCCATCGACAGCCGCGCGACACTGGCGGCGCTCGCCTTCGGCTTCGGTGTCTGGCTGATCGTGGGCAGCCTGCTCGAGTTCGGCCAGCGTCTTGTCCGTACCGGCTTCCGGCTGCCGCCGCGTTCGGCGCTGGGCATGACGATCGCGCATGCAGGCCTGGGCGTCGTCGTCTTGGGCGCCGTCGCCACCTCGGCCTGGAACACCGAACTGATCAAGACCATGAAGCCCGGCGACACGGCGTCGTTCGCCGGCTTCAACGTCAAGCTCGACCGCATCGAAAACCTGCAGGGCCCCAACTACATCGCCGAGCGCGCGACGCTCAGCCTGAGCATCGGCGGCCGGCCCTACACCGTGATGACTCCCGAGCGCCGCCTGTTCACGGTGCAGCGCCGCCAGGTGGCGGAAACCTCGATCCACACCAACCTGCTGCGCGATATCTATGCGACCCTGGGCGAGGGCGAGGCGCAGAACGGCTGGGTGATCCGGCTCTACTACAATCCGCTGGCGCCCTGGATCTGGCTGGGTGCCGCGCTCTGCGCGCTAGGCGGCTTCGTCTCGCTCTCCGATCGGCGTCTCAGGATCGGCGCGCCGTCCCGTACGCGTGCCGTGGCGCAGCCTGCCGAGTGACATGAACCGCCGCCTTCTCTTCCTCCTGCCGCTGGCGACGCTCGCCTTGATGGCTGGCTTCTTCGCCTGGTCGCTGCTGGCCGGCCGCGATCCCGCGTCGATCGGCTCGGTGCTGGTTGGCCGGCCGGCGCCGCGCCTCGACGTGAAGCCGCTGCGCGAGGGCGAACCGCCGCTCACCGACGCGCTGCTGAAGACCGGCAAGCCCGTGATCGTGAATTTCTTCGCGAGCTGGTGCACACCCTGCCTCGCCGAGCATCCGCTGTTCACGCGCCTGGCCGAGCGCGATGGTGCCGTGATCATCGGCATCGCCTGGAAGAACAAACCCGACGAGGCGCGCACCTGGCTGAAGCGGCTGGGCGATCCTTACAAGTTCGCCGGCGCCGATCTGGAAGGACGCGCCGGCCTCGACTGGGGCCTGTCGGGCGTGCCCGAGACCTACCTGATCGACGGCCAGGGCATCGTCCGCCGCCACTTCCGCGGCCCCATCACCGAGCGCGACCTGAACGAGACGATCCTGCCGTTCCTCAAGGGCGCCAAATGAAGCGCTTCGCCGCCTTCGTGCTGACGCTGCTGCTCACGCTGCCCGCATCAGCCGTCGAGCCGTCGGAAATGCTGGCCGATCCCGCGCTCGAATCGCGTGCGCGCGAGATCGGGCGCGAGCTGCGGTGCGTCGTCTGCCAGAATCAGTCGATCGACGATTCGGCGGCCGAGGTGGCGCGGGACATGCGGCGTGCGGTGCGCGAGCGGCTGGCGGCCGGCGACAAGGACGAGCAGGTCTTCGCCTACATGGTCGCGCGCTATGGCGACTACGTGCTGCTGAAACCGCCGTTCAAGGCGGGCACCTGGGCCCTCTGGCTTGGTGGGCCGCTGCTGCTGAGCATCGCCGGAGGCGCGCTGCTGTTTGCCGCGCGGCGTCGCAAGCCGATCACGCCGCCGCAGCCCTTGAGCGACGAGGAGCAGCGCCGTCTCGATGCGCTGCTGAAGAGCTGATGCTCGAATTCCTCCTCGCCCTTCTCACCACGGCGACCGTGGGCGCATTGCTGGTGCCTCTGCTGCGCGTAAGCGCACGCCGGACCGAGCGGTTGGACAGCGCGCTCGCCATCTATCGCGACCAGCTGGCCGAGATCGAGCGCGAGCGCGTCGCCGGCGCGATGCCGGAGGCCGAGGCCGCCGCCGCGCGCATCGAAGTCGAGCGGCGGATTCTCGGTGCCGCCAACGCGACCGACGCTACCGCACATGCAGAGTCGTCGGGCATTCACCGCTTCCTGCCGCCGGCGCTGGCGCTGCTGATCCCGCTGCTGGCGCTCGGCGTCTATCTGCAGATCGGCCGGCCCGGACTGCCGGCGGCACCCTTCAGTGCGCAACGCACAGCGCCGCACCCCAATCCGAACGAGTCCGTCACCGTCGAACAGATGCTGGCCCACGCCCGCGCGCGCGTGACTGAACAGCCAAACGACCCCGACGCGAACGCGGCGCTGGGCGAGGCGCTGGTGCTCGAAGCCGACGGCACCGTGACGCCCGACGCGCTGAAAGCCTTCGACAAGGCGCTGGCCGGCCGCCCCGACGATCCGCGCGCGCAGTACTATCGCGGCCTGCACGAGGCCCAGAGCGGCGACAGCCGTGCCGCCGTCGCGCGCTGGCAGGCACTGGAGGCCAAGAGCGCGCCCGACGCGCCGTGGCTCGGCATGCTGCGGTCGGAGATCGCGCGCATCAGCCGCGCGGCGGGAATGCCCGTCCCGACCCGCGACCAAGTCGAGGCGATGCAGAACCTCGATCCGGCGCAGCGCCAGCAGGCCATCCGCTCCATGGTCGAGGGCCTCGATGCGAAGATGAAAGAGAACCCCGGCGATCGCGCCGGTTGGCTGCGCCTCGCCAACGCCTGGAAGGTGTTGGGCGAGAACGCCCGCGCGGCGGATGCCTACGCCCGGGGCGATGCGCTGGCGCCGCTCGACACCAAGACGCTGACCGACTGGGCCGAGGCCCATATCCGCCAGATCGAGCCCGGCGCGGCGCCATCGCCCGAGACGGTGGCGGTGCTGCAACGCCTGGAGAAGGCCGAGCCGCGCAACGCGCTGGCGCTGTTCTATCTCGGCGCCGCCTCCTTCGCGGCCGGCGACAAGCCCGAAGCGCTGAAGCGCTGGAAGACCCTGCTGGCGCTCCTGCCCGCCGACGCCCCGATCCGCGCCATGCTCGAGGAACGGATCAAGGCTGCCGAATAGGAGTCGGCGCTACTTCGTCACCCGCAGCCGGAGCGAGAACCCGCCCACCACGCCCTCGCGCGTCGACTGGGCCACCGCGACATCGCCCAGCTTCGACGTCCGGATTTTCTTCGGCTCCCATTCGAGGCCGAGCGACATGCCGAAGAAGCGTTCCTTGGCGTGCGCGGCCACGGGCAGCGGCGCGCCGGCCGTCGTCTGGCGCAGGATCACCGCGTCGGCGAACGGCTTTGACGCCACATCGCGCGCTACCTCCCAGCCCTTCAGCGCGCCGTTCTTCGGCTTGACGTAGCGTTCATAGGCGCCGGTCGGCACCGCGATATGGAAGCGGAAACCGTCGGCCGGCAGCCGGTGCGTGAGCGTGAGCGCGTTGGCGCCCGTGCCGGCCTGGGCCACGATGAAGTTCGCCCATTTGATCTTCTTGGCGCCCGACACCGTCATGTCGAACGGCATCAGGTTCTTTTGCGCGATGTGGCGGTCCTTGCTCGGATCCGACTCGAAGGTGAGCGAGGCGCCGCCGGCCGGCGGATAGAGCGGCACCGGCTCGCCGGCCACGATCATGACTTTCACGCAGGCGTGGCTCGCCTTCAGCCAGGCATCGATCTCCAGGCCGCCGAGCTGCGCCGGCCCCAGCCCCTGGTCGGTCATCGCCTTGGTGAGGTTCTTGAACACCGTGTCGACGTTGAAGCGGAAGCCCACCACATCGTAGCTCTTCTTGCGCAGCAGATACTGCTCGTAGTTGACGTTGGCGCCCTGCGGATCGAGATCGTGCAGCGACGGCAGCAGCGTGCCGGGGCTGAACGACGAGTTGAAGCCGAAGGCCGCGGCCTGCACGAAGATCTTGGTCGGCTGCGAGTAGGCCGAGCGCCCGGTGGCCCAGTTGCCGTTGTTGCCGATTTTTGCCGCCACATAGAACTCCTGGCCCGACTCGAGCGTCGCCGGGTTCGCCAGGTTGCCCATCGCGTCGGTGAGGTAGATCTGCGACGTCGCCCAGTAGTTCGCCGGCACATGGTTGGCGCCCGGATCCTGCGGTTCGCCGTCGCCGTGCCGCCGCCCGTCGTCGCCGCCCATGCTGGCCACGAACAGCACCGGAAACAGCCCGACGCCCGGATCGGGCAGGCCGGGAATCGCCGGCGGGATCTGGCTCAGCGCCACCGTGGTGAGCTGCGGCACCTTGGGCGTGTCGTCGGCCTTGCCGTTGGCGATCCAGGTGGCGAAGGCATCGATCAACCTGTGAGCGCCAGTGTTGAACGACAGCCACTCCGTGGCATAGGCGATGTCGTGGTCGGGGAAGTCGGGCTTGGGCATCACCGGCCACGCCTGGCCGTTCACCGTCACCGTCGCCGGCAGCGGCGGCGGTTTCAGCGACTCGGCCAGCAGCGCCCACAGCGGATTCTCCGCCGGCACGAAATTGCCCGGCACGAGCGGCATCCAGCCCTGCTGCAGCATGAAGTCGGGGAAGGTCGGCGCGAAGGCCGACAGGCTGCCGAAGATCCCGTTGGGATGGTCGGTCGAGCGCAGGCTGAAGCCGCCCGAGACCTCGAACGGTTCCAGCAGATTGGTGTGTCCCGCCTCGCTCTCGTACTGCCACGCCGTCGCCGTCTGCAGCTTCTTGAAGATCGCGTAATAGAAGCTCGGATCGCTCGCCATGTGCCTCTCCCCCCGAAGAAGGGCAAAGCCTAGGCGCGGGGCGGGGGCGCAAACATGATGCAAGGCTGCATATCTGCGAACCCCCTCACCCAACCTCTCCCCCAAGGGGGAGAGGAGGAAGAAAGCGACTGCCGCATTTCATGTTCCTCTCCCCCTTCAGGGGGAGAGGCTAGGTGAGGGGGTCCGCCAGATTGTCCTAGGCGAATGGCCTCCGAGGCCCCATCTAGAGGGCACGCGCTGCTACGTGCGCCCCGATTCACGTAACAATTCAGAAT
>CANJHI010000138.1 GCA_947474005.1 Alphaproteobacteria bacterium | reverse complement strand
TGATCAAGCTCGCGGCCGAAACAGTACCGTCGGTGCAGGCGATCGGCGTGCGCGGTATCTTCGCCACGCTGTGGTGCGCGCTGGCACTGTTGGCGACCGGCGCGTGGCGGCAGAGGTGGGCGGGGTGGTTCATCCGCGCGTGCTGCTGCGCGGCGTGCTCGAGGCGACGGCGGCGATCGTCTATCTCATCGCGCTGTTCCATACCCAGTTCGCCATCGCCACGGCCATCAACCTCTCGACACCGCTCATCTTCACCGCACTCGCCGTGCTGATCCTCAAGGAGACGGTGCGCTGGCGGCGCTGGAGCGCAGTCATCGTGGGTTTCCTGGGTGTGCTGCTGGTGATCCAGCCGCGGCCGGGCGAGGTCGACGTCTGGGCCTGGGTGGTGCTGCTCGGCACCCTGATCGGGGCGTTTCGCGACATCCTCGGCCGCTACCTGCCGGCAAACGTGCCGACCCTGGTCGTCTCCTTTGCCTCGGCCGTGGCGGTGGCTCTGGCGGGCTGTGCCTGGACCTTCGTCGAAGGCTGGCAGCCGATGACGGCCTACGAGATCGGCCTGCTGCTGGCGTCGTCGTTGCTGCTGGCCGCGGGTTACCAGTTCCTGGTGATGGCGCTGCGCTCCGGCGCCGAGTTCTCCGTCATCGGCTCGTTCCGCTACGCCTCGATCCTGTGGGCGCTCGGCATCGGCTACGTCGTCTGGGGCGATGTGCCCAACGCGCTGGCGTTGGCCGGCATCGCCGTGATCGTGGGCTCCGGCCTCTATATCCTCCACCGCGAAAGGGTGCGGCGGTAGGGTCCTTCGCAAACCTAAGCCGAGCCCGCTTTCTTTGGCGGCACGTCGAGCCGCACGATCACGCCCTCGAGCTTGGGCGAGACGGCGGGATAGAGTTTCATCACCAGCGGGTCGTGGCCGGGGATGATGTGGTCGGGCGAGGCGGCCAGCCGCTCGCAGGTCCGGTAGCCGTCGATCATGTCGCCGAGATTGAACGCCGTGATGAAGTGGCGGTTCTTCTGCATGTGCTCGTAGTAGTGCGCGGCATCGGACGCCAGCACGACCCAGCCGCGTTTGGTCATGACGCGGACGATCTGCAGGCCCGGCGTATGGCCGCCGACATGATGCAGGCTGATACCGGGGGCGAGGTCGACGTCCTCCTTGTGCTGTTCGACACGGCCCTTGAAGTTGAGCCGGATCATGCCAACCACGTCCTCGACCTCGACGCTGTGGCCGAACTTCGGGTAGCGCATGTAGGGGCCGGTGACGAAGCCCATCTCGCGCGTCTGCAGATGGAAGCGCGCCTTGGCGAACTTGTGGAAGTTGCCGACATGGTCGTAGTGCAAGTGCGTCAGCACCACGTCCTCGATCGAATCGGGCGAGATGCCGAGCTCGTTCATGGTCTCGACCGGGCAACGCAGGTGCTGGCGCTTGCGTTGCGCCGCCACCTCGGCGGTGAAGCCGGTGTCGACCACCACGGTGCGCTGGGCGTTGCGGATCACCCAGGTGAAATAGTCCATCGGCATCGGCGCATCGTGCGGGTCGCCGCCGATGAAATGGTCGGCACGCTTGGCATCGCGCCAGGCGTAGCGGATGGCGAAGATCTCGTATTCGGGTATGGCGGTCTCAGCCATTACCGGCCTTCACCACGGCCGAAAGCTTCTCGGCGTCGACGGCGATCTTCACGCCGGCGCGTTCCTCCTGCAGCAGCATGGCGGAACGCGAATCGCGCTCGGCCCAGCCGCGATTCAGCGCCTCGGTCATTTCCTCGAGCGTGAGGTTGCAGGCGCGCATCGGCACGCTCACTTCCTTGCCCAGCGCCACCGCGAGCGACACGTCCTTGTGGGCGTGGCGCAGCATGAAGGCCGGCGGGTCATAGGTGCCAGGCAAAAACTGGTCGATCAGCCCATCGAAGGTGCGCCGGCGGCCGAGCGCGCCCTGGCGCACTGCCTCGAATAAAGCGAGCGGCTCGACGCCCGCCTTGACGCCCATGGTGAAGACCTCGGCCAGGGCCAGGTTCATGGCGTAGCCGGCGCAATTGTGCACCAGCTTGGCCACGGTCGCCTGGCCGATCGGCCCGACGTAGCGCGCCTGGTCGCCCATGGCGCCCAGCACGTCCTTGAATTTCTCGAAGACGTCCTTGTCGCCGCCGACCCAGATCGCGAGCTTGCCGGTCTTGGCGCCGCGCGGCCCGCCGCTCACCGGCGCGTCGAGCATGTGGGCGCCCTTCTCGGCGAAGGCGGCTTCGATCTTGCGCACCGTGGCGCGCGAGTTGGTCGAGAGGTCGAAATAGGCGCCGCCGCGCTTCATGCCGGCCAGGATGCCATTGGGGCCGAGCGCCACCGCCTCGACCTCGGGCGGGCCGGGGAGCGAGGTGAAGACCACGTCGGAGTTCCGCGCCACCTCGGCGGGCGAGTCGGCCCAGATCGCGCCGGCTTCGATGTGGCTGTCGGCCGCGGCGCGCCTGGCGTCGTGGACCGTCACCTTGTGCTGGGCTTTCTGCAGGTTGGCCGCCAGGCTCGCGCCCATGATGCCGAGGCCAATGAATCCGACTCGCATGATCTGTTTCCTCCGTGATTTTTTGGAGCTTTGCGGGTTTCGCTATCTCGCCACCCACGCCTGATAGTCGCGCGCCACTTCCTCGACGGCGGTGTCGTAGAAGCGCTTGCCGTGCTCGGGCGTCGCCTGGCTCGGATCGGAGCCGATGCGGCCGTCGGGAAAGGCGCGGCGATAGTCCTCGGCGTCGGCGAACGAGCCGTTGGGCGCGATGCGCGGCTCGAGCTGCGTGCGGTTCATGGTCTCGGGATATTTGTACCAGGTGAGCGCCACTTCCGAGGCGGTGGCATGGCTGCCTTCGCCGGTCGGATAGAGTTCGCGGCTGAGGGCCTTGATGCCCGGCCCGTCCCACCAGTTACGAAGGGCGCACTTGACCGACGGCTGGTTCGACATCCGCTCCATCGAACGCTCGGAATAGATTTCCGAGAACGCCGCCGTCACGGTGGCGATGTTGCCGCCGTGGCCGTTGACGAAAAAGAAGCGGGTGAAACCGTGCCGCGCCAGCGAGACCACCGTGTCGCGCACAACGGCGATCAGCGTCGTGGGCTTGAGCGTGATCGACCCGGCGAAGTCGAGGTGATGCTGCGCCATGCCGACGGAAATGGTGGGCGCCACCAGCGCGCCCGCTTTCTCGCCGGCGCCGCGGCCGATCATCTCGGCGGTGAGCGCGTCGGTGCCGATCAGGCCGGTCGGGCCATGCTGCTCGGTCGAGCCGATCGGAATGATGATGCCGGTCTTGGTCTTTAGGTAATCCTCGACGAACTGCCACGTCTTGAGCTGAAGCTGCACGAAACGAAACTCCTTGCGATTTGGCCGAGGATGCGTCGCCCCCATCAGCCAGGCAAGTAGCAGCGGGGCAAGGCAGGCCCGCAGAGCGGCTCAGCCCACCTTGGCGGCGAGGCGCTTGCGGTCGAGGTCGGCCAGCGCCTTGTCGCGGGCGTCGGTGAGCTTCTTGACCTCGATCGTGCAGAGTTCGCGATTGGTCGAGCTGCACTGGCTCTGGAGCATCTTGATCTCGGCGGTGGCACCCTCCTCGATCCGCGTCTTGATGCCGGCGAAGTGCGCGTCGCGCGCGGCGTCGTTGGGGAAGTTTGCCGGCGTCATCACGATCAGGACGCGCTCGGGGTACTTGTTGTTGGCGCCCGACGACGCGTCGATGGCGATGCCCACCAGCCCGCCCAGCAGGAGGTTGCCGACGGTGGCGCCGGTGAAGCTCGCGACCAGGACTTCATCCGATTGTTCGAAGTCCTTGAGCGTGCAGCTCACGATGACGCTTTCCCTGGAGCGCGAGAGGGCGACCTTTCCGGGCGTGGGATTGATGACGCCGACGGTCATGCCCTGGCGATCGACCTTGCAGTAGGCGCCCGCCGGCTCCGACTGGATGAAGACTTCCTGGGTCGTTCCGCCGACCACGGTCGCGCAGGCCGTGCAGGCGAGTGCCAGGCCGACAAGCACCGTCAGGCGGCCATGGGCCACCAGTCTCCGTCCGTTCATTGCGTTTTCTCCCCCCGCCGGAAAGCCCGGCGTGGGAAACCTACTATGACGTGCAGCGCTCGGGGAAACGCAACTTCATGCAGCGCGCCTGCGATTGGATCAGGCGGGCGGCTCGCCGAGATCGCCTTCGCTGTTGATCAGCAGTACGCGCGAATCCTTGCCGAGGCCCAGCGCCTTGAAAGCGGCCTCGTTGGTGCAGATTCGTGTAAAGCCGGCGAGGCCTGCGCAACCTGATGGGCCCGAGGTGATAGCTGGATCGGTCTTGCCTGAATCGCTTGGCAGCGGACGGGCGAACAGCCGGCGCGTCGGCAGCACCTGGTCTTCCTCGATGGTCATGAACCAGTCGGCGCCGAGGCCGATCACCGGCCAGGTGACGGATGAGATCTCGCGGCAGGCGAGGCCGCCCATCACCGTGTCGGCGTTGCCGCTGGCCAGCGCCGGTTTGCCGGCGAGATTGCTCTGGAACCAGCAGTCCGCACTTTCCGGCTCGACGACGATGAAGGTGGGACGCGGCTCGTAGCGCGCCCACAAATAGCCGAAGACCGCGGCCGCGAGACCGCCGACGCCGGCCTGGACGAAGACGTGCGTCGGGCCCGGCCGCCATTGCTGGATGATCTCCTCGACCAGCACGGTGTAGCCGCGCATCACGCTGCGCGGGATGGAGTCGTAGCCCTCCCACGACGTGTCGGAGATGATCGTCCAGCCCTCGGCCTCGGCCTGCCGCCGGCACTCGGCGACGGCGGTGTCGTAGTCGCCGTCGACGCGGATCACCTCGGCACCTCTGAGTCGGATCGCGGCTTCCTTGTCCGCGCTGGTGAACCTCGGCAGGAAGATCACGCAGCGATTGCCGAACAGCTTGGCGCCGGCCGCGACCGAGCGGCCGTGGTTGCCCGAGCTGGCGGTGGTGAAGACGTAGTCCGCCGTCACCTCAGGATGCTCGCGCCGCATCAGGGCGGCGAAGGTGGTTTGCGAATGGTAGGCATTGCCGACCGCGCCCGACAGCACGTTGTAGACGGCGATGACCCCGCCCAGCGCCTTGAAGGCTCCGAAGCCGAAGCGCTGGCTCTCGTCCTTGACCCGGACCTCGCCCACGCCCAGCCGGGCGGCCAGGTTTGGCAGGCTGAACAGCGGCGTCACCTTGTGCGCCGGGCACTGGCCCAGTTCTTCCAGCAACTCCGGAATGCCGTTGGGATTGACCACGAATTGCTGGGCGCGGCCGAAGGCGAGGGAGCGGTCGGCGCGGGGATTGTTGGCGAGCCACAAAGGCGGGGGAGGGGTCGTCATCGGAGGGTCATAGCATGCTAGGATTGTGAAAACGGAGAGCCCGCCATGAAAGTGAATGTCGAAGTGACTTGTAGCCCCGAGGAAGCCCGCGCCTTCTTCGGCCTGCCCGACATCAAGCCGATGCAGGACCGGATCATGGGCGAGATCGAGGAGCGACTGAAGTCCAGCCTCAACTCGATGAATCCTGAGCAGGTCTTCAAGACCTGGCTGCCGGCCTCGATGCAGGGCGTCGAACAGATGCAGCAGATGCAGCAGGTCTTCTGGCAGCAGCTTGCCGGCATTGCCTCCGGCAAGAAGGGCTGAGCAGGCGATGAGCACGCGCGACAAGGCCACCGATCCCGCACCCTACTACGAAGCCCACGTCTTCTGCTGCACCAACCGCCGCCCGGCCGGCCATCCGCGTGGCTGCTGCGCCGAGCGCGGCGGCGAGGCGTTGCGCGACCACATGAAGAGCCGCGCCAAGGACCTCGGCCTGAAAAACGTGCGCATCAACAGCGCGGGCTGCCTCGACCGCTGCGAGCTCGGACCGACCCTGGTGATCTATCCCGAAGGCGTCTGGTATTCCGTGCCGACCAAGGAAGACATCGACGAGGTGCTGAAGACCCACATGGTCGAGGGCGGCCGGGTCGAGCGGCTGATGCTGCAGACCAAGGACAAGCTGCCGGAGGACCGCACCCGCACCGCGTCATGAAGGTCCGCTGCCCCGTCTGCGACACCGAATTCACCTGCGGCTCCGATGGCCCCGAAGGCGCCTGCTGGTGCTCGAAGCTGCCGCCGATGCCCCTCACCGGCGACCGCTGCTTCTGTCCCACGTGCTTGAAGAAGCGCCTCGATGAATTCGAGGCGCAGAGGTCACCTGATTAACTCCCAGCTATGACAGCCACTTGAGTTGCCGCTGCCCGATGCGGAAGCCGATGCGTTCGGTTCGGGAGGTGAGGGCGATGGCTGCATCGGTCTCACCGTCGCGAACTCGGTGTGCGGCCTGCTTGCCGGCGAGCAGTGCCGGATCGCCCTATTGTTTCAGTAGTTCTTGGAACGCGTCGTAGCGCGCGCTGTCGAAGCGCGTCTCGGCGCCCGTCTCCCGATGCAGCGGATGCGCGGGATACAGGGTCATGCCGGCGATGCAGCCCTCGGGAACCGGCACCGTGGCCGCGTGGTAGCGGCGCAGCGCCAGCAGGCGCTGGCGCACGTGGGTGTGCGGTCCCTCCGGCGACTTGCCGTCGGGCGGCGGGACGGATTGGTAGACTTCGACGCGGCCGAGCCTGCTGCGGAACACGCGGTGCGGGCTGAGGTCGGGCAGGCGGCCGAGGAAGGCACCCCCTTCAGAAAACAGCGGCCGCCCCACGATCGCCCGCAACAGCCCGACTGTCTCGGGATCGGACGTGCGGACGCAGATCTCCGTGTACCGTCCGCCGAGGCCGAGGTCGAACAGCAGCGCGTCGCGGTCCTTGGCACGGATGGCGTCACGGTCGGGGCCGAGTTCGGCCACGACCGCGCGGCCGGCCATGCGGGCAAAAGGTTCGGGCAGGCAGAGCGCAACGGCCTGGCCCCAGGTCATGCACTTGTTCACCGTTTCGTAGGCTACCGGCCGCAGCTCCGGCAGCAGTTTTAGCCGCACCGCGCGGCGCGCCGTCGCCGCCGTCACGGCGGGCTCGGTCGCGATCGCCACGGGCTCGCCCGCATCGCGGTGGAATTCGGCGACGGCGCCGAAGCGGCCGCACATCCAGCTCGCCTCGTGGTCGCGGATATGGTCGGCCAGCAAGGCAAACGACGACATTTCAGGGTCTCTCCACATGCGCTAAGCTGGTCGAAATAGATAGAGTAAGAGGAGGCCTCAATGCTCGACCAACCCGACACGGAAGTGTCCACCCTGACGCAGGGCGAGATCGACCGGCGCGTGTTCGAACTCTACGACGAATACTGCCACGGCGGCATGGACCGCCGCACGTTCCTGGCACGCGCCGCGGCGGTAACGGTGGGCGGCCTCGCCATGGCGCAGGCGCTGTTCCCGCGCTACGCCGATGCCCAGACGGTTTCCTTCACCGATCCCAAGATCAAGGCCAAGTACGTGACCTACCCGTCGCCGGGCGGCACGTCGGGCACGATGCGCGGCTACCTGGTGCAGCCCGCCGGCGCCGGCCCGTTCCCGTCGGTCCTGGTGGTCCACGAGAATCGCGGCCTCAATCCCTACATCGAGGACGTGGCCCGCCGCGCCGCGCTCGAAGGCTTCCTGGCGCTGGCGCCCGACGGCCTGTCGCCGGTCGGCGGCTATCCCGGCAACGACGACGACGGCCGCACGCTGCAGACCGGCCTCGACCCGGCCAAGCTGCGCACCGACATGGTCAACAGCGCGCGCTACCTGAAGACGTTGCCGCTTTCCACCGGCAAGCTCGGCGTCACCGGCTTCTGCTGGGGTGGCGGCACCACCAACTTCCTGGCCGCCACGCTGGGTGCCGACATGAACGCGGGCGTGCCGTTCTATGGCGCGGCCCCCGAGACCGCGTCGGTGCCTGACATCAAGGCGCCGCTGCTGGTCCAGTACGCCCAGGACGACGAGCGCATCAACGCCATGTGGCCGGCCTTCGAGGCGGCGCTGAAGGCCGGCAACAAGAGCTACGAGATGTTCATCTATCCCGGCACGCAGCACGGCTTTCACAACAACTCGACGCCGCGCTACAACGAGGCGCAGGCCAAGATCGCCTGGGACCGCACCATCGCCTTCTTCAAGAAGAACCTGGCCTGACGACGACCTGATGGGGGGGCGGCTATGCGTATATCGGCATTTCCCTGAGCCGCCGGCGCCTTCAAAAACACCATGAGATATGGGCCGGGACTTACAGGGTCATGACTTAAAGGGCCGAGCTGAACTGGAGCCGCTTTTAATGGATTCTAAGACCGCAGGCACGGGCGCATCGCCCGGCGCGATTCAGGCGCACTATGACGTGGGCAACGAGTTCTATCGGCTGTGGCTCGATGACTCGATGACCTACTCGTCGGCGATGTGGCGCGACGAGAACGACAGCACGTCCCTGGCGGAAGCCCAGCAGCGCAAGCTCGCCTGGCATCTGCAACACTCCGGCGCCGACCGGGCGGCCTCGGTGCTCGACATCGGCTGCGGCTGGGGCGCCATGCTGCGCGCCGCCGCTCGCTCCCGCGCGGATGGCGCACCCCCGCTGGCGCGTGGCGTCGGGCTGACGCTCAGCGAAGCACAGGCGGAACTTGCACGCAGCCTGACGGCAAACGAGCCGGCGATGCCGCTGGAGTTCCGCCTAGAAAGCTGGGCCGATCACCGGCCGGCCGATCCGTACGGGGCCATCATCTCGGTCGGCGCCTTCGAGCATTTCACCAAGCCGGCGGACGATGCGGCCACCAAGATCGAGATCTACCGCGCCTTCTTCTCGCGGTGCCGCGACATGCTGGCGCCCGACGGGCGCATGACGCTGCAGACGATCGCCTACGGCGACCCCCTGGACACGGTTGCCGCCGGACCGCTGGTCGAGGACATCTTTCCCGAGTCGGAACTGCCCCGGCTGCCGGAAATCATCCTTGCCGCCAACGGGCTCTTCGAGATCGAACGATTTCGCAACGACCGGAACGACTATGGCCGAACCTGCGAGATCTGGGCCACCAATCTAAAAGCTCAGCGGACCAAGGCGATCGAAATGGTCGGCAAGGAACAGACGCGGCGCTACGAGCGCTATCTCAAGTTCGCGGCCTGGGGTTTCTTTTCCCACCGCCTGCACCTTTTGCGCTTCCGAATGAAACGACGCTAGGTTTGGATACCAAGTAACGAGGCATCGCTCGCACCATGACAACAGATCAGTCGTACGGCGTCGGACAGAAGGGCCGATTCTATTTCACCAAGAACTTGTGGGTTCCCCAGGAGCCGCTGGAGAGACTGAACCTCAAGATGTCGGACATGATCTTGCGCAGCATGCCCAAGTTGCCGCTGAGCGGCGACAAGGCACTGAGCGCCTTTCCGGTTCTGGCGGAGCTCAAGCAGAGTCACGACAAGATCAAGGCCGATCTCCAGTACCTGCTCAGCCACCACGACGTGATTCCCGCACTGCACGAAATCCATCCGCGCGATCTCTACGTGCCGGGGCGCGCCTGGCGCACCTTCATCCTGAAGATCTATGGCCATGAAATCGAGCAGAACGCCGCGGCGGTCCCGGACACGATCGCGGCCATAAACCGGATCCCCGGCGTGCACTCGGCGCTGTTCAGCATCCTGGCCGGGCGCGCGGAAATAGAGCCGCACCGTGGCTCTGCGGCCGGCGTGATCCGCTTCCACTATCCGCTGATCGTGCCGGATGAACCGGGAAAGTGCTGGATCGAGATCGGCGGGCACCACTTCTACTGGGAGGAGGGCGTGCCTCTCGTGTTCGACGACACGCGCGAGCATTGGGTCAAGAACCAGACCGATCAGACCCGCGTCGTGCTCATCATCGACTTCAACGCGCGCATGCCGTTCCCGGTGAATATCTACACCGGCCTGCGCTATGAGATCGGACGGCGGAGCGCCGAAGTAAAGGCAATCTACGAACGCGCCGCGATAGGCGTGCCTCCACGGACTGCCGCTGCTGAAATGAAGCGGGCGGCCTAGCCCCCTGGCCGTGGCGCGCCCGCGGCGGCGATTTTTGTCGGGAACGTACCGGCAGCATGGGCGTTGAATCGGGATGGCCCAGACCCCGCGCACCCCACCTGTCCCGATGAGCAAAGACCGGAAAGACGATGACCGCCAGCATCAGGCCGCCCTCGCCGTGTCCACCAGGCAGATCGCCAGGGACGCCGTTCGCGGCGGCCCCAAGAGCGTGAAGAAGGACAAGCGTCCCACGGGCCACGGCCAGAAAGGCTAGTTCCATGGCGAACTGGCAGGCCACGTTGCTCAATTCGGTCCTCACCACGGGCAGCGTGCTTGTCTTTGCCCGCGCCCAGGTGGAGGACGCGGAAGTGCCCAGGGTGCGGAGCGGCGACACCTTCTATGGCAGCGTGCCGGACGGCGATCCGTTCGGCGGCACGGTCATGGAGGTGAAAGGCAGCCACGCCATCGTCGAGATCGACCAGAAGCAGCACCGTATGCGCAAGGCGCAGCCCCACGAAACGCGCGGCGACGTCGCCATCGACGGTCCCCACGAGACCTGGGTCGTCGACTGACGCCGTCGATCGCAGGTTTCGAGCCGGCCCGTTCCGGCGTATCCTCCCGCACCGCCAGACACCGCCCTCAGCCCTGCTGAGTTCGCCGCGTTGGTCTGCTGTGCGCAGCCGCGACATGTCGGCGGCGTCCCCCCAGGAAGGATACAGAATGTTTGACGACGTCGAGGGCCTGGAGGACGAGATGAAATCCATCGCCGGTCTGATCGACCAGGTGCGGGGCAAGCTGGGCGATCGGTTTCTGCGCCTCGAGCTGGCCGACCACCTCGCGCCCAAGAGCACGCCCTTCAGGGTGCCCTCGGGATTGGGCGAGGCCATCGACAAGCGGATCGCCCCGGCGGGAATGGATGCCCTGCATCTCTTCCGCGCGCTTCGGGACGTCAACAAGGACGTGCCCGACAACCCCGACAAGCTCGACACCCTGGTGGCGGCGATCGGGAAGCTGAAGCAATCGCTGATCCCGCTCACGGCCGAGGTCGCCATCCAGGTCGGGTTCAGGTAGCGCCATGGCACAGCGTGACGACATTCTCCCGACGACCGGCCCCCTCGACGAGGCCAGGTACTCGGCCGACAAGAAGGTCGCCGTGCACGCGATGTTCGAGACGATCCTCAACCGGCTCGACGAGATGCAGCGGCTGCCGGATCACTGGGAAGAGACCTGCCTGGTCCACGCTCTCAGCTTCATGGAAGCAGGACTCTTCCCCCGCGCGCGGATCGAACTGGACAGCTGCACCATTCCGGCAGGCCAGCGTCCGAGCTGGCGCGAGGACCAGATGAAAAGGAATCCCCAGCGCTACACGGTGGCGCGACTCCGCCTCCGGCTCGCCGGGGTGAAGGCGGACCTTCGGTAGAGGCGTTCGGAAAAGCGGACCGTCTGGCCGTTTCCGTTCGCCGCCTCCGAGCGCTCCCAGCCGCGACGAGGTCGTCGAGTGAAGCGGCGGAGGGGGGCATGTGCCTTCCGCTCCATGGCTGTCACGACACACCCGTCACGACACACGCGTCACGAAGCCCTCTCCGCGCGCAGGCAATAGCTTCGCCCTGCCGGCCGATTCGTTCCGGTGCGCCGGCGCTCAAACCTTCGAGCCGGTTCGGCGGCTCTGAAGAAGAGCCAGGACGGCGGCGAGGGCCACGACAGGAACCCCCAGGGTAAAGGTCAGGATCGCGTCCCAGAGCGAGATGGAGAGAAGAATGATGTCGATCCGTGGCGAGCCGGTGTCCGGCATGCCGATCCCCGCCTCCGCGAGGACAGTGCCGACGGTCGGTGCCACCCAGAGCGGAATCTGGAGGTACCAGTATATCTGCTGCACCATGAGGGCGAGGCCGCCGATGAGGCTCGCGATGCCGATCAAGCCTATGGCCAAAAGAAGATATCGCATGCAATGACCCGGTCCCGCCCTTCAAACGGAGGGAGTATCCGGGCGGGCGCGCGCTTCCGCTAGCCCGTTGAGAGCCGTCATGCAGGCGCTGCACGCGCCCCTCTCCGGACGAGCGAGTGCGAGGAGAGGAAGGGGACTCGCGCAACGGGGAGCGTGGGGTGGCGCTTCTGGTCGTTTCGGTCACCCCTTGATCCTTCGCCGCCGCCTTTCCGTCGGCCCATCCGGAATGCCTTGTGGATTTTCACCCGGCATGGAAGCGTGCCCGCGGGTTGGGGGATCGAAGAAATGCGTAGACAGGTTGCGTGCGCGGCAGGGGCGATGCTTCTGGCCGGACTTGGCGGCTGGGCGCCACAAGCGTTTTCGCAGGGAGCGATGACGCCCAGGCCGCCGGACGTGGCGCCAGCCCCCCGTGTGGCGCCGGCGCCGTCAGCCCCTGTCGGTGTTCCGCAAGCGCCGGTCGTTGCACCGCAAATACCCATGGCATTACCGGCTCCTGTGACCCCCTCGGCGCCTGCTCCGCAGCAGAACAAGGCCTTCACGATACGCGGGGACGAGCAACAGACCGTAACCACCTCGTCGACCGGCCCGAAAAATCCCGCGACGCCGTTCGGTCTTTCAGATGGAAATGGTATTGGCCTTTACATCATCGGTGCCGTCGTTCTCGGTCTCGCGACGAACACGTCAACCGGCGCCACGATACCACTGAGAACCGACGCCAACGGCGGCTGCACTCTGCCGCCAGGCGACTATGAGCTCAACCTGAGCGGCAACAGCCTCCAGCCCGGGCCGCCCGCGGGTGCCGGTCCCAGCGCGCCGGCGCAACCGGCGGTGCTGGTCGGCCTGCTTCTGCCGGCCGTCCAGAAGGTGGGGGCCGGTGGAACGACGAGCAGTCCCTTGAAGGTGGTCGAGCGCAAGTACGACCGCGTCATCCCCGGCCAGAGCGTCCGCATCAAGATCACCATGCCCAAGGACGGCAGCGGCACCATGGTCGATTGGGGCGACGGCTCGGCACCCGTGAACGTCGCCCGAAGCGGCACGACGCCCGCCAGCAATCCCAACGGCACCGAGATCGTGGCGCAGGTCGGTCTGATTCCACGGTAGGGCGCGTGCCGGCATGATGGCGTCGGGGAGTGCGTGAACGAGCCCTGTCGGCGAAGGGGGGGCGTGAACCCGCCGCCGGCTTGTGCCATCATTGCTGCGGAAGGTGACCCATGGGCGAATTCTCGAAGAACATGCAGCGGGCGCTCGACGCCGTGCGTGCCATGTCGCCGGAGCAACAGGATCTTCTCGCCGCGGAGTTGATGGAGCATGCGCGGCTCCTGACCCTGCCGCCGACGCGGCTTTCGCCCGAGGAGCGCGCCGAACTGGAGGCCGCGCTGGTTGCCGCGCGACGCGGTGAGTTCGCAGGCGACGCCGAGGTGAACGCGATGTACGCCAAGCATGGCCTATAGCATTCGCTATCTGCCGCAGGCCGTTCGACAACTCGACGAGATCTTCACCTACATCGCGGATCGCAACCCTGCTGCGGCCGAGCGAAGTGCCCGGCGTTCGCGAGCTGCCGATCGTCCGCTATCCCTACATCGTGTTCTATGCCGTCGATGACGAGGCGCGGCAGGTCCATATCCTGCGCGTCCGCCACACGTCGCAAGACCCGGCGCGGCATCTGGGGAACTGACCCAGGCGGCCTCGCATAATTATGCGGTTGAGCCGCCGCTCCGCATCGCCAACACTGCCCGCCTGCAACCAGTACGAGTTCCGAGGGGGATGTAAGCGGCCATGGCGAGGGGGCGTCCGAAGAAAGCCAACGACGGAACGGCGAAGGGCAAGAAGACGAAGGCCAACGGCAACGGCGCCAATCTCGGCTTCGAAGCCCAGATGTTCCTCGCGGCCGGCAAGCTGCGGAAGAATCTCGAGCCCTCGGACGACAAGCACGTCGCATTAGGGCTGATCTTCCTTCGGTCTCTATCGTCCGCTCGCCGGGCTGAGACAGCGGTCATCCGCTTTCACTAAGGTACTATGCCCCGTCGTCCAATCGGCTTCGGACTGCTATCGCAAGGTCAATTTTTCTAAAGGGCTTGGATAACAGATGGACGCTCGGATCAAGACGCCCGCCATGTACAATTGAATCATCGGTGTAGCCCGACATGAACAAAGCGCAGGTCTCCGGGCGCCGACGTTTCACCGCGCTGACGAGCTCTTTGCTGCTAAGAGGTCCGGGCATGATGACATCGGTTAACAATAAGTCGTAGGGCTTCGTGGCAGTCTCAAAGGCGGCAAGGCCGGCCGCGCCATCAGATGCGTCGTCGACGGTGTAGCCGAGGCTTCGCAATTGCTCCACGACGGCAGCGCGGACCTTCGGATCGTCCTCGACAACGAGGATGCGCTCGGTGCCTTGTGGTGTCGCTGACGCAGACTTGGCGGCTATGACTTCGGCCTGCTCGTGGCGCGGAAAATACAGGCTGATCGTCGTGCCGACGCCAAGTTCACTACGGACATCGACGTGGCCGCCAGATTGCGTGATAAAGCCGTAGACCATGCTGAGACCGAGGCCCGTCCCCTTGCCCACTTCCTTGGTAGTGAAGAAGGGCTCGAACACTTTAGCAAGAAACTCCGGCGCGATACCCGAGCCGGTATCGGTGACGGTAAGCCTAACATGGGGGCCGGAAGCGAGTGGAAGGCTTGGCGTCACGGCTTTGTCGCACTCTGCATTGGTAGTCTCGATGAGAAGGCGTCCGCCGAGGGGCATGGCATCACGCGCGTTGATGCAGAGATTGACCAGTGCGCTTTCAAGCTGCGCGCAATCGATGTTGACCGTCCACAAGCCATCAGCGAGCACAGAGTCGATTTCAATCTGGGCGCCGAGGGATCGGCGCAACATCTCGCTTATGTTGACCACTAGGTCATTAATGTCGGTGGTCTGGGGGCGAAGCGGTAACTTGCGCGAAAACGCCAACAAGCTGCGCGTAAGATCGGCCGCCCCTTCAGCCGATTTGACGACCTGTTCTAGGCGACGACGTATGCCAGGCGACAACGCCTCTTCCTCGAGAATCGCATCGGAATTGGAGAGGATCACCATGAGAATGTTGTTGAAATCGTGCGCGATGCCCCCGGTAAGCTGGCCCACGGCTTCCATCTTTTGCAGTTGGCGCACTTGTGCCTCGATGCCGCGCTGCTCGGTAACATCCGTGATCATGGCACAGACGACCGTTCGGTCACCCCAATCGAGTACGAAGGCGTGATTCTCCACGTCTATGAACGTGCCATCTAGCTTTCTGGCCTTGGCCTCATAGTGGTTCGGTGCGTCTCTAGGCTCTCGCGGAAGGTCAGTTGCGCGAAAGCCATGCACAGATATTGATCGAGATGCGAAAACGTTTTGGTCGGGTAGCTCGACGGATATCGCGCAACGCAGCGACGAAATGTGTGCAGTGGCAGAAAGCCCATAAGC
>CANJHI010000137.1 GCA_947474005.1 Alphaproteobacteria bacterium | reverse complement strand
GGCATCGTCGGCGCCGGTGGCATCGGCCTGCACCTTGCCGAGGCGATCCGCACGCTCGAGCTGCAGCAGGCGTCTTTCATTATCCTGATGATCCTCGCGGCCGTCACCGCCATCGATTTCGTCTCCAGCCAGCTGCGCTTCGCCATGATTGGCATGCGAACCGGGACAATGGCTTGATCTGCATGCACTGCCAGCAGCGCAGCGAAATGCGCGGGGCAGGATTGCAATATTAAAGTTGCAGGTTTAGCTAAAATAATGCTATGAAACCGCTATCGTCGCACGAGGCCTGTCTAGAAAAGGCCCGAAAAAGTCGACTGTTCGACCTGAGAACCTTTGGCCATGCCCCGCCCGGCGCGCCCGCCGGGTATAGTTCCCTGGAGGACCAGGGGAGGTCCCGCGACCTGTACCGGATATTCGGTATCCGAATACTGAGCCGTGAGTAGCAAGCAAAGGCTGCCCCCGCCGACGATCCGTCCGGCAGTGGGGTGGACCGAGGCGCGAAAAACGCATCCGAGGACTGAATTTTGACGGTCGTCTGTGGCCGCCCGAGGTGGGGTCGCAGGGTCAGATTCTCGACGATGTCACAGGTGGGCGTAGAACCTGTGTCACAACATTTGTCTCAACTTGGTGTGACAGTTTGGGATGTGACATCGCCGGCGCACGTCGCCGAAAACTCACCCGGCGGCGGGCAACGTCACGGTAAAGGTCGAGCCCTTGCCGGGGGTGCTCTGGATGTCGAGCCGGCCGCGATGGCGGTTCACCACGTGCTTGACGATGGCGAGCCCCAGGCCAGTGCCGCCGAGCTGGCGCGAACGGGCATTGTCGACGCGGTAGAAACGCTCGGTGAGGCGCGGCAGGTGGGTGGCCGGGATGCCGTCGCCCTCGTCGCTCACCGCCACGGCGACGCGGGCCGCGCCGGCCCGGTCCGCCGTCACCCGCACCACGGTCGCAGGCCGTGCATACTTCAGGGCATTGTCGATCAGGTTCTGGAACACGATGGTGAGTTCGTCGTGGTCGCCCACCGCCCTGGGCAGGCCGGCAGCGACGGCGAGCTCGATGCCGACGTTGCGTGCGGAAGCCTTGAGCTGAAGCAGGTCGAGCACGCCGCGCAGCACCGACTCGAGATCGATCTCTCGGTCGGGCCGCGCATGCTCGTGCTGTTCGATGCGCGACAGCGTCAGGAGATCGTCGACCAGCCGCCGCATGCGGTCGGCCTGCTCGGCCATGATGCCGAGGAAGCGTTCGCGCGCGGCGGTGTCGTCGCGGGCCGGGCCGCGCAGGGTTTCGATGAAGCCGGCGAGGCCCGCGATCGGCGTCTTGAGCTCGTGGCTGGCGTTGGCCACGAAATCGGCGCGCATCCGCTCGGCCCGGCGCTGCGCCGTGGTGTCGTGCAGCACGATCAGCGCCAGCGAACCGTCGGCCGCCGCCCGCGGCAGGCGCCGCAGGTGGGCCACGACGTCGATCTCGGGCGGGCCCGCCAGCACGAACTCGACGGCGCTCTGGTCGACGCCGGCGAAGTTGCCGTCGGGACCGGTCACCAGCAGGGCATCGACCGCCGCGAGGAGCTGGGGATAGCGCAGTGCCGTCGACAGGTCGCGCTCGGCGCCGACCGGACCCAGCAGCGCGCCTGCCGCCAGGTTGGTGCGCACGATGCGGCGCTGGCGGTCGACCGCGATCAGCGGGTCGGGCAGGCCGTCGACGATGGCCTGTGCCGAGGCCGCGAGATTGTCGATCGAGGCGCGCTGGCGGCGCCAGCCGAGCGAGAGCGTCGCCGCCGCCGTCGCCAGTTCCTCGGTGGCGGGCGCAAAGGACAGGCGCGGCATCACCGGCTCGCGCTCGTCGGACAGTTCGCCCACGAAGCGGGCGAAGCGCGCCAGCGAACCCAGGTAGCGCTGGACGAGGAAGACCGTGACGACGCCGATCCCGGCCATCGAGATCAGGGCCGGCCGGCCGGCGAGTGCCCCCGACCCGTAGAGCGCTGCCAGGGCACCGAAGGATGGGGCGAGCGCCACGCCGTTGGCCACGATGACGCGACGCAGGGGGATCGGCTGGTCGGCCATGGCGACCGGCGCTACGGGTTGGGCCGCGGCATGAAGAGACGGATGACGGCCAGGCCATAGACGAAGCCGCCGATATGGGCGGTCCAGGCGACCGGATCGCCGCCGGCGCCCGGTGTGCCGCCGTAGAGGCCGAAGAAGACGTTGAGCGCGATCCACACCCCGGCGATGGGCAGCAGCGACGGCAGGCTGCCGACAGAGCGCATCAGCATCAGCACGGCGCCGAACACGCCGCTGATGGCGCCCGACGCGCCGACCACGGGATCGCCCGAGTCGGGGAAGAAGAACACATGGACGAAGCCCGCCACGATGCCGGCCGACAGGTAGAACAACAGGAACCGGGGCGTGCCCAGCACGCGCACGACCGGCACGCCGAACGCCGCCAGGGTGATCATGTTGATGCCGAGATGCATCCAGCCGCCGTGCAGGAACTGATAGGTGATCGGCGCCAGCAGCAGCGACAGCACGTCGGGCCCGCTGCCGGAGGTGTAGGCAGCCGGCACCAGCCCGAACTGCTGGATCAAGTCGAGATCGAGCGATTCGGGCAGCAATTCACGCACGACCTGGATCGCGACATTGACGCCAATCAGCCACAGCAGCACGGGCGGCAGGTTGATCGCCCGCTCGCCGGCGCCGCGTCGTGGCCCGGGAAGGCGGCTCTCGTCGAAGGGCATCCGATACTCCGTCTGAAACTCTATCCTATTTCTTGGCCCCACCCTGCCCGAGCGCGCGCAGGCGGAGCCGGAGCGCATTCAGCTTGATGAAGCCCTCGGCGTCGCGCTGGTTGTAGGCGCCTTGATCGTCTTCGAACGTGACATGCTGCATCGAGTAGAGCGAGTGGGGCGACTTGCGGCCGACCACCGTCGTGTTGCCCTTGTAGAGTTTTAGCCGCACCGTGCCGGTGACGTTCTCCTGGCTCTTGTCGATCAGCGCCTGCAGCATCTCGCGCTCGGGCGAAAACCAGAAGCCGAAATAGACCAGCTCGGCGTACTTCGGCATCAGCTCGTCCTTGAGATGGCCGGCGCCGCGGTCGAGCGTGATCGATTCGATGCCGCGATGGGCTGCGTGCAGGATCGTGCCGCCCGGCGTCTCATAGATGCCGCGGCTCTTCATGCCAACGAAGCGGTTCTCAACCAGGTCGAGGCGGCCGATGCCGTTGGCCTTGCCGAGCTCGTTGAGCTTGGTGAGCAGCGTCGCGGGCGACATTTTCACGCCGTCGATGGCAACGGCATCGCCCCGCTCGAAGTCGACCGTGATGTAGGTCGCCTTGTCGGGTGCCGCCTCGGGCGAAATCGTGCGCTGATAGACGCTCTCGTCGGCCTCTTCCCAGGGATCTTCCAGGATCTTGCCCTCGCTGGAGGAGTGCAGGAGGTTGGCGTCGACCGAGAACGGCGCCTCACCGCGCTTGTCCTTGGCGATCGGGATCTGATGCTTCTCGGCGAACTCGATCAGCTTGGTGCGCGAGGTTAGTTCCCATTCGCGCCACGGTGCGATCACCTTGATGTCGGGCTTCAGCGCGTAATAGGCGAGTTCGAAGCGGACCTGGTCGTTGCCCTTGCCGGTGGCGCCGTGACAGACGGCATCGGCGCCGGTCTTCAGCGCGAGCTCGATCTGATGCTTGGCGATCAGCGGCCGCGCGATCGAGGTGCCGAGCAGGTACTGCCCCTCATAGAGGGCGTTGGCACGGAACATCGGGAAGACGAAGTCCTTCACGAATTCCTCGCGCACATCGCCGATGACGATGTTCTCGGGCTTGATGCCCAGCATCTCGGCCTTCTGACGCGCCGGGCTCAGTTCCTCGCCCTGGCCGAGGTCGGCGGTGAAGGTCACGACCTCGCAGCCATAGGCCGTCTGCAGCCACTTCAGGATGACCGAGGTGTCGAGGCCGCCGGAATAGGCCAGCACGACCTTCTTGATGTCGCCCTTCTTGTAAGGGCCGGTATAAGTAATGCTCATGGCTCGCCTCGTCGCCGTCGGTGTCTGTTCCGTGAAAGCGCGCGAATATAGCGACCGACCCCGTCCGGGCAAGCGGTCGCAAAGTTGCTATAGTATGGCCCTAGAATAACTCATCATGCCCACCGCCCTCGATCGCCTGACCTACGCCGCCCGCCAGACCGCGCGGGTGGCCTGGTATGCCGGCCACTACGCGGCGGGACGGCGCCTGCTGAAGCCGATGCCCAAGCCCGACTTTCCCATCGGGCCCACCCCCAGCCGCGCCGAACTGACCGCCGACATGCGGGCTCTGTTCGAGCGCGAATGGCGCGATATCGCGGCCGGCCTGTTTCCGGCACCGCGCGGGCTGGGGCCGGAGCCCGCCGAGTTCCTGCGCCGGAGCCTGCTTTATTTCCGTGACTTGCCACAGGTCGACGCACGGCGGCACGGCACGCTCGACGACGAGTTGCCGCCCGGCACCCAGGCCGACGGCCTGCCCGACTACTACCGGCAGAACTTCCATTTCCAGAGCGACGGCTGGCTATCCGACCACTCGGCCGTGCTTTACGACACGCAGGTCGAGGTCCTGTTCACCGGCGCTGCCGACGCCATGCGCCGCCGCGCGCTGGCACCGATCGCGACCTGGCTCGAGGGCCGCAACCAACGCCACGTGCGCGGCCTCGATGTCGGCTGCGGCACCGGCCGCCTGCTCGCCTCCCTGCACGGCGCCTGGCCCGGCATGAAGCTCACCGGCATCGACCTCAGCGCACCCTATCTCGAGGAGGCGCGTCGCCTGATCGGGCGCACGGCGCGCGTGAAGCTCGACGAGGCCGCGGCGGAAGCTCTGCCGTTCGACGACGCGAGCCTCGATCTCGTCATTTCCTCCTTCCTGCTGCATGAGCTGCCGAACAAGATTCGCGCGCAGGTTCTGGCCGAGATGGCACGCGTGTTGAAGCCCGGCGGCCTGGTCGTGATCGTGGATTCGCTACAGAAGGGCGACCGACCGGAATGGGACGGTCTGCTCGACCTCTTTCCGCATTACTTCCACGAGCCCTATTACGCGGACTACGTGACCGGACATCTCGACAGCTGGGGCGCCACCGCAGGTCTTGAGCAGGTGAGCAGCGAAAACGCCCTCCTATCGAAAGTCGTCGCTTTTACGCGGGCGTAACCACCTTCTCGCGCCGGCCACGTTGGCTGGCACTCTTGAGCTGTCCGCAGGCCGCGAAAATGTCCCGGCCGCGGGGCGTGCGCACCGGCGCGCTCAGGCCGCCGTCGTTCACGATCTCGGCGAAACGATGGATGCGGTTGTTGGAGCTGCACTCGTAGGGTGCGCCCGGCCAGGGATTGAACGGGATCAAATTCACCTTGGCATGGATCGGCGTCAGGAGGCGCACCAACTCGCGCGCATCGGCGTCGCTGTCGTTGATGCCCTTCAACATGGCGTATTCGAAGGTGATGCGCCGGCTGTTGCGGGCACCCGGATAGTCGGCACAGGTCCTGAGCAGTTCGGCGATGGGCCACTTCTTGTTGATGGGCACCAGCGTGTCGCGCACCTCGTCGGTCACCGCGTGAAGCGACACCGCGAGATTGACATCGAGCGCCTCGCCCACCTTGGGGATCATCGGCACCACGCCCGAGGTCGAGAGCGTGATGCGGCGGCGGCTGAGCGCAATGCCCTGGTCGTCCATGACGATCTTGAGTGCCGTCACGACGTTGTCGAAATTGTAGAGCGGCTCGCCCATGCCCATCATGACGATGTTGGAGAGCATGCGCTGGGCGTCGGCGGTCGGCGTCGGCCATTCGCCGTAGCTGTCGCGCGCCACCATGAATTGGCCGACGATTTCCGCCGGCGACAGGTTGCGCACCAGCGGCTGGGTGCCGGTGTGACAGAAGCTGCAGGTGAGCGTGCAGCCGACCTGGCTCGACACACAAACCGAGCCGCGGTCTTCTTCCGGGATGTTGACCGTCTCGGCCTCGTTGCCGTCGGCGAAGCGCAGCAGCCACTTGCGCGTGCCGTCGACCGAGCGCTGCTCGGTGACGATGCCGGGCCGGTCGATGACGAAGAGCTCGGCCAGCCGCGCCTGCGTCTTCTTGGCGATATTGGTCATCAGGCCGAAATCGGTGACCCCGTGCCAGTAGATCCACTGCCACACCTGGCGGGCGCGGAAAGGCTCCAGCCCGGCCTCGACCATCGTCTGCTTGAGATCGTCGCGCGACAGGCCGACCAGGCTGCGGCGCAGGTCATTGCGGCCGTGCGCCGGTATCGGCTCGACGATCTGAAGTGGTTCTGTGGGCAGTAGGGCCATGTGGCGGCTGAGATAGGCGTCATGCCCGCCGGGCGCAACCAGGGCCGCTTAATCTACTGTTTTGACAGCGCTTTTTGCCGTATCCGCGCCCGCCGCGCGTAGACCGGGTCGCCGAATACCGGCAGTGGGATAGCTTCGGTCGGCGCACCCTCGGCGACAGGTCGCGGCGCGTGGCGCCCCAAGGTCAGCAGCCGGTCGTACATGACCAGAGCGCCGGCGACCCCCAGATTGACCGAGAAGCGGGTCGGGATCTTGACCACGTAGTCGCAGCGCGACTGAATTCCGGCCGACAGGCCCTCGCGCTCCGAGCCCACGATATAGGCGGCCTGGCGCGGATGGCGGAAACTCGGCAGGTCGATCGCGTCGTCGGTGATTTCCACCCCGACCAGCCGGCAGCCGAGCGGCAGGCGGAACGCTTCGAGGTCGGCAAAGTGATAGGTCGGAACCGAACGAGGCGTGTCGGACGTGTCACTGGCCGAGCCCTGGCGCGGGTTGTATTGGGCCCGCACGGTGAAGACGAAGGAAGCGCCGAAGGCATGGGCCGTCCGGAACAAGGTGCCGACGTTCACGGCCTTGCTCGCACCTTCGATTCCGATGCCGAAATAGCCTTTCATGGTCAGACGATTTGTTGCACTAATCCGTTGCGGGCGTTGCTGTCCCCCGGGTAGCGACCCGCTCGCCGTGAAACAAGGCCATAATGACCGTTCCTTCCCCGTTGGAAACCGTTCGCGCGCAGTACGAGGCCCTCCCCTACCCGCCGCGCGACCCGCGCGACGAGGCAATCCGGCTGATCACCGGCACGCCCAGCCACGTCCTCGAGATCAACCACTACCTGTTCTCGGGCCGGCTCAACTTCACCAGGCCCTTTCGCGCCCTGATCGCCGGCGGCGGCACGGGCGATGCCTGCATCATGCTGGCCCAGCAGCTCGCCGACCGGCGCTGCCCGGGCGACGTCGTCTATCTCGACCTGTCGACTGCCTCGCGCCAGATCTGCGAGGCTCGGGCCAAGGCGCGCGGCCTGCGCAACATCCAGTTCGTGACCGGCTCGCTGCTCGAACTGCCCCAGATGAACATCGGCCAGTTCGATTACATCGACTGCACCGGCGTGCTTCACCACCTGCCCGAGCCCGATGTGGGCATGCGCGCGCTCGCCAGCGTCCTGCAGCCCGATGGCGGGATCGGCGTGATGCTCTACGGCGAGTATGGCCGGAGCGGCGTCTATCCCCTGCAGGAGATGCTGCGCACCCTCGCCCCGCTGTCCATGGCAATCGAGGACCGGTTGGCCATGGCCAAGCGCCTGATCCGCTTCCTGCCCACCACCAACCTGTTCCGTCGCAATCCCTACCTCAACGACCATGTCACCGGCGGCGACGCCGGCCTCTACGATCTCCTGCTGCACAGTTGCGACCGCGCCTTCACCGTGCCCGACATCGGCAAAATGGCCGCAGCGGCCGGACTGCGGGTCGTCGCCTTCCTCGAACCGGTGCGCTACGAGCCCGCGACCTACATGAGCGACCCGGTGATCTCCCGGCAGATGAGCTCGTTGCCGCTGCTCGAGCGCGCCGCCTTCGCCGAACGCCTGGCCGGCAACCTGCGTACGCACGTGTTCTATGCCTCGCGCGCCGGCTTCGACACGGTGGCTCGCCCCGAGGACACCTCGGCCATTCCGGTCCTGCGTGACATGGATGCGCAGAAGCTGGCGGCCGGTCTTCAACCGGGCTCTCCCCTGATCGCCAATCTCGACGGTTTCCCATGGCGCGCCCAGTTGCCGTCGCTCGCGCCCCGCATCATCTCGCAGATCGACGGCCGCAAGACTGTCGCCGAGATCTACACCTCGCTCGGCGCGCAAGGAGGTCCAGGGGGCGGCCTGCCGCAGTGGGAAGATTTCTACGCCCAGTTCGAGGACCTCTACGTCAAGCTGAACGGCGTCAATCACCTGCTGTTGCGTTTCCGCACCTGAGCCGGCGATGAACGGCCACGTCCTGGCGATCGCGCTGGGCAATTCGTTTCTGTGGTCGGTCTATCTGCTGCTGACCCGCCACGTCGTGAGCGGCGCCCATCTCGATGCCTGGGCCTACACTTTGGTGCAGTTGCTGAGCGCCGGTCTCGCCATGCTGTGGGTCGGCCGGCGCACGCCGGGAAACTGGCGCGATCTGCTGGCGCCCTGGACGATCAGCTACGCCTTCATGCGCGTCGTCATCAACGGCTCTACGTCCGCCGCCATCGTCTGGCTGGCCGTCACACAGAGCACACTGCTGGCGACGGTGAGCGTGCTGATCGGCGCGGCGTCAGGGTGGGCTCTGTCGCGTCGTGCACCGGCACGGCGCGACTGGCCGGGCCTGATACTCCTGGCCGTAGGCATCGCGGCATTTGCCGCGGCACTTATGTCGGACACTGCGTGGCGCGGCATGCTCTGGCTGATCCTGTCCGAAGCCGTCGCGGTCGCGGCGTCATGGATGATCGCCTATCACCCGCGCAACCGCGTGACCGACCTCGCGGCACGCAGCCGCTTCACCGGCGAGATTCTGGTGGCGGCATCGCTCGCCTTCATTGTCATCTGGTCTTTGGCCGGGCTGTTCGGGCTCATGGCCTCGCCCTGGGCCAGCGCGGGTGATGCCTTCGGGCGGATCGATCTTTGGCTCTATGCGATGTTGGCCGGCCTGCTGTTCCGCGCACCGGGAACCTGGCTCGGCTTCTGGACAATTAACACCACCGGCGTGCAGACCTATTTGATCGCGCTCACGGCCATGCCGTTTTTCGCCATCGCCCTCGAAGCCGCCGCCGCGCGCCTGGGCTGGCTTACGCCCGCCAGCCTGTCGACGGTGGAATGGCTCGCCGCGGCGATCATCCTGGCCGGCGCGGTCTGGCTGATTGCGGTTCGGCTGAGAGCGCCATCAGGCGGCGTTCCATGAGCCGGCGCTCCGGCGTGGTGTGGGCCAGGGCAAGGGCACGTTCGAGATGCGTTCGCGCCTCGCCCTCGCGCCGCAGATCGATGAGGAAGGCCGCCGCCGCGGCGTGCCCGTAGGGGCTGGCCGTGAGCAGCGGCAGGCAGGCATTCACAGCATCAAGTCCCGCCGCTGCCCCCTCCGCATGACCGATCGCCACGGCTCGGGCGAGGGCCGCCATCGGCGAGACATCGATCGCGACGATCTGGTCGTAGGTCGCCGCGATCCGCCGCCAGTCCGTCTCCGCCGAGCTTCGAGCGACGGCGTGAAGCGAGGCAATCTCGGCGCGCAAGTGCCACACGGTGAGTTCGTCGCCCGTGGCGGATCGTTGAAGATGATCGAGGCCGAGCCCGATCAGGCCGGCATCCCACTGCTCGCGCGGCTGATCTTCCAGGAGCTGGGCCGCACCATCGGGATCGACCCGCGTCGCCAGGCGCGCCGCGGTGAGCGCCAGCAGGGCCGCAAGGGCGTCACTTGCCGGCCCGCGGGTCATGGGATGCATCGCCAAGGCACGCGCCAGACGAACCGCCTCGACGCAAAGCTCGGGTTGAACCAGCACTTCACCCGAAGACGCCGAGTAGCCCTCGCTGAACATGAGATAGAGCGCGGTGCGCACCGACTCGGCGCGCTCCGGCAGCTCGTCGGGCGGCGGTGGCTCGATCGGAATCTCGGCCGCCGCGAGCTGGCGGCGTGCCCGCACCAGCCGTTGCGCAATCGTCGTCGGCTCGGCCAGCAAGCCTGAGGCGATCTGCGCCACGGTGAGGCCACACACGGTCTTGAGCGCGAAGGTCACACGCAGATCGGGCGAGAGGACCGGGTGACAGACCGCAAACAGCAGCGCCAGTTCGTCGTCGTTCAGCTCACGATCGAAGTGGCCCTCGCGCTCGGCCTGAGGCGGCGTGACCGGCACCAGTTCGTCGGCGAGACCAAGGTCGCGCGCCTCATGCCGCAGCAGGTCGAGAGCACGATTGCGCGCCACGACGGCGAGCCACGCTTCGGGCAGCGCCGGCGCCCCTTTGAACGGCCACGACGACAGCGCCTGCAGGAGGGCATGCTGCACGGCATCCTCGGCGATGGCGATGCGGCCGGCCCCCAACCGCCTCGCCAGCGCGGCGACGAGACGGTGGGTCGAGTCGCGCGCCAGCGAGGCGACGAGGTCGTGGACGGGAGCGCTCAGCCGGACGCCTTCGCCTGGTCGACCGTCATGGCATCGACCGGCCGGAGCTCGATCCAATTGGTGCCATTCCACAGGTGCGGGCATTCCTTGGCAATCGCTTCGGCCTCGGCAAGGTCCTTGGCCTCGATCGTGAAGTAGCCGCCGACCACATCCTTGGCCTCGGCATAGGGGCCATCGCTTGCGACGGGCTTGCCGTCCTTGACCGTGATGTGACGGACGCCACCGGCGGCCAGCTTCTCGCCGCCCACCAGCTTGCCCTTCTCGCGCATCGTGCTCGACCAGGTGTAGTAGCGCTTGACCACTTCCATCATCTTTTCGCGCGGCAGGTCCGCCATGTTGCCCGGGCCCTGGTGCAGCAGCAGCATATATTGAGCCATGTCGATCTCCTGGGTTGCGACGGTTCGGTCCGTCACCTCATAGACGTTCGACCCTGCCGGGAATCGACATCACGCCGACTTTTTGTTCAACGCCTCGGGATTGAGGACGTTGATCGGCTTGCCGTCGAGCCAGGCCTCGATGTCCTTGATCGTGCCTTCGTAGAAGTAGCGGTAGCTCTCCTCGACGACATAGCCGAGGTGGGGGATGAGCGTGATGTTGTCGAGCTTGGTGAAGGGATGATCGGCGGACATCGGCTCCTTGTCATAAACGTCAAGGCCAGCATGCATGATGGTGCGGTTCTTCAGCGCCGCAATCAGGGCCGCCTCGTCCACGATCGGCCCGCGCGAGGTGTTCACCAGGATCGCGGTCTTCTTCATCTTGGTGAGTTCCGCCGCACCAATCAGGCCGCGCGTGCGATCCGAAAGAGCCAGGTGGATCGACACGAAATCCGATGTCGCCAGCAGCTCGTCCTTGCTGACGTACTTTGCGCCGCCCGCCGCGGCCTTCTCGGGCGTGAGGTTCTGGCTCCAGGCTACGACGTCCATGCCGAAGGCCTTGCCATAGTGCGCCGCGCGGCTGCCCAGCTTGCCAAGGCCGAGAATGCCCAGCCGCTTGCCCTCGAGCACAACCATCTGCTCGATGCCGTCATGCCACTTGCCCTGGCGCGCCAGCCGTTCGGCCTTGGCGAGGTCGCGGGCGCACATCATCAGCAACGCCCAGCCGAGCTCCGCCGTCGGCGCATTCGAGCCGCCGCCGGGCGTGGTCGAGATCGGAATGCCGCGGTCGGTCGCCGCCTTGTCGTCGAGGCTCGCCGCGCGCGCTCCAGTCAGCACCATGAACTTCAGGTTGGGGAGCTTTTCGATCAGCGCTCTCGGGAAGGCGGTGCGCTCGCGCAGCAGGCCCAGGATCTGGAACGGCGCCAGTTTTTGCACGGCGTCATCGACGGAGCTGAAGGGCTGATTGAAGACCGTAATTTCGATGCCGCGCTTCTTCAGGCGATCCCAATCGCCCAGGCGCATGGCTACTTTCTGATAATCGTCGAGCAGGGCGAGCTTGATCGTTTGCGACATGGCGTTTCCTGACACATGATGGATAGACGAGGACTATAGCCGCAGGAGGTGGTCATGAGCATCACCGTCAAGCCGAACCAGCCGCAATTCTTCGCCGAGATTTCCGGGATCGACCTGGCGCAGCCGCTGGCCGCCGCCGACCGGGACGCCATCGAGGCAGCCATCGACCGCTATGCGGTCGTCGTCTTCCACGACCAGAAACTCACCGACGACCAGCAGATCGCCTTTGCCCGCCATTTCGGGCCGATCCATTCGTCGGCCCAGAAGGCGCGGCATCGCGGCATCAAGCACCGCCTCGAACGCGACGAGATCGCCGACATCTCCAACCTCGACGGCGATTCGAAGGTCCTCGAGCAGAACAGCAAGCGCCGCCTCGACTGGCTGGCCAACCGGTTCTGGCATACCGACGCCTCGTTCCGCGCCATCCCCGGCGCGCTGTCGATGCTCTACGCCCACATCGTGCCGCCCGAAGGCGGCAATACCGAATTCGCCGACATGCGCGCGGCTTACGATGACCTGCCCGACGCGACCAAGAAGCAGCTCGAAGGCCTGGTCGCCGAGCATTCGATCTGGCATTCGCGCGGCCAGCTCAGCGTCACCAACTACACGCCGGAAGAAATCGCCAGCCTGCCGCCGGTGCCGCAGCGGGTGGTACGCACCCATCCCGGCTCGAAGCGCAAGACGCTCTATGTCGCCGCGCACGCCTCGCACATTCTCGGCATGCCGGTCGCCGACGGCCGCCTCCTGCTGCTCGACTTGATCGAGCATGCGACCCAGCGCCAGTTCGTGCATGCCCACACTTGGAAGCAGGGCGACCTGGTGATCTGGGACAACCGCTGCACCATGCACCGCGCGCGGCCGTTCGACACCAACCAGGTGCGCGACCTGCGCCGTGTCACCACGGCCGACGTTGCCTCGACGCTGGAACAGGCCGCCTGACGCGAGCCGCTTTTCGGCACACCTCGTTGTGCCACGCGGTGTGCCGCTGCCTGTGCCATAAATCGGCACCAAGCCCTTGATCCGGCAAGCCGATCGCCCCCCGACGAACTGTGCCGCCGAGGCCAACTCCCTGCCAGGATGAGAATCCCGGAGAAGGTCAGTCGACGGCGATGTTGTCGATCAGGCGCGTGCGTCCGAGGCGGGCCGCCACGATCACCCGGGCCGGGCCGGTGACTTTTTCGAGCGGCTGAAGGCTCTCGGCGTCGACCACGGTCAGGTATTCGACCTTGTCGAAACCCGCAGCCAGCAAGGCCTTCGAGGCCGCTGCCGTCGCTGCCGAACACGATGAACGACCATCGCGAACAGTTTGTGCCACCGCGTTCATCTCGCGATAGAGCTGCAGCGCCGTCGTCCGCTCGGCCGGGCTGAGGTAGCGATTGCGCGACGACATGGCGAGGCCGTCGGGCTCGCGCACTGTCGGCATACCCACGATCTCGACCGGCATCGCCAGGTCGCGCACCATGGTTTTGATGACCTGGAGCTGCTGAAAATCCTTTTCGCCGAAATAGCCGCGATCGGGCATCGCCATCATCAAAAGCTTGGTGACCACCGTCGCCACGCCATCGAAGTGGCCCGGCCTGAATGGACCGCACAGGCCATCGGTGACGCCGGTCACTTTCACGGTGGTCAGCATCGGCGCGGGATACATCTCGTCCTTGTCCGGCGCGAAGACGATGCGGCAGCCCGCCGCCTCCAGCTTGGCGAAGTCGCCCGCCTCATCGCGCGGATAGGCAGCGAAATCCTCGTTCGGGCCGAACTGCGTCGGATTGACAAAGATCGATGTCGCCGGCACGTCGCCGCGATCGAGCGCACCCTTCACCAGGCTGACGTGGCCCTCGTGCAACGCGCCCATGGTGGGTACCAGGCCGACGGTGCGGCCGGCGGCCTTGTAGGCCGCAACCGCATGGCGCAATTCCGCGACGGTTCGTACGATCGCGAGTTTCTCAGGCATGATCAGCTTTCATCCTCAAACGATATCCGAAAGAAATCCATGTTGCCCAGACCCGGTATTACCCAGGACCTCGCCCGTTTCGTTGCCGAAGGCAAATGGCAAGACATCCCGGACCCGGTACGCCACGAGGCCAAACGCGCGCTGCTGAATTTCTTTGCCGTGACCATCGCGGGCTGCCGGACCGGACCGGTCGAGATGGCGCTGGCCTCCCTCGCCGAATTCTCGGGCGGCAAGCAGGCGACCATCATCGGCCGGAGCGAACGCATCGATGGCTTGAGCGCCGCCTTCCTCAATGCGGCCGGCGCCAATGTCTTCGACTATTGCGACACACATCTGCCCACCGTCGTTCATCCGACCTCTCCCGTGGCGCCGGCGCTGTTCTCGCTGGCCGAGATGCGGCGCGTGACGGGATCGGAGCTGCTGCTGGCCTTCGTCCTGGGCTTCGAGATCGAATGCCGTGTGGGCGGCGCCGTCTCGCCCGGCCACTATCCCAAGGGCTGGCACATCACTTCGACCTGCGGCGTGTTCGGCGCCGCCGCGGGCGCCGCGAAGCTGCTCAACCTCAGCCCACAGCAGGTCGTCTGGGCGCTGGGCAACGCCGCCACCCAATCGGCCGGCCTCTGCGAATGCCTGGGCTGGCCGGCGAAAAGCGTCAGCGTCGGCAATGCCGCGCGCAACGGCCTGTGGTCGGCGCTGCTCGCCGAGAAGGGCTTCGAGGGACCGGCCGAACCGATCGCCGGCGCCCAGGGCTTTCTCGCCGCCATGGGCGAGCCGCCGAACTGGCCGGCCCTGACCGACGGCCTCGGCACGACCTGGGAGCTGAACGACAATTCGATAAAGCCTTATCCGTGCGGCTTCGTGATCCATCCTCTGCTCGACTGCGCGCTCGACTGGCGGCGCGACCACCCCACCGATCAGGTGACGCGCGTCGTCGTTCGCGGCAATCCGTTGCTGCTGCAGCGCACCGACCGTCCCGAGGTCGCCTCCGGCCGCGAGGCGCAGGTGAGCCTGCAGCATGCCGTCGCCGCGGCGCTGGTCACCGGCAAGGCCGGCCTCGACCAGTTCACCGACGCCTGCGTCAACGACCCAGCCGTGACTGCCATGCGTCGCAGGATCGAGGTTGCGAGCGACCCAGCCCTTTCGACCATCGCGGCCGAGATGGATTTCTTCACCACCGATGGCAAGAAGCACAGCGTCGCCACCCAGGCCGCGCGCGGCAGTTCGTCGAACCCGATGAAGGACACCGAGATCGAGGACAAGCTGCGCGCCGAGGCTGGCCGCTGGCGGCACGGCCACGACATCCAGCCGCTGATCGACGCCGTCTGGACGCTCGAGAAGAGCGCCGACGTCTCGACCCTCACCGCGATGACGGTGCCGCGCTAGGCAAGTAGCAATTACGGTTCTCCGCACGCCGAAGAGCCGTTGTCCTGGTCACGTGTCACAACCCAATGTGTCACACCAAGTTGAGACAAATGTTGTGACACGCACCTGCCCGGAGTCCGGGCCGAGCCCGGAATCAAGGGCTTTTTACGACGTCGTTTCTTCTTCAGATGTCACAAGCCCGGCGCACCCGTCACAGTATTCCTGTGACAGGTAGCGCGATGCGTCCGTTCCGAGTCTTATCGGTGCTCGGTGG
>CANJHI010000136.1 GCA_947474005.1 Alphaproteobacteria bacterium | reverse complement strand
GCCTGCTGCAAGGCTTGGACTGACCTGCTCGCCACCCCGCAAAGGATCGCATCCATCACAAGCCGGCGATGGGCTGAACTGTCATGAGTTCTGTCGGTTGGTATCAGTGCATCAGCAAGACCTCATCCTGAGGAGCATCGCGTAGCGATGCGTCTCGAAGGATGGGCCAAAGACGCGGTGCTTGTTCCCACCACAGGGCGAAGGTTACTTCGCCCGATTCGAGAAGGCCGCTGCGCAGCCTCCTCAGGGTGAGGTCGTCCTGTTTGTTGGGCTTGAATGACGCCAGTTCCATCGGTTGGCTAGCGCAGCGGTTCGAGGATGCTGACGTAGTTGGCGACGGCGGCGCCGCCCATGTTGAACACGCCGCCGATCGTTGCTTTGGGCAGCTGCAGGCCTTCGGGCGCTGTGCCGGAGAGCTGCATGGCTGACATCACGTGCATGGAAACGCCTGTCGCGCCCACCGGATGGCCCTTTGCCTTGAGCCCGCCCGAGACGTTGACCGGCAGCTTGCCGTCGCGCTCGACCCAGCCTTCGAGGATCGCCCGCTCGCCCTCGCCGGGGGCGGTGAGGCCCATCGCCTCGTATTCGATCAGCTCGGCCGAGGTGAAGCAGTCGTGGCTTTCCACGAACGAGAGGTCGAGCAGGTCGAGCTTGGCCGAGGCCAGAGCGCGCTTCCACGCGAGCTGCGGGCCCTCGAACTTGATGATGTCGCGCTTGCTCATCGGCAGGAAGTCGTTGACGTGCTCGGTCGCCCGGAAGGCGACCGCGTGCTTCATGCCGAGCGCGGTGCCGACGTCGGCCAGCACGACCGCCGCGGCGCCGTCGGTCACCGGCGAGCAGTCGGTGCGCTTCAGCGGGCCTGCCACGAACGGGTTCTTGTCCGAGGGCGTGCGGCAAAACTCGTAGGCGAATTCCTTCTGGAAGTGCGCATAGGGATTCTTGGCGCCGTTCTTGTGCGCCTTCACCGCGATCCGGGCGAGCGCATCGGACTTGTCGCCATAGCGCTGGAAGTAGGCCGAGGTGATCTTGCCGAAGATGCCGGCGAAGCCCGCCTCGATGGTGGCCTCCTCGGCCACGTACGAGGCCTTGATCAGCACCTCGCCCGCCTGCGTGGAGTTGAGCTCGGTCATCTTCTCGACACCGACCACCAGCACGAAGCGCGCCTTGCCGGCGGCCAGCGTATTGAGGCCCATGTGGATCGCGGCCGAGCCGGTGGCGCAGGCGTTCTCGACACGGGTCGACGGCTTGAAGCGGAGATCGGGATGGGCCTGCAGCGCCAGCGAGGAGTGGAACTCCTGGCGCACGAAGCCGCCGTTCATGTTGCCGACGTAGATCACGTCGACGTCCTTGGGCTCGATGCCGGCGTGGGCGATGGCCTCGGTCGCGGCCTTCACCACCAGCGATTCGCTGGTTTCGCCGTCGAGCTTGCCGAACTTGCCGTGGGACCATCCGACGATGCAGGCCGTCATTGCCAATCTCCTCGATTTGCAGCGAATTTGAGCGGGTGCGGGGAATTTAGGCTGTCGCGGGACCGGCGCAAGTCCGCCTCAATTCGGCCCCCCGCGTGGCGTCTGCTATGGTGGCGTCCATTCCCGAGGGACTAATGTCCGACCCCGCTTCGCAAGATCGCCCGACCCCGGAACGGCCGCCCCAGCGCTGGCCGCTGATCCTGGGTGGCCTCGTGGGCGGCTTCCTGCTGGTCTCTGTCGGTCTGGCGCTGGGCTGGTATCTCTTCTACCGCCCGATCGTGAACATCGCGGTGCAGCTGCCGGCGCCGCCGGCGCCGCCCGCCCCGCCGGGTCCCGACGCCGCCCAGGTCAAGGCGCTGGAGGACCAGATCGATAAGCAGAAGGCCGCCAACAAGCAGATCGAGGACCAGATCGCGGCCCTCAAGGATCGCCTGCGCGCCGACGTCTGCACGGCGAAGGATCCGCTTGGCAAAGATTCACCGGGTAAGCCACCATCCTCGACACCGGCACCCCCCGGCACGCTGCCCGAACGCAAGACGGAAGCAGCGCCCGACATCGTCCCGGCCTCGGCCACCCTCAATCTGCCCAAGGCCGGCAAGGCGAGCGCCGCCGAGCTCGCCTCCGCCCTGGAGCGGGCGACCGTCCTGGTGATCTCCGAACAGGGAAGCGGTTCGGGCTTCTTCGTGTCGCCCGGCTACGTCGTCACCAACCATCATGTCGTGGGCCGCGGCGCGCCGGGCAGTGAAGCGCTGGTGATCAGCAAGCACCTCAAGACCGGCTATATCGGCACGGTCGTCGCGACCTCGCCGCCGGGCCAGACGATGCAGGCCGACTTCGCCGTGATCCGCGTCGACCTGCCGGCCGATGCCGTGCAGCCGCTGGCGCTTGCCGGCGAACCCGCGGCGCTGAGCGACGTCGTGGCCGCCGGCTACCCCGCCATCGGCATGGCCGTCGACCGCAACCTCCGCCGCCTCGCCGCCGGCGACCTCAAGGCCGCCCCGGAGGTCGTGCTGACCAAGGGCACCGTGAGCGCGATCCAGAACAAGGAGCGCGACACGCCAATGCTGCTGCATTCGGCCGACATTTCCGCCGGCAATTCCGGTGGCCCGCTCATCGATTCCTGCGGCCGCGTCGTGGGGATCAACACGTTCCTGCTGACCGGCCAGCAGTCCAGCAAAGCCAACTACGCGCTGGGCGCCTCGTGGCTGGCGGGCTTCCTGCGCAAGACCAAGGCGCCGTTCGACTGGCGCGCCGATAGCTGCGTCTGATCGACATTTCGAACTTTTGGCGGCTTGGATGACGTCCCGATGACGGCGACGGCCGGCTCGTGCGGTAAAAGAGTCGTTGCTCAACACAAGGCGTAGCTTCAAGCTGTTCCTCAATACTCAAGGTCGAGTAGGGGTGGGGGAGCGTGAAGCAGGCTGTCGATAAATTGCTTCAGGTGGCACTGGCCGTTGGCGCCGTGCTGTTCGTGGGCGCCTGCGATCTCCGGCATTCCGCCGTCCTCGATCCCAAGGGGCCGATCGCGCTGGCCGAGCGCGACCTCCTGCGCGACGCCTTCTACGTCATGATGCTGGTGATCGTCCCGGTCATCGTGCTCACGCTGCTGTTCGCCTGGCGCTATCGCGCCTCCAACACCCGGGCTGTCTATACGCCCAAATGGGCCGATTCAGCCCGGATCGATGCGGTCGTCTGGCTGATTCCGGCGTTGATCGTCATAGCCGTCGCCGTGTTGCTGTGGCGCAGCACCCACAAGCTCGATCCCTACCGCGAGATCGCCTCGTCCACGGCGCCGCTCGACGTCCAGGTGGTGGCGCAGGACTGGAAGTGGCTGTTCATCTATCCCGAGCAGGGCATCGCCACCGTCAATCAGCTCGCCATTCCGAACGGGCGGCCGGTCAGCCTGCGCATCACCTCCGACACGGTGATGAATTCGTTCTATGTGCCGCAGCTCGCCGGCCAGATCTACGCCATGGCCGGCATGCAGACGCGCCTGCAGCTCCTGGCTGATCAGCCCGGCAAGTTCGTCGGCCGCAACAGCATGTACAGCGGCGGCGGCTTCTCCGACCAGCATTTCGAGGTGGTCTCGCTCTCGCCTGGTGATTTCGACGCCTGGGTGGCCAAGGCCAAGCAGGCACCCGGCACGCTCGACGCCGCGGCTTACACGGCGCTGGCCGCCAAGAGCCGCAGCAACCCGATCGCCTACTATTCGGCGATCGAGCCGAAGCTTTTCGATTCGATCATCGCCAAATACACCCATTCCCATGCCGCGCCCGTCGCGGCGCCGCGGAGATAGACCGATGTTCGGGAGACTGACGCTCGACGCGCTGCCGCTCTACAGCGCGATCGCCGCCGGCGGCGCGGCTGTCACGATCGGGGGTGCGCTGGTGGTCGCCATCGCCATCACCTGGCTGGGCGCCTGGCGCTATCTCTGGACCGACTGGCTGACCAGCGTCGATCACAAGCGCATCGGCATCATGTACATCGTGCTGGCGCTGATCATGCTGCTGCGCGGCTTCGTCGATGCCATCATGATGCGGGCCCAGCAGGCCATGGCGCTCAATGCCGGCGGCTACCTGCCGCCCGAGCATTTCGACCAGATCTTCAGCTCGCACGGCACCATCATGATCTTCTTCATGGCGATGCCGTTCATGACCGGGCTGATCAACATCATCGTGCCGCTGCAGATCGGCACCCGCGACGTCGCCTTCCCGTTCCTGAATTCGCTCAGCCTGTGGCTGACCGCGGCGGGCGCCGGCCTGGTCATGGTGTCGCTGGTGATCGGCAAGTTCTCGACCGCGGGCTGGACCGGCTATCCGCCGTATTCCGGCGTCGAGGCCAACCCCGGCGTCGGCGTCGACTACTGGATCTGGGCGATCCTGATCAGCGGCTTCGGCTCGACCTTCAGCGGCATCAATTTCGTCGTCACCATCCTGAAGCGCCGCGCGCCCGGCATGACGCTGATGCGCATGACGCCGTTCACCTGGACCGCGCTCTGCGCCTCGGTGCTGATGGCCTTCGCCTTCCCGGCGCTCACCGTGGCCTGCGGCCTGCTGGCACTCGACCGTACCTTCGGCATGCACTTCTTCACCAATGCCCACGGCGGCAACATGATGAACTACCCCAACCTGTTCTGGATCTGGGGTCATCCTGAAGTCTACATCCTGATCCTGCCGGCCTTCGGCGTCTTCTCCGAGGTCGTGGCGACCTTCTCGCGCAAGCGCCTGTTCGGCTACGAATCGCTGGTCTATGCCACGGCGGCGATCGCGATCCTGTCGTTCACCGTCTGGCTGCACCATTTCTTCACCATGGGCTCCAGCGCCAACGTCAACGCCTTCTTCGGCATCACCACCATGGTCATCGCCGTGCCGACCGGCGTGAAAGTGTTCAACTGGCTGCTCACCATGTATCGCGGCCGCATCGACTTCCATCCGTCGATGATGTGGACCATCGGCTTCATGATCACCTTCGTGATCGGCGGCATGACGGGCGTGCTGCTGGCCATCCCGCCGGCCGACTTCCTGATGCACAACACGACCTTCCTGGTCGCGCACTTCCACAACATGATCATTCCGGGCGTGCTGTTCGGCTACCTCTCCGGCTACATGTACTGGTTCCCCAAGGCCTTCGGTTTCGAGCTCAACCGCGGGTGGGGACTTGCCTCGTTCTGGTGCTGGCTGATCGGCTTCTATCTCGCCTTCATGCCGCTCTACATCCTGGGCTTCAAGGGCATGCCGCGCCGCATGGAGCAGTACAACGATCCCTCGTGGCAGCCCTACCTGATGGTCGCCGCGTTCGGCGCCTTCGTCGTGCTGATCGGCATCGCCTGCATGGTGATGCAGCTCTATGTCAGCATCCGCGACCGCCGCAAGACGGCCGACGTGTCGGGCGATCCGTTCGACGGCCGCACGCTCGAATGGGCGACCTCCTCGCCGCCGCCGGCCTACAATTTCGCCATCCTGCCGGAGGTGCGCGACCGCGAGGCCTTCCTCGACATGAAGGAGCGCGGCGTCGCCTACCGGAGGCCGGCGGCCTACGAAGACATCCACCTGCCGAAGAACTCGATGGTGGGCGTCGCCATGGGCGCCTTCGCCTTCGCGCTGGGTTTCGCCATGATCTGGCACATCTGGTGGCTGGTGGCCGCCTGCGGGCTCGCCATGTGGGTCGCCATGATCGCGCGCTCCTCCGATGACGACTCCGAATTCAAGGTCACCGCCGCCGAGGTGAAGCTGATCGAGGACGCACGCTACCGCGCGCTCGCCACACGAACGGGAAGCCGCAAATGAACGCCGCCGTGACGGCCCGCGACAGCGAAGCCGCCGAAACCCACGAGCAGCGGGCGCTCGGCTTCTGGCTCTACCTGATGGGCGATGCCGTCATCTTCGCCCTGCTGTTCGCGACCTATGTCATCATGGTCAACAACACCGATGGCGGTCCGGGCGGCAAGCAGCTGTTCGACCTGCGCAACGCCGCCCTCGAAACCGCGCTGCTGCTGGTCAGCAGCACCACCTTCGGCTTCGCCTCGCTCTGCTCGAAGACCGGCAACCGCGGCGCGGTGCTGTTCTGGCTGCTGGTCACCTTCGTGCTGGGCGCGGGCTTCGTGTTCCTCGAACTGCGCGAGTTCGCCGGCATGATCAAGGCCGGCGCCGGCCCCGACCGCAGCGGCTTCCTGTCGGCCTTCTTCACCCTGGTCGGCACCCACGGCCTGCATGTCAGCATGGGCCTCACCTGGATCCTGATCATGTGCGGCCAGGTGATGATGAAGGGACTATCGGTGGCGGTGACTTCGCGCCTGTTCCGCCTCGGCCTGTTCTGGCACTTCCTCGACATCGCCTGGGTCGGCATCTTCTCGATCGTCTATCTTCCGGGGCTGCTGTGATGGAAAAACATGGCGAACACGGTCTGCGGACCTACCTGATCGGCTTCGTGCTCGCCGTCGTGCTGACGGCCATCCCGTTCTACGTCGTGATCACCCACGCCTTGCCGCCGCAGCGCGCGCTGATGCTGATCGCCGGCGCCGCCCTCCTGCAGGTCCTGGTCCATCTCCGGTTCTTCCTGCATCTCAACTTCACCTCGACGCCCAGGGAGAACCTGCTCGCCATCGTCTTCACCGCGGTGCTGATCTTCATCATGGTGGGCGGCAGCTTCTGGATCATGTTCGACCTGCACTCGCGGATGGCGATCTAAAGTTCCACGACCCGCGCGCTGAGCAAATGCAGCCACAGTGCAAAGAGCTTGAGCGACAGCACCGCACCCGGTCCCTAAGCTGCGAGTTGGCTTGGCTAGAGGCTTCTTGATCGGCGAGCGGGGTAGCATGGCGACTGGCAGCGATAGGGCGATGGTGCGGGTAACGCGCGACCTCCTCGGGGTTGCCTGTGACGATATCGGTACACGATCATCGCTCAACAACCGAAATGGCCAGTCCACGACATCGGCAGGATGGCGCCTCGCCAGGATCTGCTCCCTTCTGGCGCTGGCGCTCGCGGCGATGCTGGCGCCTTTCGCCTATGCTCCACCTGCGCGCGCGGCAGACTGGATCGAGCTGCCGGCGGCGACCGGGCAGCCGAAAGTCTATGTCTCCGTGGTGAAGGCGTCTGCGCCCGGCAGGGCGCCCGTCGCCATCATGCTGCATGGTGCCTCCGGACTCACCCGCTTCAGTCTCGCGGCTCTGGAGATGTGGTCGGAATGGCTTTCGCAGCGAGGCATAAGCTCGGTCATCGTCGACAGCTACAAGGGACGCGGTATCCGGGGCGAAGACGACATCCAGGGCGCCAAGTGGAAGACGATTCTGTTCGGTCGCGTTACCGACACCGAACGAACACTCGCCTGGCTCGCGACCCAGGACTGGGCCGATCCGGCGCGCGCTTTTATTTTCGGGCAGTCGACGGGCGGTACCGTCGGGATTGCTGCGGTCCTCGAACGAGGGATGACGCTGCCGCAAGTGCTCACCTATCCTTATTGCGCCAAGTGGCTGCACGATTATGTGAAGCCGAAGCCTGGCTACCCTCCGAGTCTCTGGCTGCAGGGAGCAGACGACACGCTCGCCATCACGGCCGAAACCAAGGTGTGTGCGGACAAGATTGCCGCCGCCGGCAACCCCAGTGCCGTCAAAATGGTCATCATGCCGGGGACAAAACATGCCTTCGACCGGAGCCCACGGGAAATCACCTACAGCGGAAGCGCCATCGAGACGTCGAAGGCCGAGATCGCCGCCTTCCTCAAGGCGCACGGGTTCATGAGGTAGCCATCGGAATCATCGACCGACATGATGGATGACACCGGACCGAGCGCCGCCGAGTCGTCGGCCCTGCCGCCGGGCAGCAAGGTCGATCGATATGAAATCGTTTCGCTGCTGACTCACGGCCCTCAGGCCATCAGCTACGGAGCGCGCGACCTTCAACTGGGCCGCGACGTCGTGATCAAGGAGTACTTTCCCGCAGATCTCGCGACACGGCAGGGGACGATGGTCGGTCCCCGCTCGCCTGATGCTGCCGCCGCTTTCACCGAAGGTCTGGCGCGCTTCGGCGCCGACGGCCACGCGCTCGAGAATCGGCCGGGCGGCTCCGAAGTCGAACGCGTTCTGGCCTTGTTCGAAGCCAATGGCACGACATACGTCGTCAGCGAACGGGTGAATGCGGAGACGCTCGTCCGGCGGACAAGGACCGTGACCGATGCGCCGGCGTCGCCCCAGCCGGTCGCGTCGGTAGAGACGAGCCGGCTGCGGTCCTGGCGTGTGCTTGCGCTCGGCATGGCGGCGATCGCGATCGCCCTCGTGATCGGATTTCTGATGCTGGCCTCGCCTTTCGGTCCGGCCGAAGGCCGATATGGTGGACGCTATGTCGGTGTCGTTCAGGTCGGGACGGGCTTCGTCGCAAAGCTGGATCTTTCCATCGCCGGCACGACGGGAAAAGGCAGCGCCGATAGTCCTACCTGCGGTGTCCACCCCTTGTCGGTCGAGGTGAGTCCTCAGGGTCTCGTCACGGGCCGCCTTCCCGAACCCCCGGCCACTTGTGGTGTCGTCACCTACAATTTCATGGGAGAGGTCAAGGGCGAGGGAATCGACCTTGCCATTACCTGCGACACCTGCACGGGATCGGCGAAGGCGATCCTGTCGAAGATGGCAACCGTTCCGCAGACCTATGACGGCAACTGGTCGGTGGTTCACGTCTGCCCGCCGGTCGGTACCGCCGAGGGTTTCACGAACCGATACACGATGTCCGTCAAGGACGGATACGCGGTCGCCCGTTGGCGCCCGCCGGGCGAACCGAATTCCTTCACGTTTGCGGGACAGATCCGCGCCGACGGTACGGTCACCTTCCAGGGCTATGGCCGGCTGCCGGCGGCGCGGTACCTCCTCGCCGGCCAGAGAGACGGAATGCCGTTCGCGTTTTCGGCGACCGGCCAGTTCGACGGCCGCGACGGCAAGGCAACGACGGATATTCGCGATTGTACTCTGGCGTTCGCGATGATGGGATCGTAGCGAGACGCCGGACGTAACGAGGGAGCCTGTACCGATGGCGGAGCCTGAATCTCCGGCGATTGCGACCAAGGAGCCGGGTTTTCGTGGCGTCCTGGTGCCCGGAACGATCCTGGGAAACTACGAGATCCTCTCCGTTCTGGGACAAGGCGGCTTCGGCATCACGTACCTTGCCCGCGACATTCGTCTCGGCCGCAAGGTGGCGATCAAGGAGTATCTCCCGGCCTCGCTGGCCGTTCGGGAGGCCGACACCGTCGTCGTGCCGCGCTCGACGGCGATGGCCGAGGAGTTCGTGTGGGGGCGCGACCGGTTCATCGACGAAGCGCGAACGCTCGCCAGGCTCGGCGGCGTTTCATCGATCGTTCCGGTCTACGATTTTCTCGAAGGGAACGGCACCGCCTACATGGTGATGGCGTTCGCCGAGGGCGAAACGCTGAGCCATCGGCTGAAAGAGGGCGGCGGCCTGTCGCCGGGCGACACGGAGAACATGCTGCATCTCCTGATGGATGGCCTCGAACAGGTGCACGAAGCAGGCTTCGTCCATCGCGACATCAAGCCCGACAATATCATTCTCGATGCCGAGGCCCATCCGACGCTGATCGATTTCGGGGCGTCGCGCGCACCGGTCGCCGGCCAAACCGGAGCGATGACGGCCATCTTCACGCCGGGTTATGGGGCGGCGGAGCAGTTCTCCTCCGGCAAGCAGGGCCCTTGGACGGACATCTACGGCCTGTCGGCGACGCTCTACCACACCATCTCCGGAAAGACCCCGCCCAGCGCCTTCGACCGCATGCTGGACGACGACTACGTTTCCCTGGTCGAGCTGCGGCCTCCCGGCTTCTCGCCAGGTCTGCTGGCGGCGATCGACAAGGGAATGGCATTGCGCGCCGTCCAGCGGCCGCAGTCGATTCCCGCCTGGAGAGCGCTTCTGGCGGAAGGCGCCGCCGACCAGACGATCATGCTGCCACGCCGGCAGCGCGATCCGGATCAGACGGTTGCGATGTCTTCGAGTCGGCAACGCAGTGCCGACCAGACGATCGCGATGCCCTCACGCCAGCAATCGGCTTCCACACAATCTACGACCGAAGCATCGCAACAGCCTTCCGTCCCGTGGCAAAGGAGGTTGGGGAGCAAGCTTTACGTTGCGTCGGGCGCGATCGTGTTGCTGCTCGGGGGTGCGGGCTATCTGCTGTGGGCACCCACCAGGATCGAGGCCGGCAAACCAGCCTCCTCGGGAACGACGGTTGCAGCGGCACCCGCCCCGCCGGCCGAGGTGACCCAGATGTTCGACGGCAAATGGTCAGTCCATACGATCTGCGACGACTTCAAGGGGGCGGCGGACTTCGAGCATACCTATGAGATCACGGTGAAGGACGGCGCGATCTACGGGGAGGATGGCGTCAAGGGCGAAGCCGGTTCGGGCATCCTGACGGGGCGGATCGCGCCCACCGGGCAATTGAATGCGACCTACAACGGAAAGAACGGCGAAAAGCGCAGGTACGTCGTGGATGCCGCCCCCGGGAGTCCGGTGACCTTCACCCTGGGCGGCCGCGTCTACGACGGACGCGGAATGGCCAAGCAGACGACCCAGCGGCCTTGCGCGGTCACGTTCATCGACATCGACGACCCGACCCCGGCAAAACCGCCGGCCGCCGGCAAATGAGTATGGCGTGACGGGCGTATCGCATCTCAAAGCCGATCCGTCGGCGCCGCGCCACGTGCTCACCGAACCCGGCGAGGCTTGTCCGGCGACCTCGCGCCACATTCGGATTTAGTCCTGGGCAAGTCCAAGCCCTACCGCGAGGGTCTGCGCCAGCGACATCGGTGCCACCAGCGTGCGCAGCGCCGGCTCCGCCATGTCGTGGAGTTCGAAGACGATCTCGGCGCCGCGTGCGATCGGACTCAGCAGGTTGTCGGTGATGGATACGGCGCGCACGCCGCGCGCGATCAACTCGGCGAACAGGCGCACCGTATCGGCGTTGTATTGCTTGAAGCTGACGGCGAGCAGGGCGTCGGCGCGCGTGGCCGCCACCGCCTGCTCGCGCAGTCCGCCGCCCAGTCCATCGAGCAGCACGGTGCGCCGGCCGAGCTTGCGCAGCACGTAGGCGAGGTGCGCCGCGACCGGATAGGAGCCGCCCAGCCCCAGCAGATAGATGGTCTCCGCCCCGCCCAGTAGCGCGATGGCGCGCCGCAGATCCTGCTCGCGCGCCACGCTGTTCAGGGTTTCGAGCGAGGCGATGCCTTCGGCCACGAAGCGGCCCAGCACCGCCTGTGGCTCGTTGCTGCCACGCCACGGACCGTCCTTCTTCAGGCGGCCGATGCGGTCTTTGTAGGAAGGCGCCAGGCTCGCCACCAGCCGCAGCCGGAAGACCTGCTGCATCTCGGTGAAGCCGCTGAAACCCAGCGCGCTGGCGAAGCGGACGATCGCCGAGGGCTGCACGCTCGCCCGCCTCGCCACTTCGGCCACGGTGCCCAGCGCCATCTCGGTCGGGTTCTCCAGCGCGAACTCGGCGATGTGCTGCAGCCGGTCGGAGAGGTCGGCGTGTCGCGCCGCGATGTCGGCACGCAGCTTCTCATAAGCGTCGGCGCCACCGTTGCCCGTCTTGCCGTGTGACTTGCCCTTGGTCATCGCCCCACCGCCATCGACTGGATCGTCCATTCTACTTTACATCACTTCATAGAATGTTCATTCTATTCCGCAAGAGCAATGGAAATTGTCGATAAACTGTCCCGGAGGATCGCCATGACCAAGTCCCGCATCACGCGCCGCGGCGCGCTCAAGACCAGCCTGATGACCGCGGCACTCGCCGGCACCGCGAGCTTCTTCGGCCCGTGGCAGAAGAACCGCGTGTGGGCGCAGGGCAAGAAGCCGATCAAGCTCGGCCTCACCTGCGATGCCAGCGGCCAGTATGGCAACAGCGGCCAGGACGACCTGCGCGGCATGCGGCTCGCCATCGACGAATTCAACGCCAAGGGCGGCGTGCTCGGCCGCAAGGTCGAATGGATCACGGCCGACACCGAAACCAACCCGGCGACCGGAACGCGCGTGGCCGAACGCTTCATCGCCCAGGAACAGTGCGGCTTCCTGATCGGCGCGCTGCATTCGGGCGTGGCTAACGCCATCACCCAGGTCGCCAACAAGTACGGCACGATCTACATGAACACGAACTCGTCGGCGCCCAGCGAGGCAGGCGAGAATTGCAGCCGCGTGAAGTTCGTGTGGGACGGCAACGGCACCAATTTCTCCAAGGCCGCCGTCGCCAATGCCGTGCAGAAGATCGGCAAGAAGTGGCTGCTGCTGACCAACGACTATGTCTGGGGCCACACCACGGCGGCGGCGACCAAGCTGGAAGTCGAGAAGGCCGGCGGCCAGATCGTCGACAATCTCCTGGTGCCGCAGAACACCCGCGACTTCACCGCCTATCTGCTCAAAGTCCAGCAGATCAAGCCCGACGTCATCGCCATGGCGATCGGCGGCGACGACATCAAGGCGCTGCGCCAGCAGATCGCCGAACTGAAGCTCGAGGACAAGGCCGCGTGGATCAACAACCAGCAGGATTGGCCCGATATATGGGGCGTCCCGGAAACGCTGTTCGGCGTGTTCGGCACCAACTGGTACCACAAGCTTGCGCTGCCGGGCGTGCCGGAGTTCGTGAAGCGCTGGCAGACGACCTACCCGCAGTCGCCGATCCCGGTGCCGGGCAACGTCTCCTACAACGGCTACATGGCGACACGCGAGCTGCTGCGGGTCATCGAACAGACCGGCTCGACCAACAACATCGCCCTCATCAAGGCGCTGGAAGGCCGCAAGATGGGTGCGGTCGATCGCATGCAGAACTACGACGCCTACATCGATCCGGTCACGCACCAGATCCAGCAGACGATCTACTTGGCCAAGCGTAATCCCAAGCCCGTGGACAACACCGACCTGTTCGAGGTCCTGAGCTGGACGACACCCGAGGCGGCGCTCGACACCGCCTCGTTCACCACCTGCAAGCTGAAGCCCTTCGCCGACGTGCCGACCTACGAACAGTAGACACCGGCCAGGCGTAGAGTATCGGTCGTGGGCCTCCTGCCTCATCTGGTGAACGGCTTTGCGCTCGGCCTGCTGTTCGCGCTGATCGCGCTGGGCTTCATGCTGATCCTGGGGTTGATGGAGCAGATCAACCTCGCGCACGGCTCTCTGTTCGCGCTCGGTGCCTACTTCGCCTACGCAATCGCAACGCCCCGCCTGCCGCTGCCGCCCGACATGCTCCAGGTCTGGGCGGCGGTGCCGCTCGGCTGGCGGTTCACGGCGGCGATGCTGCTGGCGCCCGTTCTGGTGGCGCCCTTCGGCGTCGTTCTCGAGCGGCTGATGCGGCGGACCTACGGTCGCGATCCGCTCTATGGCCTGCTGCTCACCTTCGGCGTCGCGATGGTGATCGAGGAGCTGATCCGCATCGTCTGGGGCACGCGCGACTACACGCTTCCGGTGCCGCGCGGCATCTCGGGCGGCTTCATGATGCTCGACCTCATCTGGTCGACCTATCGCTTCTGGGCGGCAGGCTTCGCGATCATTGCCATGGCCATCGTCTGGCTGGTGATCGAACGCACGCGCTTCGGCGCGCTGGTGAAGGCCGGCGCGCACGACAGCGAGATCGTCCAGGCGCTCGGCCACGACCTCGAGCGGCTGCGCGTCTGGGTGTTCGTGCTGGGAACGATGATGGCCGCGGTGGCGGGCGTCATCCTGGCGCCGGTCTGGGGCATCCGCCCCCACATGGGCGTCGATGCCGTGATCCCGGCCTTCGTCATCATCGTGCTGGGCGGCGTCGGCAGCTTTTGGGGCGCCGTCCTGGGCGGCATCCTGGTCGGCATGGTCGTCGGCCTCTCCGGCGCCTACGCCTCGGAGTGGTCGATGCTGTCGATGTATCTGCTGCTCATCCTGGTGGTGACGTTCCGCTCGCGCGGCCTGTTCGGCAAGAAGAGCGTCCTGGAGGCGTGATGCAGGCCGGCAAACCCGTCCCGACCCTGACGCCGGCCATGATCGCCATCTGGCTGGCGCTGGCCACGGTGCCGCTGTGGATCGAGCACGTTGGCCTCTACCAGTATCTTGGCGTCGAGATCCTGATCTTCGCGACCTATGCCATGGCCTACAATCTCGTGCTGGGTCACAGCGGCTTGCCCTCGTTCGGCCACGGCGCCTTCTTCGGTCTCGGTGCCTATGGCTTCGGCCTGGCGCAGCTCAACCTGGTGGCCGATCTCTGGTTCTGCCTCGGCGCCGCCGTCGTGGTGGCGTCGGCGGGCGGCGCCATCGTGGCCGCCTTCATCTCGCACCGTCGCGGCATCTACTATTCGCTGCTGACGATCGCCTTCGGCCAGGTCTTCTGGTTCATCGCCATCAAGTCGCACGCCATCACCGGCGGCGAGGACGGGCTGCTCAAGATCGCGCGCCTGCCGGTCCGCCTCGGCGTTGCCACCATCGACCTCACCGGCAACGTCTCGCTCTTCTACTTCGTGCTGGCGGTGTTCGTCGCCGTGACGCTGCTGCTGTGGCGGCTGGTCCATTCGCCGTTCGGCCGTATCCTGAAGGCAATCAAGCAGAACGAGACACGCGCACGCTTCGTGGGCTACGACGTGTGGCGCTACAAGGCGGCCGTGCTGGTGCTGTCGGCCGGGTTGTCCGGCCTGGCCGGCGGGCTGTTCGCCATGGCCCAGGCCTCGGCCTTTCCCGACGTCATGAGCCTGCATTACTCGGGCTATATCGTGATGATGACCCTGGTGGGCGGCGGCCTGGTGACCTTCTGGGGCCCCGTGCTGGGCGCGCTGGTGTTCCTGCTGGCGCGCGACGTGATCGGCGCCTTCACCACCGGCTGGATGCTGTGGTTCGGCCTGCTGTTCGTGGCCTTGGTCATGTACAAGCCCGAAGGGCTGGGTGGCCTGTTCCTGCGGACGCCCCGCAAGCCGGTGCCGCCGCTGGCCGTTGCGTCCGCTCCGGCGGAATAGCCATGGCGCTGTTCGAAGCCCATGAACTCCACCTGCGCTTCGGCGACAGGGTCGTGCTGGAGGATATCTCGCTGTCCTTCGAGGCCGGTCGGCTCTCCGGCATCATGGGGCCCAACGGCGCCGGCAAGACGACCTGCTTCAACGTGCTGACCGGCCGCTACAAGCCAGACCGCGGCCGCGTGCTGTTCGATGGCGCCGACATCACCGGGCGCTCGCCGCAGGCCATCGCTCGCCTCGGTATCGCGCGCTCCTTCCAGCTCATGAACCTGTTCGACGAATTTACGGTGTTCGAGAACGTGGCGATCGCGCTGCCGGCCACGCGCGCGCGCGGGCGGAATGCACTGGGGCATGCCTACGCCGATCCCGCACTGGTGGCCGAAGCGCACGAGATACTGGACACCGTGGGCCTCGCCGCGCGCGCCGACGACATCGCCAAGGCGCTGCCCTACGGCGAACGCCGCGCGCTGGAGATCGCCGTTGCCCTCGCTTGCCGGCCGAAATTGCTGTTCCTCGACGAGCCGACCGCCGGTCTGGGCAGCGACGGCCGGGCCCGGCTG
>CANJHI010000135.1 GCA_947474005.1 Alphaproteobacteria bacterium | reverse complement strand
GTCTCGATGCACGAGGCGCTGATGGCGTCGTGCGCCAACGTCGTGGGCTCGGCCTTCACCGAAGGCAAGCAGCCCGACGTGAAGAACCAGCGCACCACAGGCGGCTCGGCCTTCTACCGCGTCTACGACACGTCGGACGGGCGCCAGCTCGTGATCGCGGGCCAGGAAATGAAGTTCATAAAAAACCTGCTGGGCGCGCTCGGCCGGCCGGAGATGGCGTCGCTCTGCGAATGGCCCGGCGCGCACCAGAAGCCTGTCGTGGATTTCCTCGACATGACATTTCGGCAACAGCCTCTGGCGCACTGGATGACGTGGCTCGACACGCTCGACATCTGCTACGGCCCGGTCAACACGCTTCCTGAAGCCATCGCCGACAAGAACCTCGCCAAGCGCGGCGCCATCGTGACCGACGCCGACGGCCGCAAGCACTTCGCTCCCGTCGTGCGCTTCCGGAACGAGCCATCGCAGCCGCTCTACCGCGAGCCGCTGCTGGGTGAGCACACGGATGAGGTCTTGGCTGGGGGCGCGCGACTCCAGTCGCGCGATTCATGACGCGCCACTGGAGTCGCGCGCCCCCAGCTATGAAAGCAGCGCCATAGCCTTCGCCAGCGGCACCGGGGCGTCGTCGAGCAGCAGGTCCATCGCTTCCTGTTCCCAGCTCGACTCATTGAGCGACAGCGGGTCCTGAGGGGCGAGGCGATGTTCGATCACCAGGCGCGACAGCAGCAGGCGGCGGGCATCGCCGCCCTGGGCGCCGAGCGTTGCGCCTTCCCAGGCGAGCAGGGCCGCCGTGGTCGCGTGATAGAGCGCGCCGGCTGCCATGCGCGAGCGCTGCTCGTGCTTGGGGTCCGAGGCGACGGCTTCGGCGAAGCGTTCGACGCGGTCGAGCGTGGCGCCCAGCAGGCCCTTGAACTGGCCGGGCAATGCACCGCTCGGCTCGTATTTGGCTTTGAGCGCTGCGGAGAGCGTCTTGTGGCCGCCTGATTTGCCGACGGCGCGTTGCACCACGTCGAGGGCGTTGATGTTGGAGGTGCCCTCCCACAACGTGCCGATCTGGGCATCGCGTACCAGGCGCGCCGTCACCCATTCCTCGATGTAGCCGATGCCGCCCCGGACCTCGAGAGCGGCACTTGCCACCGGGATATTGTCGCGACAGGCGCGGAACTTGTAGACCGGCGTCAGGATGCGCAGCAGGTTCGCGGCATCTTTATCGCCCTTGTCCGCCTTGCCCATCGTGTCGGCGGAGAAGGCGAACATGGAAAGCGCCTGCTCGGTCGGCAGCATGATCTTCATGAGCTGGCGGCGCAGCAGCGGATACTCGGACGTGGGCTTGCCAAAAGCGCGGCGGCCGCGCGCCGCGGCCAGCGCCTCGTTGAGGCAGCGCCGCATCATCGAGGCGGCGCGCACGCCGTGGCTGAGCCGCGACAGGTTCACCTGCTCCATCATCTGCTTGAAACCCTGCTCGGCGTCGCCCACGAGATAGGCCGTGGCGCCGTCGAGGACGATCTCGCCCGAAGCCATCGAGCGTGTGCCGAGCTTGTCCTTCAGCCGCACGATCCGATAGCTGTTGCGGCTTCCGTCTTCGAGGCGCCGTGGCATGGCGAACATGCCGAGTCCGCGCGTGCCTCCCGCCGCGCCGCGTGGTCGCGCCAGCAGCACCACAACGTCGGCATCGGCGTGGCTGCAAAACCATTTCTGGCCGTGCAGCTTCCAGCGCTCGATGCCGTCGGCGCCGACGCCCACGCGCTCCGCCTCGGTCTCGATCGCGCCGACGTCGGAGCCGCCGGCTTTTTCTGTCATGAACTGCGTGCCCTTCAGCATCACAGCCGGGTCCTGGCTGAGCAGCCGGTCGAGCAGCAGCTTCTTGAGCGGCTCGGAGCCGTAGCGCTTGATGACGAAATTGGAAGTGTCCGACACCGACACCGGGCACATCAGGCCGAACTCGCCCTGCACGAAGAGATAGGTGATGCCGTACTTCACCAGCGGGTGGGCCGGCGCCGTCATGCCGAGCACGCCGGCGCGATGGCTCATGGCGTGCATGCCGAACTCCTCGAACGCGATCTTTTCCATCTCGCGATAGGAGGGATGGTAGTCGATCCAGTCCTCGTCGCGGCCGAAGCGATCGCGCGGCTGCAGCACCGGCGGATGCTTGTCGGCCGTTATGGCGAGATCGTCGAGCCGGTTGCCGGCTAACTCGCCCAGGCGCTGGAAATGGGGCGTCATCGCCGCGCGCAGTCCCGGCTCCATGTAGAGCGACATCAGGTCCTGGAACTGCCGGTCGACGGCATAGAAATTCTGGCCGTGGACGTCGGGCGCGATGTGGTGTGCGCCATGCGGCCCTTCGTTCGTGCCGCGGGCGCGGTTGGCCATCATGTCGGGCATTCGTCTCTCCCTCTGCTCTATCGGTCTTCTTCTTGGCGGTCGTCTTCTACCAGCCACCGGGCTTCCAGCCCTCGGCCAGGATGCGCTCGACATACGGTGGTACGATGCGGGTGGCGGGGCCGTAAATATGTTCCTGGAACAGCGGCTGGTTTTCCGTCGGTTCGAGATTGAGTTCCACGGTGCGTGCGCGGGCCCGGCGGCGGACGTGCAGCACGAAGCCCGCGGCCGGGTAGACCTGGCCGGACGTCCCGATGGCCATGAACAGCCCGCATTTGTCGAGCGCCGCATAGATTTCGTCGAGATGCATCGGCTGCTCGCCGAACCAGACGATGTTGGGCCGCAATTCGCCGACCGCGCCGCACTTCGGGCAAACGGATTCCGGCGACAGGTCTGAATCGGACGGGAACACGGTGCTGCAGTTCATGCAGCGCACCTCGCCCTCGCGGCCGTGCATGTGGATGACATTCTTCGATCCCGCCATCTCGTGCAGCGGGTCGATGTTCTGGGTCACGATCGTGACGTCGCCGCCGTACTTCGCCTCGAGGCGGGCCAGCGCATCGTGGGCGGCATTGGGGGCGACCTGGGCGGCGCGGAACAGGCCGCGCGCCTCGTTGTAGAAATCGAGCACCTTCTTCTTGTCGCGGTGCCAGCCTTCGATCGTGGCGACGTCTTCCAGGTTGACGCGGCTCCACAGCCCGTCGGCGTCGCGGAAGGTGTCGATGCCGCTTTCCTTGGAGATCCCGGCCCCGGTCAGCACCACGATGCCGGGCGGGAAATAGTCCTGATGCATGTCGCGAAATCTAGCGCCGTGTTAGGGTGCGGGCCATGACCATCAAGGTCCTTTTCGTTTGCACCGCGAACCTCTGCCGCTCGCCGATGGCGGAGGGCGTTTTTCGCACGCTGGCTGAACGTGCGGGCGTCGCCGACTCATTCGAAATCGCATCGGCCGGAACCTCGGACGGCTTCGTCGGCCGGTCGCCGATGCCGGAAGCGATCGAGGTTGCCGCGAGCCGCGGCTACGACATTTCCGGCATCGTCTCGCGGCAGATGGTGGGCGACGACATCGCCCATTTCGACTACCCGCTGGCGATGGACAGCAGTCATCTCGTGGCGATGCGCTGGCTCTCGCCCCGTTCCCTCGTCGGCAAGCCCAAGCTGTTCATGAGCTACGGGCCGCCGTTGGGCATCGTCGACGTGGCCGATCCGATGGGCGGCCCGAAGGACGGCTTCGAACGCGCCCTCAGCCTCATCGAGGCCGGTTGCAAGGGACTGTTCGAGAAGCTGGCGCCGATGGTCAAAAAGGCCATTTGAGGTCCAGCTCGCCGAAGCGGTTGAGCACGTTGAAGGTGAGCCGCGACACGTCGTTGTCGAACTTGTTGTGGGGCAGGCTGCCGCAATAGGTGATCGAGCCCACCGAGAACACCGCGCCGCCGGCTGGCTTCTCGATATAGGTCATGTCGGCCCGGATCAGTTCTTCCAGCGTCTCGCCCGTGATCGTGGTGTCGAAGCCAAGCCGCTCCTCGTGCACCACCACGAAGTTCTTGCGGTCGTGGCCTTCCGAAGAGGCCAGCACCACGGCGTTGAGCGGGCTGCCCAGCCGATAATCGAGTCGGTCGAGCTCGAAGCCCGCGGCCCCGCCGCCCGAGTAGCCGAAGCCGCCGAACAGCGCGTCCTTCACGCCCTCAAACACCCAGGCGTGGGTATTGTCGCGCGCTGCCGGCGTCTGGCGATAGGCATCGCCCCAGAAGGTGCCTTGGCTGGAGAAGCCGATGCCGCACAGGAGATTGGGCGGCCGGTCGCTGCGCCGCCACAGCCCGCCGTAGTTGCCGTCGAACGAGTGATAATATTCGCCGGGCTCGGCGGCCCACAGGCGGATGCCGCCCTCGGTACGCCGGAGCTCGATGGCGCCCGGCACTTTTTCCGACAGCGCCACGCGCCAGTAGAAGCCGTTGCCGCCGAGATACATCAGCCGCCCGCCGGTCTCGGTGTAGGTCTGCAGCGCGTCGAGCGTGTTGGCGGTGTGATATTCCGGGTGCGTGCCGGTCACCACCACCTTGTAGGAGGCGAGCAGCGCCGGCCCCTTCTCGTCGAGATCGTGGTCGGTGATGACGTCGAAGGCCACGCCCATGCGGTCGAGCCAGCCCGTGAGATGCGTGTCGGCCGGCAGGTGGCGCAGGCCCGAGCCCCGTGGATCGTTGTAGGAAAGGAAGTTCGGCCGCCAGGTGAGGAGCGGGCGCAGGCGCGAGGAATAGGCGACGCCCGATCCGTCGCGATGGACGTTGTAGGTCGACAGGCCGTAGGCGCGGTGATCGGCGGGATGCCAGGCGGAGGACTTCCAGTCGGCCATGCGCTGGCGGAACGCCTCGTCGTACGAGGGCCGCGCGAAGTTGCTGTAGACCTGATAGGTGAAGGTCGCGGCGATGTAGCAGACCTTGGCCTGCGGCTTGCCGACCTGGGGCCGCACGAAGAACGGAATGATGTCGCGGTGAGCCCCGCAGCTCAGCTGGATGCCGTAGACGCCGCTTCGCATATCCCTGGGAATGGTGAAGTCGAAATCGTCGGCCCAGCCGCAATCGTGCAGGTCGTCGTCGTGGAAGTGGATGGCGGCATAGTGGTGCGGCGCCTTCTTCCAGTCGCGCTCCGTGCCGGTCCAGGCCGAACCCTTCATCGCGCGGGTCGGCAGGTTGATCAGCCTGCCGTGCAGGCCGTTGGCGCCGGTGTCCTCGATCTCCATCGAGTCCATGCGGCGGACGAAGTCCCAGGCAGCGAAACCGGCGATCGACGGCGCCTCGATCTTGCCGTTGAAGCAGCGCCCGGCCGGCCGGTCCTTGGCCTGTTCGGCGCCGATCAGAACCGGCCGTGCGGCGTCCAGTGCCAGCGGCAAGGCCGCGACCGTTTCAGCCTCGCCCTCATCGTCGATGGCATGGGCACGCTGCAACGGCTGCTGGCCGACGCGGAGCGTGCCGGTGCGCGGGTCGGCGCTCGCCCACACGCGATACCAGGTATGGGTTCGCAGTCGCTTGCCGACCACGACGCGCGCGCCGCCCACTTCCAGCGCCATGCCTTCAGGCGTCAGCATCAGGGCAAAGCCCGCGCCGCTGTCGGGATCGCGGCGCGACAGCACCGTCTGCGGCGCGTCGTCCGGCAGGGTCGGCCAGATCGTTGCCTCGACCATCAGGCCGGCCGGCAACTTCAGGGTCGCGGCGCCTTCGATCAGTCCGTAGGAGCCGGGCCAGGCGTACTGGACGCGCGAGGCGAAACGGCCGTCGAACAATTCCGACATATCTTCGTACTTGGGCGGCGGTCCGCCGGGATTGGGATCGCCGCGGACGATCTTCACCAGCGTGGCGTTGTAGGGATTGGGTCCGGCACTCGAAATCTTGAAGGAGATCTTCTCTCCGACACGAACGGAAATTTTGTCGGCGTAGCCGGTCAGCGATGCGGTCACGATTGAGTCCTCGTCGTTCGCCGATATAGTCGCCCGAATCCGAGGAGGAATGCCATGACCAAGATGATCCGCCGGCGTACCGTTATGGCGGTGAGTGCAATCGCCGCGCCAATGCTGGCCCGCCACGGCTGGGCGCAGTCGACCTATCCCAACAAGCAGATCCGCATGGTCGTGCCTTTTGCCACCGCCGGCACGACCGACCTGCTGGGCCGCATCGCCGCCCAGCACCTGACCGAGGTCTGGGGCCAGACGGTCGTGGTCGACAACAAGAGCGGCGCCGGCGGCAACCTCGGTGCGGAGATCGTGGCGAAATCGCCGGCCGACGGCTACACGCTGCTGCTGGGCACGGTCGGCACCGCCGTCACCAACCAGTATCTCTACAAGAACATGCCCTACGACAGCGTGAAGAGCTTCGCGCCGGTGGCGCTGTTCGGCGAGGTCGCCAATGTGCTGGCGGTGCATCCCGACATGCCGGTCAAGACGGCCAATGACTACGTCGCCTATTGCAAGGCGCAGGGGCCCGGCAAGGTGAGCTTCGGCTCGCCCGCGATCGGCGGCACCGGCCATTTGGCGATGGAATATTTCCAATCGCTGGGAGGCTTCAAGGTCGAGCACATCGTCTATCGCGGCAGCTCGCTGGTCCTGAAGGACCTGCTGGCCGGCCACATCCCCAGCACCATGGACAATCTGCCGCCCTACCTGTCGCATATCCAGCAGGGCACGCTCCGGGCATTGGGCGTGAGTTCGGCCAAGCGCTGGTTCGCCGCGCCCGACGTGCCGACCATCGCCGAGCAGGGCTTCGCGGGCTTCGACGCGGCACCCTGGTGGTACGTGGCCGCTCCGGCCGGCACGCCGGCCGACATCGTGAAGAAACTTTCCGACGAGCTGGTGAAGGCTTCAAAGTCGCCCGACGTCATCAAGCGCATCCGCGATGCCGGTGCGTCGGAGCTGGGCGGGTCGTCCGAGGATCTCGCCAAGCACATGGTCGCCGAGAACGTGAAATGGAAGAAGGTGATCGACGCCGCCAAGCTGGAGCCGCAATGACGCGCGACGAGCTGAAAGGGAAAATCCAGACCGTCCTCGGGCCGATCGCGCCCGAGGCGCTGGGACGGACGCTGATGCACGAGCACGTGCTTTGCGACATCCGCCCGCCCACGACGCGCGGCGACAACGATCTTGGACCCGAGATCACGCTGGAGAACGTCTGGCAGATCAACCACGGTCACGGCCTCAAGCGGGCCGGCCGCAAGTACATGCTCGACCTGGAAGACATTGCGACACGCGAAGTCCGCATGATGAAGCATGACGGCGGCGACGCCATCGTCGAACTCACCTGCGGCGGCCTCTCGCCCGATCCCAAGGGACTGCAGCGCATCGCCGCCGGCACCGGCGTGCACCTGATCATGGGCTGCGGCTACTACGTCAACGACTACCAGGATCCGAAGAACCAGGGTCGCACGGTCGACGATTTCGCGGCCGAAATGACTGGCCAGATCCTGGACGGCGCGTGGGGCACCGATGTCCGTGCCGGCATGATCGGCGAGATCGGCTGCACCTCGCCGTGGACCGACACCGAGAAGCGCGTGATGCAGGCGGCGTTGATTGCCGCGGCGGAGACGGGCGCCGCCATCAACGTCCATCCCGGCCGCGATCCCGACCAGCCGCAGGAGGTGGCCGATTTCATCAAGGCGGCTGGCCATTCGACCGAGCGCGTCGTCATCAGCCACATCGACCGCACCATCTTCGACGAGGAACGGCTACTGAAGCTTGCCGACTCCGGCGTCACCATCGAATTCGACCTGTTCGGCCAGGAGGCGAGCTATTACGGCCTCTCCGACATCGACATGCCGAACGACGCCACGCGTCTGAAGCTGATCCGGGCGCTGATCTCGCACGGCCATCTCGACCGCGTCGTGATCAGCCACGACATCTGCTATCGTACCCGGCTGGCGAGCTTCGGCGGCCACGGCTACGGCCACATCTTCCGCAACGTCGTGCCGATGATGAAGAAGCGCGGTTATAGCGAGGCCGAGATCGACGCCATCCTGGTCCACACGCCCCGGCGGTTGCTGACGTTCGTTTAGGGTGCTTGCACTGCCAGCATCCGCTCACGCAGATGTGATGAGCAGGTTCAGCAGGAATATGCTATGGATTTTGTCAGGCTGACGCGTGGACCGCGCCGGCCTTTTTCATGTGGGCACGACCTGACGCGAAAAAGCCCAAGGGATCAGGCTCATCCGGAATTTATCGACACATTTCTCTACGTTCAGGTGTCGGTAAATGGCGGACAATGGCCCTAAAATGTCAGGTGATAGGTCGTCTGTTCGGTGTAGATCGGCCCGCTGCGGCCGCGCCGACTCGAATAGAGCGAGAAATGCTCGGCCACCCAAGGCCCCGCGCGAAAGGTGCCGTGGCTGGCCATGAACTGGGCGATGTGATGGCCGGTCTCGGCGCCGGTGGGGAAGCGCGCCAGGGTCACATGCGGGCGGAACTTGCGGCGCTCGATCTCGATGCCGCAGTGGCGCGCCACGGTCGAGACTTTCTGCTGCAGCCAGTCGAGCTGGTCGCTCTTTTCCACCAGCGCCACCAGGGCGCGTGGCTGCTTGCCGGTGCTGAACTGTTCGACGCCGGCCAGTTCCAGCGCAAAGCGCGGGCCGGCGATGTCGCCCAGCTCTTCTTCCAGGTCGCGCATGACCGCGCCCTGGACCTCGTCGCAGAAGCAGAGCGTGACGTGGAGATTCTCCATCGTCTGCCAGCGCGCGTCGGGCACGCCCGACTGCAGCGCCACCAGTTCGTCGGCGATCTCCTCAGGGACGGGCAGGGCTACGAACAGGCGCGGCATAGATGTCGAGGTTCTTGGTGATGAAGGGCAGGATGCGCTCGACCACGATGTCGACGCCCTTCGGGTTGGGATGGATGCCGTCGGCCTGGTTGAGCGCCGGGTCCTGCGCCACGCCGTCGAGGAAGAAGGGATAGAGCGGCACGTTGTGCTTATCGGCCAGCCGCTTGTAGAGGCCGTCGAACTGGGCGGCATACTCCGGCCCGTAGTTGCGCGGCGCCAGCATGCCGGCCAGCCATACCGTGACGCCGGCGGCTTTCAGCTTGGTGATGATGGCGTCGAGATTGCGCTCGGCGCTGGCCGGGTCGGAGCCGCGCAGCGCATCGTTGGCGCCCAGTTCCACCAGCACGATGTCGGGCTTGTCGGCCAGCATCCAGTCGATGCGCTCGACGCCGCCCGCTGTGGTGTCGCCGGAAACGCCGTGGTTGATGACGGAAACGTTGCGGCCGCCTGCCTTCAGAGCGGCCTCCAGCCGGGCCGGGATCGCCTGGTCGGGTTTCACGCCGTAGCCGGCGGCCAGGCTGTCGCCCAACACCACAAGCTTGATTGGTGCGGTTTGTGCCTGTAGCCCCGGAGCGGCCGACAGGCACAGCAACAGCATGAGAAGCGCCGCGATCCGTGAATTGACCATCGCCGCAAAACCACCATATCCAGTGCCGAAGGTCCCCATCGCGACAGTCATCGTCCCTTACCCGGAGCTTTCTTGACAGCCTCAGCCATCGTCCGTCTCACCGACGTCCATCTCGACATGGCAAGCGACGCCGGCACGGTCAATATCCTGCGTGGTATTACGATCGACATAGCTGCGGGCGAGATTGCGGCGGTTGTAGGTCCCTCGGGGGCCGGCAAGTCGAGCCTGATGATGGTGGCGGGTGGGCTGGAGCGCGCCACGTCGGGCCGTGTCGAGGTGGCGGGCCGCGACCTCGGACCGCTCGACGACGACGACCGCGCCCGGCTCCGGCGCGACCACATCGGCATCGTGTTCCAGGGCTTCCACCTCATTCCCACCATGACGGCGCACGAGAATGTGGCACTACCGCTCGAATTCGCCGGGCGCGGCGATGCCTTCGAACTGGCCGAAGCGGCGCTCAGGCGTGTCGGCCTTGGCCACCGCATCGGCCACTATCCGGCCCAGCTCTCGGGCGGCGAGCAGCAGCGGGTCGCGGTGGCACGGGCCTTCGTCGGCCGGCCCAAGCTCCTGCTGGCCGATGAGCCCACCGGCAATCTCGACGGCACCACCGGCAAGCAGGTCATGGACCTGCTGTTCGAACTGGCGCGCGCCGATGCCACGACCCTGATCCTGATCACCCACGACATGGTACTGGCCGAACGCTGCGACCGTATCCTGCGTATTGCCGACGGCATCGTGGTTAGTGACGAACGCACGGCTGTTTCGCTGGCGGCACAGTGAGCGCCGCGCCATGAACCTCGCGTTACGCCTCGCCCGGCGCGAGATGCGGAGCGGCCTGGGCGGCTTCCGCCTTTTCATCGCCTGCCTGGCGCTGGGCGTCACCGCGATCGCCGCCATCCTGTCCTTCAGCCGCGCCATCGAGGAAGGCCTACGCGCCGATGCGCGCGAGATCCTGGGCGGCGACGTCGCGGTCTCGCTGCTCTACCGCGAGGCCACTCCCGAGCAGATGGCGTTCTTGCGCGAGCGCGGCCAGTTCGTGCGCTGGATCGACAGCCGCGCCATGGCGCGGCCGCTGAAGTCAGACGGCCGCACGACCCTGGTTCAGCTCAAGGCGGTGGAGGCTACCTATCCGCTCTATGGCACGCTCGAGCTGAAGGACGGCGGATCGCTGGCCGAGGCGCTGGCGCGACGCGACGGCGTCTGGGGTGCGGTGGTTGAGGAAGCAGCCCTTCGCCGCATGAATCTGGTATTGGGCGACTGGCTGCGGGTAGGCGAAGTGACGCTCGAGATACGCGGCCTGATCACGCGCGAGCCGGACCGCGGACTGAACGCCTTCGCAAGCCTCGGGCCGCGGCTGATGACCACCTTCGAGGCGGTGATCGAATCGGGCCTGGTGCAGCCGGGCAGCCTGCTCAACTGGGAATACCGCCTGCGGCTGGCGCCGGGCGCTTCCGATGTCGCCACCATCCAGGCGCTCCAGGAGCGTTATCCTGACGCTGGTTGGCGGGTGCGGGGCCTGGCCGATGCCGGCGGTGGCATTCGCAACTGGCTCGACCGCCTCACCCAGTTCATCGAGCTGATCGGCCTTGCCTCGCTGCTGGTGGGCGGCGTCGGCGTTGGCAACGCGATCTCGAGCTTCCTGGCGGGCCGCCTGCACACCATCGCCACGCTGAAGTGCCTGGGCGCGCCGGAGCGGCTGGTGTTCACCACCTATTTCCTCCAGCTCGCGGCCCTGGCGCTGCTCGGCGTTGCAATCGGCGTCGTCATCGGCGCGGCGCTGCCTTTCCTCGCCCAGGCGATGATCGCCGATCTGTTGCCGGTGCGCGCGCGGATCTCGCTCTACGCCGGGCCGCTCGCCACGGCGGCCGCCTTCGGCCTGCTCGTCTCGCTGCTGTTCGCCCTGGTGCCGCTGATGCGGGCACGACGGGTGCCGGCCGCCACCTTGATGCGCGGCGCCGTGGCCGGGCAGGGGCGGCTAGGCTGGCGCGACGCGCTCGTGATCGGCGCGGTGGCCGTGTTGCTGGCGTCGTTCACCGTGTTCACGGCCGACAGCCGCCGCATCGCGGGCTGGTTCGTGCTGGGTGCGATCGGCGCCTTCATCGCCTTCCCGCTGCTGGCGCGGCTGGTCATGTGGGCGGCGGCGCACGCCGGCAAGCCGAAACTCGCCGGCCTCCGGCTGGCGCTGGCCAACCTCCATCGCCCCGGTGCGCCGACGCCCATCGTCATGCTGTCGCTGGGGCTCGGCCTCACCGTGCTGGTGGCGACGGCGCTGATCGAGGGCAACCTGCGCGAACAGCTCATGCGGCGCATCCCGAGCGATGCGCCGGCCTTCTTCTTCGTCGATATCCAGTCGACGCAGATGCCGGCCTTCGAGAAGGCAATCGCCGCCGTGCCGGGCTCGGGCGCAATCGACAAGGTGCCGTCGCTGCGCGGCCGCATCGTGCGGATCAACGGCAAGCCAGTGGCCGAGGTGGCGGTGCCCTCCGAAGCGCGCTGGGCGGTCGAGGGTGACCGCGGCATCACCTATGCCGCCATGCCGCCTGAGGGTTCCAGGGTCGTCGCCGGTGAATGGTGGCCGGCTGACTATCGCGGCCCGCAACTTATCTCGTTCGACGAGGCGTTGGCCAAGGCGTTCGGCCTCGGCCTCGGCGACACCATCACGGTGAACGTCCTGGGGCGCGACATCGAGGCGAAGATCGCCTCGCTCCGCCGCATCGAATGGACGACGCTCGCCATCAATTTCGTCTTCGTCTATTCGCCGGGCACGCTCGACCGCGCGCCGCACACCTTCCTCGCCACGGTGAAGGCGACCCCCGATGCCGAGGAGGCGATCTTCAAGACCGTCACCGACCAGTTCCCCAACGTCACCGTGGTGCGTATCCGCGACGCCATCGAGACGGCGACCGGCGTGTTGGGCAACATCGGCCTGGCGACTCGGGTCATCGGCTTCCTCAGCATCCTGGCCGGTGTCCTGGTGCTGGCCGGCGCCATGCTCGCCACCCAGCGACGGCGCGTGCACGAGGCTGTGGTGATGAAGGTGCTGGGCGCGACGCGGGCCCGCATCGCCGGAATCTTCGCCTGGGAATTTGCCTTCCTCGGCCTTGCCACGGCGCTGGCCGCACTCGCCGTTGGCACGCTGGGGGCCTGGCTGGTGGTCAGTCGGCTGATGGGGCTCGACTGGACCTTCCTGCCCGCGGTCGCCGTGGGTGTCGCGCTGGGCGCGATGGCGCTCACGCTGGCTTTTGGCCTTGCGGGCACTTTGGCCGCCCTCCGCCAGCGTCCGCTCGCCCTGCTTCGCAATGAATGAGGCGTGAATTCCCCTGTTCTTGAAAGTAAATCGCAACAATTCAGAGCTTTATCTCTATTGATTCATACGGGCTGAATGCCCAAATTGTTCGTCGAAGGGGCTCGGCAATGAGGCCCCCTTGGAGGCTTGAATACAAATGGCGAATTTCGACACCTTCAACCGCACCAGCACGGTCGCCGACCAGGCGACGTTCGATGTCGGTCTGCGCGCTCATATGGTGCGCGTCTACAATTACATGGCTTCGGGGCTCGCGCTGTCGGGCATCGTGGCCTTCGGCCTGTTCAGCTCGCCGGAACTCGCGGGCATGTTCTTCCAGCTCCAGGCGGGCCGCGTCGTCGGCCTGAACATGCTGGGCTGGATCGCGATCTTCGCGCCGCTCGGCCTGCTCCTGCTCGTGTCGTTCCGCGCTGCCCAGATGAGTGTCGGATCGATCCAGGCGGTCTACTGGGCAGTCACGGCCCTGATGGGCGTCAGCCTGTCGCTGGTGCTGTTTCGTTACACGGGCGCTTCGGTTGCCCGCACCTTCTTCGTGACGGCGGCTGCCTTCGGTGCGTTGAGCCTCTACGGCTACACGACCAAGCGTGACCTCACGGCGATGGGCAAGTTCCTGTTCATGGGCGTGGTCGGCCTGATCCTGGCCGGTCTCGTCAACATGATCTGGCCGTCGGGCACGATGAGCTTCATCATCTCGGCCGCCGGCGTGCTGATCTTCTCGGGCCTGATCGCCTACGACACCCAGAAGATCAAGGAACAGTATGCCGATGCCTGGGGTACCGACACGGCTGAGAAGGTCGCCATCTTCGGCGCGCTCAGCCTCTACCTCGACTTCGTGAACCTGTTCCAGTTCCTCATGAGCTTCCTGGGTCAGGAACGCGAATAGCCTAGACCCACCGAGACAGTCTAAAGAACGCCAGGGTCGAAAGATCCGGGCGTTTTGCTTTTGAGGACATGTGGTGGTGAACCGGTTCAAGGCATTCATCGACAGCGAGGCGGCGTCGGCGCTGCCGCTGCTGGTCGCTACCATCCTGGCGCTGGCCCTCGCCAACTCGCCGCTCGCCAGCAACATCCATGGCCTGCTCGACGCCAAGCTTGCCCTTACCTACAGCGGGGTCGGCCTCGCCAAGCCATTGGTGTTGTGGATCAACGACGGGCTGATGGCGGTGTTCTTCCTGCTGGTCGGCCTCGAGATCAAGCGCGAGGTCGTCGAGGGCGAGCTGTCGCAACCATCGCAGGTGGCGCTGCCCATCGCGGGCGCGCTGGGCGGCATGATTGTGCCGGGCCTGATCTACGTCGGTCTTAACTGGGGCGATGCCGTCGCCTTGCGCGGCTGGGCCATTCCGGCTGCCACCGACATCGCCTTCTCGCTGGGCGTGCTGGCGGCGTTGGGAAGCCGCGTGCCGCTGGCGCTCAAAGTCTTCCTGACCACGCTGGCGATCGTCGACGACCTCGGCGCCATCGTGATCATCGCCATTTTCTATACCAGCCAGCTTTCGCTCCAGGCGCTGGCGCTGGCGGGTGTTTGCATCGTGGGCCTCGCGGTTCTCAACCGGGCCGGCGTGCGGCGACTCGGCCCCTACATGATGGTAGGCGTGGTGCTGTGGGTGTCGGTGCTGGAATCGGGCGTGCATGCGACGGTGGCGGGCGTCGTGCTCGCGATGTTCATTCCGCTGAAAGCAGCGGGTGAGGCGGAGGGCGCACGGCCCGCGATCCAGCTCGAGCATGCGCTGAAGCCGTGGTCGGCCTGGTTCATCATGCCGGTGTTCGCTTTTGCCAACGCGGGCCTCTCGCTCGCCGATCTTTCGCTCTCGAGCCTGGTCGAGCGAGTGCCACTCGGCATCATCGCCGGCCTCTTCCTCGGCAAGCAGATCGGCATCGTGCTGGGGGCCGGGTTGCTGGTCATGCTGGGCTTGGCCACCCTGCCGGCCGGTGCCTCGTGGCGCAGACTCTATGGCGTCGCGATCCTGGGCGGCATCGGCTTTACCATGAGCCTGTTCATCGGCACGCTCGCCTACGTCGATGGGACACGCGCATCGGAGGTACGGCTGGGCGTCTTGGTGGGCTCGCTGCTGTCGGCGCTGGTGGGCTATGCCGTGTTGCGCTGGCCCTCTCGTCCCTAGATTGCGCGACGCTCGTCGCGGTCTATACTTTGAACCATGCGACGCACGTCCTACGAGCAGATGAATTGTTCCATCGCCTCCGCCCTCGATGTCGTGGGTGAGCCGTGGACTCTGCTGATCGTGCGCGACGCCTTCTACGGTGTGCGGCGCTTCGACGAATTTCAGGAGAACCTCGGTATTGCGCGCAACGTGCTCACGGCGCGCCTGAAGAAGCTCGTCGAGGCGGGCGTCTTCCGCAAGACCGCCTATCGTCAGCGGCCGCTGCGCCATGAGTACCGGCTGACCGAAAAGGGCGCGGCACTGTTCACCGTCATCGTCGGCCTCAAGCAGTGGGGAGACCGCCACGGCACGGCGGCCCGTAGCGGCAAGCCGATGGATCTCGTCGATCGCAATGACGGCCGCCCGCTCGATCCGGTCCTGATCGACGCCGAGAGCGGCCGGCGGATCGAACTCACCAACGTGCGCGCGGTGGCCGGCCCCGGCGCCGACCAGGGCACACGCGCCTTCTTCAACCGGCTGGCGCTCAACCGGCCCTCGCGCTGAGGAGCAAGCGCCCGGCGCGCTGCCTCAGTCCTTCTCCGGTTCGAGCCGCTTTCCTTCGAGTAGTTGGCTGGCGCGCGTCTCGGCATCCTGGTCGGCCGTTTTTTCCGCCTTGGTACGGCCGAAGCGCCGCCGGTTGGCGTCCGCTTCGCTCTCTCTCTCTCGTCGCGCCTTGGCCTTGCGCGCGCGTCCCAGGTTGACGATCTCGGCCATACTTTTTGTCCGCGTAACAGTTCAGATTTCTCTATGCCGCGCTCCAGAGCGATGCGCTAGTGTTTCAGGAAGTCGGACGACAGGAGCGTTCCATGGCAGCCTCCACACGCAAAAAGATCTTGATTGGCGGCG
>CANJHI010000134.1 GCA_947474005.1 Alphaproteobacteria bacterium | reverse complement strand
AACCCAATAGAATATGGGTTTCTGGAGCGATCACTTATTTAGGAAACCGCTGCTCTATCCGGCTGAGCTACGGGGACACGGCGCCGGATATAGCATTCGATGCAAATGGCGTCTGCCATTTTTCGGGGTCCCATGTCCGCCATTCGATTTAGCTTCCATCCGGCCGCGGCCTCAGCCGCCGACGACGTCGAGCAGAGCCGGCCGCACGCCGAGCTGCTCCACGAGTTGATCGAGCTTACGTCGGGCAAGCGGGTTGCTCTTCTGGTGACGCGTGGCGAGGATCAGTTCGTTCTTGAGCGAATGCTCGAGGCCGGTGAATTCTGTCACACGCACCTTGTAGCCGTGCAGTTCCAGGACGAGAGAGCGAATGACATTGGTCACGTGGGCGCCAAACTCGCGCCGATGGATGTTGTGGCGCCAAAGCTGTTCCAGGGGGCCGCTGCTGGCGCCCAGCAGTGTCGCGACCTCCGCCTGACAACAGGGAACGAGGGCGATGACCTTCGCCTCGTGATGCAGTGCGAACCGGATGGCATCGTCGGTCGCCGTGTCGCAGGCATGGAGAGCGGTCACCATGTCGGCGCGGCCATTGGGCAGCATCGTATCGGCGATCTCGCCCACGGCGAACTTCATGCGCGTGAAATGGCTTTCCGCCGCGAGCTTCTGCGATCGTTCAACGAGTTCGGCGCGCACGTCGACACCGAAAATGCTGCCGTGGCCCAAGGGGCCGATCACCAGGTCATAGAGAATGAACCCCAGATAGGACTTGCCGGTGCCGAGGTCCGCGATGACCGCATCCGGTTGCCCGTCGAGCACTGAATCGAGCGACGGGCGGAGAAGTTGTACCAGATGGAGAACCTGCTTGAGCTTGCGCCTGGCGTCGTGGTTCAGCGTACCGTCGCGCGTAAGAATGTGCAGCGCTTTCAGGAGGGCGACAGAATCCTCCTGCACCTGGCCCGGCCAGACCTCGGCCAAGACCTTTTTCGCATCAAGAATATCGGCGCGCTCACGCGACATGTCGATCTGCCTCCGCCTGGCATCTGCGGCCTACCCGACTGGTGGTATGGTGTCGATGCCGATGGTATTCGGACTCACCTAATCCATCGACGGCCCATGCGCCACTATTGCCGGTGCGGCGCGACAGATGCATTGACCGCTTCTTCGGGCATGGGCACTAGTCTTTTCAGATAAGCATTCGCCGCAGAGATCAATCGCCCATGGACTTCTCCTTTTCGGAACATCACATCGCGGTACGCGATACGGTGCGGCGCCTGTGCCAGTCGGAGCATCAACGGCTCGTCGTGGCGGCGGAGGAGAATGAGATTCTGCCCCGCGAGGTGTTCGCGCGCTGGGGCGAACTTGGGCTGCTGGGCGTCCGCTATCCCGAGAGCGACGGCGGCAGCGGGCTCGACAAGGTCAGCGACTGCATCGTGCGCGAAGAGCTGAGCTACATGAGCCAGGGATTCGCCTCGAGCTGGTCGGCGCACAGCCACCTCGGGATCTGGCCGATCTGGAAGGCCGGAACCGACGGGCAGCGCGCGCGCTTCTTCCGGCCCGCCGTCGCCGGCAAAAAGATCGCGGGCTTCGCCCTCAGTGAGCCCGACGGCGGCTCCAACATCCGCGGCCTGAAAACCCGCGCCGAGCGCACCACCGGCGGCTGGAAGCTCAACGGCAGCAAGCTCTACATCACCAACGCGCCGATCGCGGATTTCCTGCTGGTGGCTGCGCGGACCTCACCCGAGCTCAGGGGCGACGCCATCAGCCTCTTCATCGTGGAGCTTCCCGCCACGGGCATGACGATCGAGAAGCTGCGCAAGGAGGGCATTCGCGCCTCCGAAACCGGCCTGATCCATATCGAGGACGTGTTCGTGCCGGACGAGAACGTGCTCGGCGAACGGCTGGGCACCTATCCGGTGATCCTCGACTCGCTGAGCGAGAACCGCGTGGGGGTCGCGGCCAACGCGCTCGGCATGGCACGGGCCGCGTTCGATGCGGCGACCGCTTATGCCCAGGATCGCCTGGTGGCGGGCAAGCGCATCGGCGACTACCAGGCCATCGGACACAAGCTCGCAGAGATGTCGGCCCAGATCGAGGCCGCCCGCTGGCTCGTCTACTACGGCGCCTGGCGCGTGGATCAGAACACGCTTGATGCTGCTACTGCGGCGCGCGTCAAGCTGATCGCGAGCGAGACCGCGGTGAGCGTGAGCGAACAGGCGATCCGCATCCACGGCGGCGCCGGGATCATGCGCGACTACCCGGTGGGTCGCATCCATCGTGACGCACTGGTCTACGTGATCGGCGAAGGCACCAGCGAAATCCAGAAGAACATCATCGCGCGCGACCTCGGCTTCAAATCCTGAAGGCTGCCTTCCCATCACTCGAGCTTGAGGTTCAGGTCCTTCACCATCTTCGTCCAGACCTGGAGCTGGTCCTTCTGATACTCGGTGGCCTGCTGCTGGGTCGACGGCGTGGGCACAAGCCCGCTGTCCAGGAGCTTGGTCCGCACCGCGTCGGACTCGAGGACCTTCACCACTTCCCTGTTGAGACGATCGAGGATCGCGTCGGGCGTTCCGGCGGGGGCGACGAGGGCCCACCAGCCATCCATGACGGGAGGCGTCGCGAGTCCGAGTTCGGCGAAGGTCGGCACCTCGGGCAGCAGCACGTAGCGTTTTGCCGACGGCACCCCGAGCGGGCGCACCTTGCCGGCGCGGATCATGGCGAGCGACGAGGGCACGTCCGCCACCATGATCTGCACGTGCCCGCTGATCAGGTCGGCAAGCGCGGGCGGCGTCGACTTGTAGGGAACGTGGGTCATGTCGAGCTGATGGGCGTTCTTGAAATAGCCGCCGTAGGCGATGCCGCCGGTGTTGCCGCTCGCGTAGTTGAACTTCCCGGGATTGGCCTTGACCAGCGTGACCAGCTCGGCCGCCGTCTTGGCCGGGACGTCCGTGTTGACGAGCAGGAGGTAGTTCACCGAGGCGACCATCGTGATATAGGCGAGGTCCTTGACGGGATCGTAGCGCACGCCTGACGTGAGTCCGCCCGGGCTGGCGGCAAGGCCGGAGTTGGTGAGCAGGCCCAGCGTGTATCCGTCCGGCGGCGACTGTACGACGAGCTCGGTGCCGAGCGTCGTGTTGTTGCCGGGCTTGTTCTCGACGACGATGGGCTGACCCAGCGCCTGGACCAGGGGCTCGGAGAGGATGCGGGCGAGGATGTCGCTGGCGGAACCGGGACCGAAGGGAACGATCAGCCTGATCGGCTTGCTTGGATAGGGCTGCGCCGAGACGACTCCCGCCTGCAGGAGACCCGCCGCGACCGCGAGCCCGGCGAGCCATTGAACGATCTTCATGGTGTTTCTTCCCTTTATCGCCGTCATTTTCATGTTTGCTTCGTAACATCATGCCGCGAACCAGCATCCCGTAAAAGCCAGACGGCGGCCCGATTTCTTGCCAGTCGAACGGGCCCATACTACGGTCTTCCACGGTATGGAATCGTCTGCGATGCGAGGAGTGGCGTAATGATCCGATGCGTGCGGATTTGGACCGGCGAAGACCAGAATTCGCATGCCGAAGAAGGCTGGATCGAGCTGGAGCCCGGCGCCCACGGTGACCTTCTGAGCAGCAAGCTGCCGGTCTCCCACGCCTCGTTCCAGGAGACCGCCTCGGGCGGCACGCTCGCCTGGCACACCGCGCCGGTCCGCCAGCTCGTCATCACGCTGAGCGGGACCCTCGATTTTCAGACGCGCGGTGGCCAGCACTTCACGCTGAAGCCGGGTGACATCCTGCTGGCCGAGGACACTGCCGGCGGCGGCCACACCTGGAAGCTGGTCGACGATCAGCCGTGGCGCCGCGTCTATGTCGTCCTGGGACACGACGATCCCGTGCCGTTCACGCGTGCCGCGTAAACCTTCGAGGGAAATCGCATGAGCGAGAGCAACGCCGTTACCGATGCCGATGTCGTCCTGGTGGGCGCCGGCATCATGAGCATGACGCTGGCTACCTTCCTGAAGGAGCTGCAGCCTCATCTTAAGATCGAGATCATTGAGCGGCTGCCAGGAGAAGCCCAGGAAAGCTCGGGCCCCTGGAACAACGCCGGCACCGGCCATGCCGCCAACTGCGAATTGAACTACACGCCGCAGAACGCCGACGGCAGCGTCGACATCTCCAAGGCACTGGAGGTCAATGTCGAGTTCGACATGTCGCGGCAATTCTGGTCGTACCTGATCAAGAAGGGCGCGATCGCATCGCCGGACTCCTTTATCCATCCGGTGCCGCACATGAGCTTCGTGATCGGCGCCGATCGGGCGGCCTTCCTGAAGAAGCGCCACGCCACAATGAGTGCCCATCATTGTTATCGCGGCATGGAGTATTCCGAGGACCACAAGCAGATCGCCGAATGGGCACCGCTGATCATGGAGGGCCGCGACCCCAACCAGGTCGTCGCCGCTACGCGCATGGTGACAGGCGCCGACGTGAACTACGGCGCCCTCACCACCAACCTGCTGAATTACCTGCGGCGTCAGGAAGGTTTCTCGATCCAGTTCGAGCAAGAGGTGACCGGCCTTCACCGCCGGTCGGACGGTGGCTGGACGATCGACGTCCAGGACGAGAAGTCCGGCGCCAAAAAGTCGATCGGTACGCGCTACGTCTTCCTCGGCGCCGGTGGCGCCGCGCTCACGCTGCTGCAGAAATCCGGTATCCCCGAAGCCGACGGCTTCGCCGGCTTCCCGGTGAGCGGCATCTGGCTGCGGTCGGGCAAGCAGGAAATCGCCACGCGCCATATGGCGAAGGTCTATGGCATGGCGGCCAGCGGATCGCCGCCCATGTCGGTTCCCCACCTCGATACGCGCTACGTCGACGGCAAGCGCTGGATCCTGTTCGGGCCCTATGCCGGCTTCTCAACCAAGTTCCTGAAGAAGGGCTCGCTGTTCGACCTGCCGCTGTCGATCCGGCCGGACAATCTCCTGCCGCTGCTCGCCGTAGCGCGGGATAATTTCTCGTTGGAGGAATATCTGGTCGGACAGGTGGTGCAGACCAAGAGCCATCGCTTCAAGGCACTGCGCGAGTTCTATCCCAACCTGAACGAGGATGATTGGGAGTTCGACGTCGCGGGCCAGCGGGTACAGATCATCCGAAAGGACCAGGCCCGCACCGGCAAGCTGGTGTTCGGGACCGATATCGTGCACTCGGCCGATTCCACGATCGTGGCACTGCTCGGCGCATCGCCCGGCGCGTCGACGGCGGTCTGGATCATGGTTCACATGCTGGAGAACTGCTTCCACGAACAGCTCGTCGGCCACTGGGTGCCCAAGCTGAAGGAGATGATCCCCTCCTACGGCCATGACCTAAAAACCGACGCCGCGCTCACCGAGCGGGTCCGCAAGGAGACGGCGGAAGTGCTGGGGTTGCACACGGTTTGAGTGCCGTCCGGGAAACGCTCGACGTCCTTCTGCGCTTCGGCCGGCTGATGATGCAGGCGGGTGACACCGCCTTCCGCGTGCGCGAATCGATGGAGGCGCTGGCCCACCGCCTCGGCATCGAGGGTCTCGCGGTCCAGATTGCGCTCAACGGCATGACGGCGAGCGCCCGCAAGGGCGGCGAGCTGGTGACCATCACCTGCGAGATCGGCCCCCCTGGCATCAACGCCTGGCGCATCGCGGCGCTGGAAAAGCTTGCCCACCAGAGTAACGGCGGCCTCACGTCCGATGCTCTTGCGAGCGAACTCGATGTCCTCGAGGCGGTCCCGCCGTTGCGGTCGATCGCGACGGTGGCGATCGCCATCGGCCTCGCCTCGGGCGCCTTCTCCTACCTGAACGGTGGCGACATGCTGGGCACCGCCATGGCCGTCGCGGCCGGCGGCTTCGGCCAGTCGCTGCGCGCCCTGCTGTTGCGGCATCGCGGCAACCAGTACGCCGTGACCGCGCTCACGACCGTCGCCACCGCCGGCCTCTACTGCATCGGCATCGCCACGCTGGGCGCCACCGGCTTCGGGCCGGGTCATGCGGCGGGCTTCATCTTCTCCGTGCTGTTCCTGGTGCCGGGCTTCCCGCTCGTGGCGTCGCTGCTCGACGCCGTCCAGCACCAGCCGATCGCGTCGCTCAGCCGGCTGTTCTACTCGACCATGATCCTGCTGGCGGCGGCCATCGGTCTTTCCGCCGTGGCCGCCGTCGCAGGGCTCGCCGCCACCGTGGCGCCGGCGACGCCGCCCAGTATCGTTCCGCTCACGCTGGCCCTGCGCGCGCTGGCGAGCCTGCTGGCCGGTTTCGGCTTCGCTGCGCTCTACAACAGTTCGACACGCGTCGTGCTGGCCGTCGGCGTCCTGTCGCTGCTCGGCAACGAGTTGCGGCTCGCGCTGCACGATCTCGGCATGCCGCTGCCGCCCGCGACCTTCCTGGGCGCCCTGCTGGTCGGCCTGCTGGCGTCGCTGGTCGAAGCGCGCCTGCACGAGCCGCGCATCGCGGTGACCGTGCCCAGCATCATCATCATGACGCCGGGCCTGTTCGCCTTCCAGACCATCGTCATGCTGAACCAGGGCCAGGTGCTGACGGCCCTGCAGGCCGGCGCCAACTTCTGCTTCGTGGTCGGCGCCATGGCCATGGGCCTCGCCGCCGCCCGGTTCATGACCGAGCGGCGCTGGCTGGTCGAAAGCTAGCGTTGCTGGAGGCGCCCTACTCGGTCGCGACGTAGGGCCGGACCATCTTCTTAGGATCGACGACCTTGTCGAACTCGGCCTCGGTGACGAACCCCAGCTTCAGCGCCGCGGCCTTCAGGGTCAGGTCGTTGTCCATCGCGTAATGGGCGATCTTGGAAGCCTTGTCGTAGCCGATCACCGGCGCCAGCGCCGTCACCAGCATCAGCGACCGGTCGACATATTCCTTGATCTTCTTGAGGTTGGGCTTGGTGCCCTCGACCAGGAACTTGCGGAAGTTGGTGCAGCCGTCGGTCATCAGCGTGATCGAGTGCGTGATGTTGTAGATCATCAGCGGCTTATAGACGTTCATCTCGAGATAGCCGCCGGCGCCACCCATGCCCACGGCCACATCGTTGGCCATCACCTGCACCGCCAGCATGGTGAGTGCCTCGCACTGGGTCGGATTGACCTTGCCCGGCATGATCGAGGAGCCCGGCTCGTTCTCGGGGATTTCCAGCTCGGCGAAGCCGGCGCGCGGACCGCACGACATCAGGCGGATGTCGTTGGCGATCTTGTAGAGTGAAACGGCTAGCGTCCGCAGCGTGCCCGAGAGCTGGACCAGCGCGTCGTGCGAGCCCTGCACGGTGAACTTGTTGGGCGCCGACACGAACGGCAGCTTGGTGAGCTTGGCGATCTCGGCGGCTGCCGCCAGGTCGAAGCCGGGAGCGGCGTTGATCCCGGTGCCGACCGCGGTGCCGCCCAGCGCCAGGCGATAGACGCCCTTCAGGCAGTCCTGCAGGCGCTCGAGATCGTCGGCCAGCAGGCCGGCATAGCCCGACCATTCCTGGCCGAGCGTGATCGGCGTCGCATCCTGCATGTGGGTGCGGCCGATCTTGACGATGTCGTCCCATTCCTTGGCCTTGGCATCGATCGAAGCGTGCAGCGCCTGGACCGCCGGCACCAATCGTTCGGTCACGTTGACCGCCGCGGCGATGTACATCACCGACGGGAAGGTGTCGTTGGACGACTGGGACATGTTGACGTGGTCGTTGGGATGGACCGGCGCCTTGCTGCCGAGCGGCGTGCCCGCGATCTGGCAGCAGCGGTTCGAGATGACTTCGTTCACGTTCATGTTGAACTGGGTGCCGCTGCCGGTCATCCAGACGTGCAGCGGGAACATGTCGTGGTGCTGGCCGGCCAGGATCTCGTCGCACACCTGCACGATCAGCTTATGTGCCGTATCGTCCAACCGCTTGCCGTCGTGGTTGGCGTTGGCCGCCGCTTTCTTCAGCGTGGCGTAGCCGGTCACCATCTCGCGCGGGATCAGATCGCGGCCGATGCTGAAATGTTCGAGCGAGCGCTGGGTCTGGGCGCCCCACAGCTTGTCGGCGGGGACGCTCACCTCGCCGAGGCTGTCGGTTTCCTTACGAACGTCTGCCACGTGACACCTCTTCCGTTGCCGGCGGCCACAGTAGCACGCGTCTAGTCTTCGGCACGCCCGCTTCGCAGCGACTTGATCGCGCCATGGTGCTTCTTGTCGTCGACCCGGCGGCGCTTGGCGGCCCTGCTGACCCGGGTTTTCTTGCGCGGCACGGGCGGCCGCGCGGCCTCCCGGACCAGGGCGACCAAGCGGTCCAGCGCTTCCTCGCGGTTGCGCTTCTGGCTGCGCTGCCCTTGGGCCATCAGCACCAGGACGCCGTCGCGCGTGAGCCGCCGCCCGGCCAGGCGTTCCAGCCTGACGCGGACGTCGTCCGTCAGCGACGGCGAATGACGCACGTCGAAGCGCAGCTGGACCGCGGTCGAGGTCGTGTTGACATGCTGGCCGCCGGGTCCGGTGGCGCGCACGAAACTCTCCTCGATCTCCGCCGGGTCGAGCGTCAGCGCGCCCGTGACCCAGATCGGCGCGGCTTTGGCCGCAGCCACTACTTGGGTCCGCGGGTTTCCTGGTAGCGCATCTCGATGCGGTCCCAGATCTGGGCTTCCAGCGATACGCCGTCGAAACGGTTGATCTGCTGCAGGCCCGTCGGCGAGGTGACGTTGATCTCGGTGAGATAGTCGCCGATCACGTCGATGCCGACGAAGATCAACCCGAGCCGGGCGAGTTCGGGACCGATAATCTCGCACAGCTCGATATCGCGCTTGGTGAGGCTGGCCTTCACCGCGACGCCGCCGACATGCATGTTGGACCGTGCCTCGCCCTGGGCTGGCACACGGTCGATGGCGCCCACCGCCTTGCCGTCGATCAGGATGATGCGCTTGTCGCCCTTGCGCACTTCGGGGAGATAGCGCTGGGCGATTATCGGCTCGCGGCTGCGCTGCGAGAACATCTCCAGCAGCGAATTGAAGTTCTCGTCGTCGGGCCGCACCCGGAACACGCCGGCGCCGCCGTTGCCGAACAGCGGCTTCAGGATGATGTCCTTGTGCTCGTCGCGGAACGCCTTGAGCGTGCGCGCGTCGGCAGTGATCAGCGTCGGCGGCATCACATTGTCGAAATGGGTGACGAACAACTTTTCCGGCGCGTTGCGCACACTGGCCGGGTCGTTGACCACCAGCGTCTTGGGATGGATGTGCTCCAGCACGTGCGTCGTGGTGATGTAGGACATGTCGAACGGCGGATCCTGGCGCAGCAACACGACATCGACCTTGGACAGGTCGAGCATCTCTGCCGCCCCCAGGGTGAAGTGATTGCCCTTCTCGCGCCGCAGCTTCATCGGCTGGGCCCGCGCCCACACCTTGCGGTCGCGGAAGATCAGGTCGGGCGGCGTGTAATGCCACAGCGCATAGCCGCGCCGTTCGGCTTCGAGGCCCAAGACGAACGTCGAGTCGCCGTCGATGTCGATGGTCGACACATGGTCCATCTGGATGGCGACAGTGAGGGTCATGAAAGAGTCCCGGAATGGAGGAGAATCGTGGATCGGTGCGGGGATCAGTTAAGCCCGCGGCGCAGTTCCTGCAACAGGGCTGACGCGCGCTGGCGGAGTTCGGGATCGCCCCGGCCGCCGTCGAGATCGAGAAACCGCTGGAAGGCGGCAATCGCGGCCCGGCGCTTGTCGAGCTGCATATGGAGTTGGCCGGCCTCGAACAGCAGCTCCGGCCGGTCGGGCGCGATCGCCAGCATGCGGTCGAGCGACTGCGCCGCCCCGTCCCATTCCTCCCGCTTGACGAGGCGAAGCCGGACATTGTTCTCGAGCCGCAGCAGCACCTCTCGGTCGGGCACCGGATCGAAATGCGCGGGACGGAGTTCCGCCGTCGGCCCCAGGACCTGGCGCAGAAGATTGCGCAGATCGGCGGCATCGCGCACGCAGCCGTCATGGAAGGGATCGACGACGTGCCGGGCGCCATCGATCTCGACGCGCAGCAGAAAGTGACCAGGAAACGCCAGCCCTTCGGCAGTCCAGCCCTGCGCCCGGGCGACATGGAGATAGAGGATCGAGAGCGCCACCGGCAGCCCCTGGCGCCGCTCGATCACCCGCGCGAGGTCGGCGTTCTGCAGGTCGTCGTAGGTCTCGCTGTCGCCGCGGTAGGCATAGGACTGGGCCAGCACCTCGGCCAGCGATTCAGGGCTCGCGCCGCGCCGGCGGACCAGATCGGCCAGATCGGCGGACATCGCCGCCACATGCAAACGGTAAGGAGCCAGATCGACCGTATCGTCGTGGCGCAAGGCGCTCAGCGCCAGCGCCGCTTCCAGAAGATCGAGGCGCTCGCCGTCGCCGGCGCAGAGATCGCGCAGGCGGGCGAGCCGCCTGTTGGTTTCCAACTCGACGCTCGACACTTTGATCCTACTCCGGCGCTTGCCAGACATCGGGCAGGTGCGTTGGCCAGACGCGCTGCCAAAGCGACCCACTCACCAGCACCGCGTCGAAGCGCAGCGAGCAGGCGGCATGGTGCGGATGACGCGCCACGAACAGGCTGGCGGCGCGCGAGACGCGGCCGAACTGCCGGCCGCCCAGCGCATCGGCCGCCGTGCCAGCATTGGCACGCGCCTTGACCTCGACGAAGGCCAGCAGGTTGCCGCGCCGGGCCACGATGTCGATCTCGCCCAGCTTGGTCTTGTAGCGTCGTGCGAGAATCGAATAGCCAGCCAGGCGCAGCCGCCAGACCGCGCGCCATTCGGCGGCATGGCCGAGGCGATGCGCCTTCTGCCGGGCCGCGATGGTCACGACGAGGCCTCGCGCTTCAGTTCGAGGGCACGGGCATAGACATCCCGTCGTTTCAGGCCGAAGCGCGCCGCCACTTCAGACGCCGCATCCTTGATCGATGCGCCCGCCATCGCCGTGCGCAACGCCCCATCGAGCACCGCGCCGTCGGGCGCACCGGCCTCGCCGGGCGGCGCGATCACGATCACGATCTCGCCCTTCACATCGGGATGCTCGGCGTAGTGGGCCGCAAGCTCGGGGAGCGGCGCGCGACGGACCTCCTCGAACAGCTTGGTGAGCTCGCGGGCAACGGCGGCAGCCCGGTCGCCCAAAAGATCGGCGAGATCGACGAGCGATTCCAGGAGCCGGTGCGGCGCCTCGAAGAACACCAGGGTCGCCGGCATGCCGGCCACTGCCCCGATGGCGCGGCGGCGGTCGCCTTCGCGGGCGGGCAGAAAGCCGCCGAAGTAGAAGCGGTCGGTCGGCAGGCCGGACAGCGCCAGCGCCATCGGCACCGCCGAGGCGCCGGGCGCGGAGGTGACGGCATGGCCGCCGGCGATGGCGGCCTGGACCAGGCGATAGCCGGGATCGGAGATCAGCGGCATGCCGGCGTCGGACACCAGCGCCACCCGCTTGCCCGCGGCCAGGGCGCGCACGATGCGCGGCTCGGCGAGATCCTGCGTGGCGTCGCTGTAGGCGACGGTCGGGACCGAAATGCCGTAGTGGCTGGCCAGTTTGGCGAACACGCGGGTGTCCTCACAGGCGACGAGATCGGCGGCCCGCAGTACATCGAGGGCACGCAGCGTTATGTCGCCAAGATTGCCGATCGGTGTGGCAACAATATGCAGCCCGGGTGCCAGCGGTGGTTTACGCCGGGCTTGCCCCCCGGTAGCTTGGCCCCCGCCAGCTTGGCCGTCATTAGCTTCCGACTGTTCGCCCACACTCATATCGATCCGTTTGCCGGAGTTTCGCGCCAATGCGCTCGTCCTTTATCGCGGTCCTGGCCACCCTCTTCCTCGCGGCGGCCTGCAGCGATGCGCCCCAGACTAGCACGCCGGCCAAGCCGACCACGACTCCAAGGCCCTCGGCCGGTTCGCAGACGACGGCATCGGGCAAGACGCGCATCGCACTGTTGCTGCCGCTCACCGGGCAGGCCTCGGGCATCGGCCAATCGATGCAGCAGGCGGCCGAAATGGCGCTGTTCGATACGGGCGCCAAGGAGCTCGCCCTTTCGAGCTACGATAGCGGCAGCACCCCGGAAGCCGCGCTGGAAGCCTATCGTCAGGCCCGCACCGCCGGCGCCGCGCTGGTGCTGGGACCGCTGTTCGGCACCTCGGCGACGGCGCTGGCACCGCTGGTGGCCCAGGGTGGGGCCAATGTCGTCTCCTTCTCCAACGACGAATCGGCCGCCTCGCGCGGCGTCTGGATCATGGGCATCGCCGCCCCGCCGCAGGTCCGCCGCGTCGTCGACCATGCGATCGAGGCCGGGATCAAGCGTTTCGCCACCTTCGCGCCCAACACGCCCTATGGCGAGCAGATGGCGCGCACCCTCGAAAGCCATGTCGCCGTGCGCGGCGGCACGGTGGTCGCGGCCGAACTCTACGACGCGAGCAGCAACGATCTCATGACGGCGGCCCGCAGGCTCGCCGGTGAAATAAAGGGCGACGGCAAGCTCGCGGTGCTGGTGCCGGTGCCGCCGCCCCGGCTCTCCTCCGTGCTCGCCACGCTGGCCGCGGCCGGCCTCGACAAGGCCGCGGTGCAGTTCATCGGCACCGGCGTCTGGGATGTGCCCGGCATCGGCGCCGACACCATGCTGCGCGGCGCCTGGTATGCCGCGCCGGACCCTGCGCGCCGCGCCGATTTCGAGCGCCGCTACGTCACGACCTACGGACGCCCGCCGCACCGCCTGGCCACGCTCGCCTACGATGGCGTGGCGCTGGCGGGCCACCTCGCGCGCCTGAAACCGGGCGGCGATTTCTCGGCCGAGGCGATCACCAATCCCGCCGGCTGGTCCGGCGTCGACGGCATCTTCCGCTTCCTGCCCGACGGCCGCTCCGAGCGCGCGCTGGCCGTCATCGAAGTCCAGGGCGACCGCAACGTGGTGATCAGCCCCGCGCCCGGCACTTTTACGGCGAGCCCGGTGAACTAGTGGCTGCGCTTCCGAAGGCGATCCTGTTCGATCTCGACGATACGTTGATCCGCGCCTACGCCCAGCCCGAGGAGGCGTGGACGCGCCTGCTCCATGTCTTCGCAGCGCACCTCGACGCGCACGATCCCGAAGCCATCGACCGCGTGCGCGTGGCCGTCATGGAAGAAGCACGCGCCTTCTGGAACGACCGCGCCGAAGCCGCCAAGTGGCGGCTGAACATCCCGGGCGCGCGGCGGCTCTCGGTCCGGCGCGGCCTGGAGAAGCTCGGACGGCCCGACGATGAACTGGCCGACCGCATCGCCGATGCCTTCACCGAGCTGCGCCGCACCGAATACCGGCTCTATCCCGACGCCCACGCCACCGTCGATGCCCTGCGCGACGCGGGCGTGCGCCTCGCGCTGGTGACCAACGGTGCGTCGGAAACCCAGCGTGCCAAGATCGAGCGCTTCGAGCTCGCGCATCGTTTCCATCACATCCAGATCGAGGGCGAGTTCGGCCAGGGCAAGCCCGAGCTCGCGGTCTACCGTCATGCGCTGGAGCGGCTCGACGTCGACCCCGGCGAGGCGTGGATGGTGGGCGACAACTACGAATGGGAAGTCGTGGCGCCGCAACAGCTCGGCATGTGCGGCATCTGGTACGACCCGTTCGGCGCCGGCGTCCCGGCCCACGCCACCGCCCAGCCCACCCGCATCATCAAGCGGCTGTCGGAACTGGTCGAGTAGACCGGCCTTTCGGAGGGGGCAGCGGCACACGGACTGTGCCGCAAACCGGCGCCAGCCGTGCCGCTGCCTGTGCCGCGCGGCGATGATTTGCCCGCGGCTTCAATGGTTTGCCCAAAACCTCCGATACAACGCCGATGTCCTTCGGGCACAGGCCCGAATCGCGGAGCTGTGCCGCTCGATATCGCGGAGGTTCATCGGAGCGCGCCGCAATCGTCTTTTTTGAACACCGAATCGCGCCCAATCACATCAAATCGCGTTTTTTCAAAAACAGCGCCCGAGAAAACGCCGACAAAACGGGCCTTTCAGGCACGTCAAAAAGGACACCAACGCGTCTTCGATTCTGTTCGTGTTCAAGTTGTTCGGATTGTTCATGACGGACCGCGCGCGGACTACGCCCACCCGCCGGCCACACCGCCACAGCGCGCGCTCGGTGCCGTCGCGGGCGCGGACGATGGCGATGTCGCGCAGGCTCTCGACCGCCATCGCCACCGCCTTCTGCCAGCCGCGCGCAAACGCGGGATCGACCTTGCGCAATTCGTACACAGTGTTGCGGCCGATGCCGGTGCGCTCGGCGGCGAAGCTCACCGAGCCGCTCTCCTCCAGGTGACGCAGGAAGGTCGCGAGCTTTTCGGGCGTGGGCGAGGCGGCGGTGATGCGGCGGCGGCGAACGATGGCGGACATTGGCAACTCCCTGGACATGAACGGGGGACATGAAAAAGCCCGCCGAAGCGGCCTGGGAACAGGACGCGGGCGGGCCGGATGAACACACGGGTGGCGGAAGCGCACCTCCACCAAGATAGTCTTTTTCTTATCATAATCCTGTCGAACCTGCAAATCGGCGTTTGCATGGCTGGGAGGACAAGAACGCAGAGCGCCGCCGTCCGCTTTGCCGGAAGCGCCCGCAGGCAAAAAGAGGACATGCCGCTGCAGAACCGCGTGACGCCGTTCGGCGAGATCGTCTCCTCCGCGGCGCGCGGGACCCTGGTGGGCAACCGCGGCTGCCTGCACGACGCACACCGCACCCTCAGCGCCCGGCCTGGTCGCCTTTCGCTCGAGTTGAAGAACTGGTCGATCAGGTCCTCTTCGACACGGCTGTTGCGGGTCGGCAGATGGAGCATGAACAACTCCCTGAAGATTGGCTCGTGCGATTTTTGCTGTGTTCAATTGCGGACAGACGCACGCCATCCCACTGCCTAGTGTTCGTAAAGGTGCGCGCTTTCAGGCATCTCACTCTTCGTGTCCTGGCCGCAAATCTCGATCAACATAGGACCATTCACCAGATTTGGTTCCAACAAAGGCTTATGTGCCATGGCGACGCGTCCCCCTATCGTGACGGACCCACTCATGAAGAAGGCGGTAGCGCGGATACTCGCCACGCGCCGTCAAATGAAAGTGGTCGAGCGAGCGAAGACCAAATCGCTGAAGAAGTCGGCCAAATACGATTAGCGTCATCGTCGCGCGGCGCATCTTGGATATCTCTTGAGGTCCCATCCGCGCCCAAAATGAAAGCCGCAATATTCGTCGAACCCGGCCGCATCGTTCTCCCACTCCAAGCCCGTGCGTGATGTCGGCCCGTTGGACGCATTGGTGCATCACTACGACCTCGATCTGCGGTGCAGATGTTCACATCCTCGAGGGCGCGCCAAAGAGTACTGACTGTCCTTTTTTGAACATCCGCCGTTTTGTCTCATCCTTATGCTTTTGCGGGTTCCGTCCTTATTGCAGAGGGTAATGCAGGAGCGCGTAATGAAGGCAGCAACCGGCATTGTTGGGCTCGATATTGCGACCAGGGGCGGTCTTCCCCGCGGGCGTTCAACCTTGGTCGCCGGCGGGGCGGGCTCTGGAAAAACTGTTCTGGCATCACTGCTGTCCGGCAATTTTGCCGAGGGTGTAGGGTATCGCACTGATAAAGAAGGAGAAAACGGATTTTAGGGGTGTCACCGACTTGAATGCCGATTTGAGAAACTGGGTTTTTT